>QJWQ01000004.1 GCA_003235325.1 Gammaproteobacteria bacterium | reverse complement strand
GCCAGAGAATTTACCGAAGACTCGATTGCCTCGGTCAAGGAAGCGACAGAAACCATGTTTTCCCCTGCCATGGCAGCCAAATAGAAGCCTCATTCCCAACAATAAAGAGGGTTTTTCTGTATCGCTATCAGGCTTTACAGGCTCAACTGGATCAGCAAGTCCGCCGATCATCCGGCGGATTTTCAGCTTCCCAACAGGTCTTTTCGATAGTATTGGCAGGCTGGACTGTTTGGGATGGTAATATTCTCGGGATGTGAAGGCGGATCCCGGTGTCAAATGAATGCCTGCCACGGCATGAAGACTGTTTTTAAGCGGTTTTCATCCCGCTGAACCCTGCTTTTTTTTGCACCGCCTTCCGTTGCACCACTTTTTAAGGCAGCTCCGTCAATTTCCCTTGCCCCGTTTACGTTCACCAACCCCCATCGTCTCCCTCAAAACCCTGATCTGAACAAAAAAGCTGTTTGAAAGTACCGGGGGCCATCATTATTTCCGTCCAGAGTCATCTGGCGGCAACTAGACCAAAACAGCATCGATATTCCGACAATTAGGCGTGAACAACTCGATCAGAACCATCTTGTTGTCAACTTTGGCCCAATTCTTGTTTGTGCAAAGCACAATTAATGCTTGACAGTCACGGTTACCGACAGTATATTTCACTTACGTTGTGCATCGCACAAACAACAGAAGCTGGTTTACAGTTGCCAGTGCGATGAATTTATTGATTTAGGGAGACTATTGATGCCAGTGGATTTCACGCCGACCGGGATTCAGGCCAGTTTCGACAAGGCCATGACAGCCATGACCCAAGCCTGTGAGGTTCAGGTACGGTTTGTCGAGGACTCGATCAAGCGCTACAGCGCCGCCATTGCCGACCTGACTGAAACCAGTGTCGCCGGTCTTCAGCAATTCAGCTCTGCCAGAAACTTTACCGAGGCCTTTGAAAGCAGCATTGCACAGAACGACCTGATTCGGGAAAAACTGCAGGCGCTGGTGGAAGACAATACCGCTGCTTTTGAAGACTTCAAATCTGAAGCCGGAGAGTTCTATGCCGTTGACGGCGCCGTGGTGGCCAAGGCACAGGAACTTGCCGAAAATTACCTGGCTGTTGTCAGGAAAGTGACTGAACCCCTTTTTCCGGGTGCCGTGACGCCAGCGCTGGCAGTGCCAGCCTTATCCGCACCGGTGGCAGAGACAAAGACGACGGAATCGGCACCGAAAAAGAAAACCACAGCGCGGCCGGCCAGGAAGGCAACCCCAAGAAAAGCGCCCGCCAAGGAGCAGACTACTGGCTGAAGCCGATTCTCCTCACCGTTTCCTACCCCCCCTTGGGAGCAGTTGCCTTGCGGCGCTGCTCTCCTTTTTTTTCGCAATCCCTGAATTTCTGTGTCAGCCTCCAATCGGGTTTCATTACCGAGGGACCAGAACGCCCATCGATTCAAGTTCCTGATTGTTCAGCCAGTGTACACATGCCAGCAACGTTTACGGAATCCGGGCTATAGCCGTTCCAGCGCAAATGGCGTCTCGAGTTTCATTCGCCAGGGCCTGAATCTGGCGGATCCGGAAGGATAAACCCAGCCTTGCAATTCAATCCGGCGACCTTGTAATTGTCTCAATTGCCGGCGGTCAAATCGATGCTGGTGTTCCGGGTAGATCACTGCTGCCAGATTCCCTTCCAGATTTAGCCACCAGGCCCTGCTGAAGCGGACCTCCAACAGCTTACCCCGGATTCGCTGGTAACCTCCGGTGTTAACGGCAGTCGCGGCCACCGGTGGAATGCCGGCACTTCCCCAAAGTCCTTTGCCCGCATTTCGTGCCTCCTGTTCCACTGCCGCCAGGCAATCCGCCAGGCGCAGGTTGGGAGGAATGGCCACGTGCCAGGCGAGCCCCCGACTCAACAGATAGACCTCGAGACTGTTACCGTGGCTGTCATAGAGGTGAGCCAGGGTTCGACCGTAGTGATCCCTGCCCCCGGCATCCAACAACAGGCCGGCGCGACTGCCCACGGCAAGGAAGGTCTGAACAGCTTTTCGGGCTCTCTGGGCCAGAGGCTGGTCCGGTAGCCCCTGCCTGCCCAGTTCCGGCGTATTGACACCGATCAGACGGACCCGTCGACCATCGGCGAGTCGCAGAGTATCGCCATCATCGATGCCGGCGACGACAACCGATTCCGTTTGGGCAAAAGCCGGGCAATTCTGCCGGATTGAAGACGGCACCTGGACATCAGCTGCCGGACTGGAGGGATAGATGGAAAGGCCGACACCTATCGTCGACAACAAAACGGCAAAAAAAAATGCGCCTCGACGCAACCGTCGGGGCGCATTGTTGCTGTCGCCAGGGACAGACCGGAATTTATTTCTTGATGCGTGCAGCAAAACGCTTGTTGAATCGGTCGATTCGACCACCGGCATCAAGCACCTTCTGCTTGCCTGTGTAGAAAGGATGGCATTGTGAACAAACATCAATGTGTATTTCGCTGGCCAGCGTGGAGCCTACTTCGACCACATTGCCACAACTGCAATTGGCAGTCAGTTTTCCGTATCCGGGGTGGATATCAGCTTTCATCGATTTGTCCTCTGTACTTGCACACCGCGACCCGGTCCGTTAACTTGCTCGATCTGCCGGGCACCGTATGCCATGGGTGAACGGATCGCGCATACTACCAGAAAATCCCCCATTTTCAAGGCAATATTGGACGGACATCAACGCCGTGGCGAAGACTTGTATCTACCGGGTAGCCGTACCCTCGCCCCTGCGGCGATTGTTTGATTATCTGCCGCCGAAAACTGCAAGTGACCGCATTTCGCCCGGCTGCAGGGTGCAAGTCCCCTTTGGCAAGCGCCTCGTGGTTGGCCTGGTAGTAAGCCAGAGTGACGAAAGTGCCCTGCCTGCAGAAAAATTGCGGGCAATCCGGTCTGTTATCGACACCGCGCCCCTGATCCCGGACAGCTTGCTGGACCTCATACTCTGGGCCGGGAACTACTATCAGCAGCCACCGGGAGACGCCCTTATGTCAGCCCTGCCGGTTCTGCTGCGACAGGGTGTGGTGCCGTCAACGAAGACTGAAAGTCACTGGCAATTGAGCCTGCACGGTCGGGGCCTGCCGGAAAATGCCCTGCCGCGGGCACCGAAACAGCAAAAGCTGCTGGGCATACTCAGGTCCAACGGCATCCAGACAGCACATTCCCTGGCTGCACAGGGCATCAAGCGCGATACCCTTCGCGCCCTGGTGAAAAAAGGCCTGGTGGAGGCGGTTCCACAGCCCACAGGAGCAAACGGCAGCTCTCCGCACGACCGGGACCTGAAAGAGTCAGCGGTCGCTCACTCTATACTGGCCGAGAGCCCCCTGCCCCTGTACCCGGAGCAACAGCAGGCACTGAACAGCCTTGAATTGCACGGGTTCCACACCTGCCTGTTGCAGGGGGAGACCGGCAGTGGCAAGACCGAGGTCTATCTTCAGGCCATTGAAAAGATTCTGCGCTACGGCCGCCAGGCCCTGGTGCTGGTGCCGGAAATCAGTCTCACGCCCCAGACCGTCAACCGCTTTCGCCAGCGGTTTTGCGGACAGGTGTCCCTGATCCATTCCGGGCTGACGGATCGGGAACGGCTTCAGGCCTGGTATGATGCCCGCTCCGGCGCCGCAGGCGTCGTCATTGGAACCCGTTCAGCCGTTTTCACGCCCCTGGCCAATCCGGGAATTATTATTATCGATGAGGAACACGACCCCTCTTTCAAGCAACAGGACGGCTTTCGCTACTCGGCCCGCGATGTCGCTGTCATGCGCGCCAGCCGGGAACAGATCCCGCTGATTCTGGGCAGTGCAACGCCATCACTGGAGAGCCTCTACAACGGCCTTCGGGGACGCTATCGAATACAGCGGCTGAGCAGTCGGCCGGGATCGGCCCGTCAGCCCCGGTGGCGCTTGCTGGACATCCGCCGGGCAAAGCTGACCACCGGCCTCTCCGCCCCTCTACTTGAAGCCATTGACCAGGAACTGAAAGACGGCAACCAGGTGCTGGTATTTCTCAACCGGCGGGGATTTGCCCCGACACTGATGTGCCACGACTGTGGCTGGATTGCCGAGTGTCGGCACTGCGCCACACGAATGACAGTACACCGCCAGCGCCGGGCAATGCTGTGTCACCAGTGTGAACAGCAGCAACCTCTGCCGGATCGGTGCCCCCAGTGTTCCAGCCAGGCCCTAGTCTGCCTCGGCCAGGGTACGGAGCGCTGCGAGGACGGTCTGTCGGCACTGTTCCCCCAGTTCCCGGTATTGCGGGTGGACCGGGACAGCACCAGACGCAAGCAGGCCATGCAACAGCTGATTGACCGGGTCGACGACGGCAAGGCCTGTATCCTGGTGGGAACCCAAATCCTGGCCAAGGGCCACCATTTCCCCAACGTCACCCTCGTCGCCATTCTGGATACAGACAATGGCCTGTTCAGTCCCGATTTTCGGGCCACAGAGCGCATGGGACAACTGATTACCCAGGTAGCCGGCAGGGCCGGTCGGGGCGAAAAGCCGGGCACCGTCATTTTGCAGAGCCACCACTGCGATCATCCCCTGATTACACGTCTGACCCGGGATGGCTATGCCGCCTTTGCTCGGGACCTGCTCGATGAAAGACAGCGAGCCGGCCTGCCGCCCTTTCGCCACATGGCCATATTCAGGGCGGAGTCGGAGTCCGCGGAGTCCGCCCGGGATATGCTCGGCAGATTGCGCCAGGTGGCGGAACTCGAGGCCAGCCCTGGCCCGGCGCTGACCTACCTGGGACCTCTGCCCTCACCCCTCGAGAAACGGGGCGGGCGCTACCGCTTCCAGCTGATATTACTGGACGAGAACCGCCATCGATTGCAACAATTACTGACCCGACTTTGCGCGGTTCTGGATAACGACAAGCCGCCGAGACAGGTGCGCTGGTCAGTAGATGTGGATTCCCAGGATATGGTTTGAGACTCTACGACCCCTGGCTGGCGATCCTCTGACCTCGCAACCATTCAACTAAAGTAATGGCAAACGTGACGGACTCACCAGACACACAACCATACCCCATGGACTGCCAATGAAAACCTCAGATTATCCCGGCGAAGACATGGTCAATGTCATCCGCGAGGATTCGGCATGGATTTTCGCGCGAATTGCTGCCGATCTGACCCGTCAGGGTTTCTCCGTGGTGCCTCAAGGCCTGCCATCGACCCTGACCCGGGACCTTCAGACCCAACTCCAGGGTACCGGCGGCGCCCGCTTTGCCAGCGCCGGTATCGGCAGAAAGCTGGGCCATGTCACCAACGAATATGTGCGCCGGGGTAAAATTCGATGGATAGCCGGGGAGACAGATCCGGAAAGCCGCTGGCTGGACTGGGCGTCCGGGCTCAAGACTTACCTGAACCGTCACCTCTATCTGGGCCTGTCCGCGTTTGAGAGCCATTTTGCCCAATACGCTCCCGGTGATTTTTACCGGACCCATGTCGATGCCTTTCGCGGCCAGGCCAACCGGGTGTTATCGGTAGTCACCTATCTGAACCGGGACTGGGGTCCCGAGGATGGCGGCGAACTGATTATCTACGAGGCCAAGGGCAACGAAACCGGTCTCGATACCGGCGGCGAAGCCGTGGCCACTGTAGTCCCCGCCGCCGGAACCCTGGTGGTATTCCGCAGCGAGGAATTCCCCCATGAGGTGCTGCCGGCCCGGCGCTATCGCCACAGCATCGCCGGTTGGTTTCGCCTCAACAGTGCCCTCGGAAACTAGTGTTAACAGCAACTGTGTTTCATAAAGGCCCTTGGACCCTGCGGGATCTGTGCAGGACCTGCCGATTATGAGCAGTGAGCGGTAGCCGCAGTCGCCACTTCAACATACAATGCGCCCTCGATTTCTCCCGTGAGCGAAGAACAGCCCCGGATGTCACCGGGCAAGACTCGAAAGACTGCTCACGGGGTTATTAGCCAGACATCCCCGGAGACCCCTCCCGGGACCATGCACGGGAATACTCACGGCGACACTCACGGCAACATTCACGAAATAATGTCAGTCTCTCCCACCCGATGAACAGAAACCGCAACAGCCGTCGCAGACCCAGCCGGGAAACCGCTCCAGGCTGGGTCTGGATGCTGGCAGGCATATTGGTCGGCGCTCTGATCATGGCCCTGGTACGCCTCGACCAGGTCGAGCCGGCTTTGACGGCCACGGTCGAATCCGAAACTGCTCAGGCCCCGGAAAACCGGCCCCGGTTCGATTTTTATACGCTGCTGAAGGAAACCGAGATTATCGTGCCGGACCCGCCAGTAGCACAGAGTGAAGAGGAGCAGGAAACGCCAGCGGCGCCCCCATCTTCCGAACCAAGAGCCGAAACCAGGGCCCGGTCTTCAACGTCGACAGACGTATTTCTGCTTCAGGCCGGCTCTTTCAAAAGCGCTCGTGATGCCGACAGCCTCAGGGCCCGGTTGCTGCTGCTGAACATGAGTGCCAGCGTCCAGAAGGTCTCACCCCGACCCGGTGAAACCTGGCATCGGGTGCTGGTGGGGCCGTTTAATTCCCGCTCCGGAGTCAGCGAGGCCCGTGCCACGCTGGCCCGTAACGGCATCGACAATATCCTATTGAAACGCCGGCAATAAAGGACAATCCGGCAATCGGCCTCAGGACCAGCCGATACAGCTGCGTCTGACCCGACCGGTAATGCCGGTGAACAGCTCATAGGCGATGGTTTCAGCCCGCCGGGCAATCTCCCAGGCAGGCAGTCCCGCACCCCAGAATATCACCGGATCGCCGACACCGGCAGTCGGGAGTCCGGTGATATCCACCGTGATCATGTCCATGGAGACCCGACCCACAATAGGCGCGATCTCGCCGTTGACCAGCACTGGCGTACCGTTTTCCACGTGCCGGGGATAGCCGTCACCATATCCCATGGCCACAGTCGCCACCCGGGCCGCGGCCGGTGCCCGCCAGGTCCAGCTGTAGCCAACCCCCTCACCGGCCGCCACCTGGCGAACGGCGATGATTCGGGAACTCAGGGTCATCACCGGTCTGATCCGGCTGGCGATTTCGTGGGGCCCGATAAAGGGGTTGGCACCGTATAACATGATTCCCGGGCGAACCCAATTGCCCTGGTACCTGGGACCGGACACCAGGGCGGCCGAATTGGCCAGGCTGGTGGCGATTCCGGCTCCCTGTAAGGACCTGTCAAACAGCTGCAACTGGGTCTCGGTAAACTCGTTGTCCGGATCGTCGGCGGCAGCAAAGTGGGTCATGGCGACAATTTCCCCTGCCCTGCCACTGACTCTCAGCTGGTCGCAAGCCTGCCTGAAGCTTTTCGGTTCGAGGCCAATGCGGTGCATACCGGTGTCGATCTTGAGCCACACCCGCGGGCTGGCGGCTCCGGGATAGTCAAGAAAGCAGGCGAGTTGATCGGCACTGTGGATAACGATATCCAGTTCCTGTGCGACGATGACCGGCAATTCCTCCGGCTCGAAAAAACCTTCGAGCAACAGAATCGGCTGTCGAATTCCTGCCTGGCGCAATTGCAGGGCTTCCTCCAGGCAGGCGACGCCGAAACAGTCAGCTTCCGGCAATGCCGAGGCCAGCACAGCCGCACCATGTCCGTAGCCGTTGGCCTTGACCACGGCTACGGCCCGGGCATCGGGAGACAGGCTTTTGGCGAGCAGGTAGTTGTGGCGAAAGGCGTCGAGGTCTATCAGGGCGATGGCGTGTCGGCTCATGGCTTGGCGGCGTAATACTGGGTGGCGGAGGAAGGAGAGTGTAGCCCGGACAGGCTCTGCCAAACCAACCGGTCTCAGAAATTTTCGGGATTTCTCGGCTGGACACTGGCAAATACTGCCCGCACCCGTGCCAGGTCCCGGTCCTGGTGATCACCGGGGACCAGCCTGTCACCAAAACGGAATTCCCGGTTGCCGAAATCCAGGGTGACCAGTTGGACCCTGCAACCGGCGGCCCTGGCAATGCGCAAAAATCCTGTTTTCATTTTCGCGACCCGACTCCGTGTACCTTCGGGTGCAATGGCAATAATCATGGCATCGGCATGGCTCAGCCTGCGGGCAATGATATCGACAAAACCTTCCGGCCTGCTGCGGTCGATTGGAATGCCGCCCAGACGCGTCAGGATGCCGACAAAGGGCCGGCGGAAAATGCTGTCCTTGCCGATCCAGCAGACCCGCAAATCCAGGGCCAGCAGGGCCGCCATGCCGATGACAAAATCCCAGTTGGAGGTATGGGGTCCTCCGGCCAGAATCAGGTGCGGATCATTCGGGATGTTGCCGGTAATGCGCCAGCCGGCCACCGCCAGAATTCGCCGCCCCAGCCACCGCGCCAGTGCCGGTCGCCCGGCCCGGTGGCAGGGAGGAACTTCAATGTCCAAGCGTTTCTCGCTGTAGCGACAACATGCTATCGGGTATCCATCGGTCTTGAAAACCTGCTGTTGCTATCGGGTCGGAGCGGGTCACGACCGCTCTGACCCCGGCTACGTCAATGTTCGCGGGTCTGAAGAAACCTGACATCCGGATGTCTCTCTTCCGTAAGCCCGAGATTGACCCGGCTGGGGGCCAGATAGGTGAGGTAGCCGCCCCCATCCATGGCAAGATTTTCCGGCACTTTCTGTCTGAGCTTTTCTATATCCCTGCGAGCTGCGGCCTCAACCCAGCGGGCGGTGTAGATATTAACCGGCTCGTAAACCGCCTCGACGCCGTATTCGTCCTTGAGGCGATAGGCGACCACGTCAAATTGCAGCTGGCCGACAGCGCCCACCACCACGTCATTGTTGCTGATAGGGAAGAAGACCTGGGTCGAGCCCTCCTCCGAGAGTTGCTGCAAGCCTTTGTGCAACTGCTTGGTTTTCAACGGGTCCCGCAGCCGAATGCGCCGAAACAGTTCCGGGGCAAAATGGGGAATGCCGGTAAATTTCAGCTCCTCGCCCTCGGTGAAGGCATCGCCGATCTGAATCGTGCCGTGATTGTGGAGGCCGATAATGTCGCCGGCAATGGCCTCCTCGACATGGGCCCTCTCACCGGCAAAAAAGGTGACGGCATCCGCTATGCGCACGTCCTTGCCGAGCCGGACATGACGCATTTTCATCCCCCTGGAGTAGGTGCCGGAACAGATGCGCATAAAGGCGATACGGTCCCGGTGTTTCGGATCCATGTTGGCCTGTATTTTGAACACAAAACCTGTGAGGCTGGTCTCGGTGGCAGATACCACTCGGCTATCCGCCTGACGGTCCAGGGGTGCGGGCGCCCAGCGGACAAAGTCATTAAGCATCTCCCTGACGCCAAAATTACCCAGGGCGGTTCCGAAGAATACCGGGGTCATGCGTCCGGCCAGGCAGGATTCCAGATCAAAGATATGGGTCGCGCCGCGCACCAGTTCTATCTCCGCGCAGATGTCTTCGTAATCACTGCCCAGCAGGGTTTTCGCCGCCTCACTGCCGAGGCCGTCAATGCGCACATCCTCGGGAATGGTGTGTCCCTGCCCCTGCCGGTAGCAGTGGATGGAGTCGCTGTACAGGTTGTAGACGCCCTTGAACTGCTTGCCCATACCCAGAGGCCAGTTGATTGGCGCGGCAGCAATCTTCAGCACACTCTCGATTTCGTCAAGCACGTCGATGGGGTCGCGAATGTCCCGGTCCATCTTGTTGATGAAACTGAAAATGGCTGTGTCCCGAAGCCGGCAGACGTCCATCAGCTTAATGGTTCGATCCTCGACTCCCTTGGCGCCATCGATCACCATCAATACCGAGTCCACCGCCGTCAGGGTCCTGTAGGTATCCTCGGAAAAATCCTCGTGGCCCGGTGTATCGAGCAGATTGATGGTGTGGCCACCGTAGGGAAACTGCATCACCGAAGAGGTGACTGAAATGCCCCGCTCCTTTTCCATCGCCATCCAGTCCGAGGTCGCATGTCGATCGCTCTTGCGACCCTTGACGGTGCCAGCCACCTGGATGGCGCCACCGAATAACAGCAGCTTTTCGGTGATCGTGGTCTTGCCGGCGTCAGGGTGTGAGATAATAGCGAAAGTACGGCGGCGGGCAACGGCCTGTTCGAACGGTGTCATGAATTTCCGGCGGGTACTGTGACAGGGGCTGGCGATTATACCGTCAGTTCGCTGCAATAGAGTCAGTGGCGGCAAAATCTCCTGAAACCCGCCTTATTTTTTGCCTGTCGCGCATCCCGCCAATTGCATCAAAAGCCAATTAAAATGGCCTAATAAATTGTCAGGGTGTAACCTTAACGCAGCAAAATACAATTCCATGCCAGATCGGCAATCCATGGTACGTGTTTTGCACCACTACTTAACCATTCAATTATCGGGGATAGGATTGATCTGTGAAAAAGGGTATCGACTGGAAAAAGTATAAGATCGACTACTTCTACGATGAACTGATTTCCGCCGCCGGCAATCCCCGGGTGGCGGGGCGGCAACTGGTGAATCATCTGGCGTCCCTCAGTGCCGAGGAACTGGAAAATCGGCGCCAGACGGCCGAGGCCACTATCCGGCAAATGGGTATTTCCTTCACGGTCTACACCGAAGAAGGCAATATCGACCGCGCCTGGCCCTTTGACATCATTCCCCGCACCATTTCGGCCACTCAGTGGCAGGTTACCGCTGACGGCCTGAAACAGCGCCTCAAAGCGTTAAACCTGTTCATCAATGACCTGTATCACGACCAGAACATTATCAAGGACGGGGTTCTTCCCGCACATATTCTCAAACAATCCAAGAATTTCAGGCCCGAGTGCGTCGGCGTAACGCCCCCTTATGGAGTTTGGGCCCATATTTGCGGCACCGACCTGGTGCGCGATGAGGACGGCAAGTTCTACGTGCTGGAGGACAACCTGCGCGTGCCATCCGGCGTGTCCTACATGCTGGAAAACCGGGCAATTACCAAGCGGGTGCTGCCCGAGTTGTTCGAGCACGACTATATACTGCCAGTGGGCGATTACACAGCGCAGTTGTTTGCCACCCTGTCCTCGCTTTCACCGCGCAAGATCAAGCAACCGGAAATCGTGGTGTTGACACCGGGAATTTACAATTCCGCCTACTTCGAACATGCTTATCTGGCACAGCAAATGGGTGTGGAACTGGTTGAAGGCAGCGATCTGGTGGTGGCGAAGGACGATTGTGTCTACATGCGCACCATATCGGGCCTGGAGAGGGTGGACGTCATCTACCGGCGTATTGACGACCTGTTTCTGGACCCGGAAGTATTTAACAAGGATTCCGTTCTGGGGGTGCCCGGCTTGATGCGAGCCTGGCAAAAAGGCAATGTTGCCCTGGCTAACGCTCCGGGCGCCGGCGTCGCCGACGACAAGGTGGTCTACGCCTATGTTCCGGATATCATTCGCTACTACCTGAAGCAGGAACCCATCATTCCCAACGTCAAGACCTACCTGTGTGATGACCCGAAACAGCGGGAATATGTGCTGGCCAATCTGGACAAACTGGTGGTCAAACCCGCCAATGAATCCGGCGGCTACGGCATGATGGTGGGTCCCCATGCGACCAAGACAGAACACGCAAAATTTGCCAGGCTGATCAAGGCAAATCCCCGCAACTACATCGCCCAACCAACGCTGAAACTCTCCACCGCACCGACGCTGGTGGGCAGTGGCAGCCTTGAACCCCGGCATCTGGACCTGCGGCCCTTTATTCTCCAATCAAGAGAGCTGTATGTGACGACCGGAGGCCTGACCCGGGTGGCGATGAAAAAAGGTTCCCTGGTGGTGAATTCCTCCCAGGGTGGTGGCAGCAAGGACACGTGGATCGTAGACCGATGACTCAGATAATGTTATCCCGAGTAGCGGAACGGGTGTACTGGATGGCCCGTTATCTTGAACGGGCGGAAAATACTGCGCGCATGGTCGGTGTCTACGCCAACCTGCTGCTGGACATGCCCAGGGGTATCGACCTGAGCTGGTACAGCCTGGTGGATATCAACGACACCGGCGAGGCCTTTAACGAGCGCTACAAAAATCGAGATGAGCGCAATGTGGTCAAATTCATGCTGGCCGACGACACCAACGGCAACTCCATGTTAACGTCGCTGAAGATGGCCCGGGAGAATGCCCGGACCTCCCGGGACGTGGTGCCCCAGGACACCTGGGAAATCGTCAATGAACTGCATCTGTTTGCCGCTGAAAACATACAGCGGGGTATCAATCGCGGCCAGCGCCACCACTATCTCTACGAAATCGTCAAGGGCTGCCACCAGATCAGCGGTCTGTTTGCCAACAGCATGAACAAGGATTCCGCTTCGGAATTCATTCGCCTGGGACGGACTCTGGAGCGGGCCGACATGGCCACGCGAATCCTCGATGCCGGTGCCGCCGTCATTCTTGCCGCCGAGGAATCGTCTACCAATATTTCCCAGATTGTCTGGGGCAATGTGCTTCGCTCCCTGGACGCCTACCAGCCATTCCTGCGCGACGAACGTGGCCCGGTAACCGGACCCGCTGTTGCCCGGTTCCTGCTGGCCAACGAACTCTACCCTCGAACCGTGCTGTTTTCCCTGAACCGGCTGGGCAAGGCCCTGGCAAGACTGCCCCACAGCAGTGAGCCCCGGCAGATCGCCACCGTGATCAAGGACAGGGTTATTGCCTTTGACGGCTACCAGGACCTGGGTACCAGCTTCCGTGGCTACATGAACGAGCTGCAACTTCAGTTGGCCAGTCTGCACGACTGTTTTGCCGACACCTGGTTCGCCCTTGAACGAAATGATGATTGACCGAGATTTTTGTCCATGACAATTCGCGTTGCAGTTCGCCACAACACCTACTACAAATTTGATCGTCCGGTAAAACTGTCGCCCCACGTGATTCGGCTGCGGCCAGCACCCCATTGCCGCAACAAGATCCACAGTTACTCCCTGAAAGTTTCGCCGGATACCCATTTCATCAACTGGCAACAGGATCCTTACGGCAACTTCATGGGCCGACTGGTGTTTCCGGAACGGCAGAACAGCCTGTCGATCGAGGTTGAAGTTATCACCGACATGACGGTGATCAACCCTTTTGATTTTTTCGTTGAGGAGTCTGCCGAAAATTATCCCTTCACCTACGAAAAGCAGCTGCGCAAGGAACTTGCGCCCTACCTGGAAATTATCGAGGACGGGCCTCTGCTGACCAGTTGGCTGGAAAGCTTTCACAGCGACGTCCGCCCCGGAAAGAAGCACCCCATTCCCATCATCGATTTTCTGGTGGCTCTCAACCAGCGATTGCAACAGGCCATCGGTTACCGGATTCGCATGGAACCCGGCGTCCAGACCTGCGAGGAGACCCTGGATCTGGCCATTGGTTCCTGCCGGGACAGCGCCTGGCTGCTGGTGCAGATTCTACGCCACCTGGGCCTTGCCGCCCGCTTTGTCTCCGGTTACCTGGTGCAATTGACCCCGGACGTCAAGGCCATCGATGGGCCCTCGGGGCCGGAACACGACTTCACCGACCTCCACGCCTGGTGTGAGGTCTTTCTCCCCGGTGCCGGCTGGGTGGGCCTGGATCCCACGTCCGGGCTGTTCGCCGGCGAGAGCCATATTCCACTGGCCTGTACGCCCCACCCCTCGACGGCCGCGCCCATCTCCGGCGCAACCGACGAGTGCAAGGTGGAGTTTGAATTCAGTAACGAAGTGTTCCGGATTCACGAGGACCCCCGGGTTACCAAGCCTTACAGCGAGGAACAGTGGCGGGCCATCGACGCCCTGGGCAAAGCTGTCGACGCCGAGATGGTTGCCGCGGACGTGCGCCTGACCATGGGTGGCGAGCCAACCTTTGTTTCTGCCGAAGACATGGACTCGCCCCAGTGGAACACTGACGCTCTAGGGGACGACAAATTGAAGCTGGCCAAGGACCTGCTGATCCGGTTGCGGGATCGATTTGCTGCCGGCGGACTCCTGCACTATGGTCAGGGGAAGTGGTATCCGGGCGAGGCAACGCCTCGCTGGGCCCTCGGCTGCTTCTGGCGCCTGGACGGCAGCCCTCTCTGGCTGAACAAGGACTTGCTGGCCCGGGTCAACAAGGAATATGGGCATGAACTGAAGGACTCGGAAAACTTTGCCCGGAAGCTATGCGGCAGCCTCGGTCTGGACACTGACTATGTCCAACCGGCCTACGAGGACGCCCTCTACCATATCTGGCAGGAACAAAAACTGCCGGCCAATCTGGACCCGCTCAAAGCCGGACTCAAGGACAGCCGGGAACGCCGTCGCCTGGCTCGATTGCTCAACCGAGGTCTCGACGAACCGGCGGGGTTTGTTCTACCCCTGGGCAGGGAGGAAGGAAAGCCCTGGCGCTCCAGTCTCTGGCATACACGTATCGGCAGCATTCGCCTGTTTCCCGGCGATTCGCCCATGGGCCTGCGACTGCCCCTGGATTCCCTGCCCTGGGTCGATGCCAAGGACAAGGAAGTGGTCACGGCGCGGGATCCTTTCGCCCCCCGTGATCCCCTGGACATGGCGACGCAAAATCCGGCAGCAGCCGATGAACCCGATAACCCGGCTGCGGTTGACACCGAATCCGAACCCAAGTCCGATGAAAAGCCGGAGAAAATCCTCCATACCGCCCTCTGTGTCGAAACCCGGCAGGGCAAGGTACACATTTTCCTGCCCCCCCTGGAATACCTGGAGCATTTTGTTGACCTGATCGCCGCCATTGAGAAAACAGCGGCCGAACTCAAGCTGCCGGTGATTCTCGAGGGCTATGAGCCACCTAGAGATCCCAGGCTGCAAAGACTGCTGGTGACTCCGGATCCCGGGGTTATTGAAGTCAATATCCATCCGGCCGCCAGTTGGGAGGAGCTTGTCCGCAATACCAGCATCCTCTACGAAGAGGCGCACCAGTGTCGGCTTGGCACCGAAAAATTTATGCTCGATGGCCGACACACGGGTACCGGCGGCGGCAACCATGTCACGTTGGGGGGTGCCAGCCCGGAGGACAGTCCGCTGTTGCGCCGTCCGGACCTGTTGCGCAGCCTGGTCACTTACTGGCAGCACCACCCGGGACTTTCCTACCTGTTTTCGGGCATGTTTATCGGCCCCACCAGTCAGGCGCCCCGGGTCGACGAAGGTCGCGAGGAAATGCTCTATGAGCTGGAAATCGCCTTCCAGCAGTTTCCGGAAGGGGAGATACCTCAGCCCTGGCTGGTTGATCGCCTGATGCGCAACCTGCTGATCGATATCACCGGCAACACCCACCGGTCGGAATTCTGTATCGACAAGATGTATGCCCCGGGCTCTGCCACCGGTCGCCTGGGTATTCTGGAATTCCGCGGTTTCGAAATGCCGCCCCACGCCCATATGGCGCTGGTGCAGGTGTTGCTGCTCCGTTGCCTGGTAGCCCGTTTCTGGAAAAAGCCCTACACCGGCAAACTGGTGCGCTGGGGCACGGCACTGCACGACAAGTTCATGATGCCCCACTACGTCTGGGCTGACATCAAGGACGTGATTCGGGATCTGAACGACGAGGGCTACCCGTTTCAACTGGAATGGCTCGCCGCATTTGAGGAATTCCGCTTTCCACACTACGGCAACATGAACATCGGCGATATCAATGTCGAGTTGCGCTGGGCCATTGAACCCTGGCATGTGCTGGGGGAGGAAGTCAGCAGCTTCGGCACCTCGCGTTATGTGGATTCCTCGGTCGAACGGTTACAGGTCAAGCTTACCGGCCTTACCGAGGACCGCTATGTGCTCGCCTGTAATGGCCGCCGTGTTCCATTGCGGAACACGGGCCGGAAGGGAGAGTTTGTCAGCGCTGTTCGCTACCGCGCCTGGCAGCCACCTTCGGCGCTGCATCCACGTATCGGCGTCCACGCGCCGCTGGTGTTCGATATATACGACACCTGGAATGGCCGCTCTATCGGCGGCTGCACCTACCACGTGACCCATCCCGGTGGCCGTTCCTACGAGGATTTCCCGGTCAATGCCTTTGCGGCAGAATCCCGACGGGTCAACCGTTTCTGGGACTATGGTCACACCCAGGGCCCAATCATACCGAATCCGGATTTCGACGCCATTCATCAGTTTTTTCCGGAACACCGGCCGCCCAGATCCATGGCGCCACCCCCGGAGGAGGCCCCGGGTGAGTACAGCCACACCCTGGACCTGCGCCGCAAGATAGTCTGAGCTGCAAAATTGGTACATACTTGGCGACGATCTAACCAGTAACAGCTGTTATGGAAGTCCCAGAATTCGCCAATTCGCAGTCCTGGATAGCCTACCAGGATTCCCAGCCAGCCCATGACGAGGTCTACCTCGCCGATGGCCAGATTCGGGAACACTGGAAATATCTGCTGGAAAGCCTGGCTTTTCTGGGCCCCGAAGCCCTGAACGAAAGGGAGCGCAAGGCCAGGCGCATCCTGCGGGACGACGGCGCCACCTATAATGATTATCGCCAGGAACAACCGACAAGGTCCTGGCAGATGGATCCCATCCCCCTGCTGATCGACAGCGAGGAGTGGGCCGAAATCGAGTCCGGGTTGCTGGAACGGGCAGAACTGTTCAACCTGATACTGAAAGACATCTACAACGAGCGCCAACTGGTCCGCCATGGCATCATCCCGCCGGAACTGCTGTTCAGCCACAGCGGATTTCTCAGGCCCTGCCAGGGTATAACCCTGCCCGGCGAGCACCAGCTGATCCAGTACGCTGCGGACATGATTCGGGCAGCGGACGGCAGTATGCGTGTTGTCGCTGACCGCAGTCAGTCCCCCAGCGGCACCGGCTATGCCCTGGAAAACCGGACGGTAATGTCCCGGGTCTTTCCCAGCCTGTTCCGGGACAGCCATGTGCACCGCTTATCCCTGTATTTTCAGCGCCTGAGAGCCAAGTTGAGCCAGTTGTGTCCGAATAGCGATATTCCGCGAATCGTCATCCTCACCCCCGGCTCCTACAACGAAACCTATTTTGAACACGCCTATCTGGCCAATTACCTGGGATTCTCCCTGGTCCAGGGCAACGATCTGACCGTCCGTGACGGCTATGTCTGGATGAAGGCCCTGGATGGTCTGAGGCGTGTGGATGTGATACTGCGGCGGGTCGACGGTAATTATTGCGATCCGGTGGAACTCAAGGGCGACTCACAACTGGGTATTCCGGGCCTGCTGGAAGTGATTCGTTGCGGCCGGGTGGCAATAGCCAACCCCCTGGGTTCAGGCATTCTGGAGAACCCGGCCCTGATCCGCTATCTGCCGGAAATAGCAAGGTTTTTTCTGGGCCGGGAGCCACGCCTGGCCTCAGTGCCCACCTACTGGTGCGGCGACTCCGCAGACCGAGATTTTGTCCTGGCCAACCTGCATAATCTGGTGTTAAAGCCGACGACCCGGGGTTCCCTGAACCAGAGCGTCTATGGGCTGGAATTGAGTCCGACCGAGTTGGATGACTGGCGTCAGAAAATTCTGCGAAACCCACTGCGCTTTGCCGCCCAGGAATTTATCTACCCGTCCAGCCTGCCGGTCTGGGAGAACAACCGATTCCAGCCAAGGTCGGCGATTTTACGCAGTTACGCCGTGGCCTCAGGATCCTCCTACACCATCATGCCCGGGGGACTGACCCGGGCCGGGAAAAGTCGCTCCACGGCCCTGATCAGCAATCAGCTCGGCTCCATCAGCAAGGACACCTGGGTTCTGGCTTCCGAACCGGAAAAACAGGTCAGCCTGCTTCACGGCGAACAGGAAACCACTGCCCGGGTGCAACCCTGGGACAGTCTGGGCCTGCCCAGCCGTGTCGTGGAGAACCTTTTCTGGGTGGGCCGATACGCCGAGCGGGCCGAGTCGGCCCTGCGCCTGTTGCGCACCGTATTCGTCGAACTGAACGGCATCGAGCCGCTGCCACCGGCCACCTATCCAATGCTGCTGCGGGCGGTAACGCACCTGACCACAACCTACCCGGGGTTTGTCAGGGGTGACGATGGCCTGTTCAGTAATCCCGAACCGGAATTGCTGGCTGTTGTGACCGATCAGATGCGGCCCGGAAGCGTTGCCTATACCCTGAATGCCATGCTGACAGCCGCCGATGAAGTCACGGAAGTACTGTCGGCGGATACCCAGAGAATTATCAATGATCTGCGTGACGAACTGGAAACCCTGAAAAATAACCTGCAAACGGGTCTGGCCTCGGCGCCTGAAGAGGCACTGGATCCACTGGTGACCACCCTGCTGGCCCTATCCGGCCTGACCCAGGAGAGCATGATGCGCGGCTTTGGCTGGCACTTCATGGAAATGGGGCGACGTCTGGAGCGGGCCTGGCAGACTATCTCCCTGGTGCGTTCACTGCTGGTTCCCGTGGTCTCTGACCGTGACGAGGAAGTTTTGCTTGAATCTGTTCTCCTGAGTGTCGAGGCCCTGATCAGCTACCGTCGTCGCTACAATGGTCAGATGGACATCGCCAACGGCCTCGAATTATTGCTGCATGAGCCGGTCAACCCCCGCTCGCTTTACTATCAGCTGGATCGCCTGGCAGCGCATATGAATCAGATGCCCAGCGCATCCGGCCAGCGGGGACTGCCTGCTTACAGCAGATTCATTCTGGAAGCCAGTACCAGCCTGAAACTCAGTAACCCCCTTGAGCTGGCACGCCACGATGCCGACGCTCATCTTCGCAAAAATCTGGACCAGATGCTGAGTCGGGTTCAACATCTGCTGGGTGACAGCGCCAGCGCCATCGCCGACCGCTTCTTTGACCATACCGGCGGTCCCCAGCCTTTGGCCCTGCTTTCCGGTGAGCTGTAGCGATGAGATACCGCGTCCGCCATACCACCCGCTACCATTATCCTCAGGATGTCATCCAATGCCATAGCCTGACCCATTTACTACCGAGATCCACTCATCACCAGCGTTGCCTGGACGCCATAATTGACGTCCAACCCCAGCCTGCACAAGGAAACCACCGAACCGATTACTTTGGCAACCACAGTTTCCATTTCACCGTTCAACATCCCCATCAAGTGCTTGAAGTGACGGCTCTCAGCACGGTTGAAGTAGAGGATTTACGACCCAGCATGAGTCTTGATTTCGGCATCACCTGTGCCCAGGTTCGCAACGCCATGATCAGCAACAGGGATTTGCCCACCATCGAAGCCAGGGAATATATGCTCAATTCGCCTCTGGTGGGGCTCAGCAGCGAACTGGCCGACTATGCCGGGCCATCTTTTGATGACAATCGACCGCTGCTGTCAGCGGTCCGGGAACTGGTTGACAGGATCTACCAGGATTTTACTTACGATCCCAAATTCAGCAGTGTTTCCACACCGGTTTCTGAAGTGTTTGCCCACCGCCGGGGGGTCTGCCAGGATTTTGCCCACCTGTCTATTGGCTGTCTCCGCTCCCTGGGCTTTCCCGCTCGTTATGTCAGCGGCTATCTGGAGACGTTGCCGCCTCCGGGTGCCTCCAAATTGGTGGGTGCCGATGCCAGCCACGCCTGGTTCGCGGTCTACTCACCGGAAGAAGGCTGGTATGACTTCGATCCCACCAACAATAAGCTGGCTGCCGAACAGCACATTACTACGGCCTGGGGCCGGGATTATGCCGACGTCACACCCATGAAAGGCACGGTCTTTGGTGGCGGCAAGCACCATCGCGTGGAAGTGGAGGTGGATGTGGAACGTCTGGATACCCAGGCCCAGTTCCAAATTGGCTGAGCGGAGACAGCACGAACTGGCGCCAGTCCTCCGTTGCCGCAAGGCGCTAATGGCGCTGATCAAATCCGGACTGGCGCCAGGCTAGCCAGAACAGTCCGTAATTCAGTGTCATCAACAGTGCCATCAACCACTCCATGGGGTCTTCAAGACGCTCCTTGAAATCTGTCACCAGGTCGAGTAGCACCATACCGATACCAATGACCAGGAGTATCCACAAAATTGTCAGAATGGTGGCCAATAATTTCCGGCTGACAACCAGTGTCTGCTGGCGCTGCATCGACCGCAACCGCAGCGTCAGCAGACACTGGGCAATAAAAGCAAGTCCGAAATAAAGGCTGACACCCAATCTTCGCATCAGGTAGGGGATAGCGCCTTCGTGGCCCAGAGCCACGGTATAGAGAATCAGACTCAAACCTGCCACCAGACCCAGGATCGGCAGCCCACGGCGGGTGGCGGATGGCACATCACCCAGGTAGTCTAGCCAGTCCCTGTTCAATCGCCAGAATTGTATTTTCGTCAACCCGGCACTGATCATGCCCAGCTTGAACACCAGGTATTCTGGCATGGACCGGCCGGTCGCACTGATACTGGTGCAGTCATCGAGATACGGAATGCACCAGGGAACGTGGCCATGGCTCGCGGCCAGCACATAGCACACATGCACTGTCAGAAGCGGCAATAGAAAATTAGCCAGCGCCAGTCGCCCGGGCCTCAAGACCTGCATGACAACAAATACACCAGCCTGTTATACAGCCATGGGCACCATCTGAACCCTACTGACGCTGTCGATATTCCATTTGTCATCCCTTGCAATAACCCTTAATCTTGTCGCCGCACAGAATAAAAGCACAAGGGTAAGCTATGGCAGCAAAAAGCTCCAAAATAATAACTATAGGCTCATCGGTGGTGGATATTATCGCGGTTATAGCCGACAACGCCATTGAAAGGGTCACCCTGCAGAATCTTACCTCGTCGTTTCTAATGCTTGAGGAAGGGCGCAAGGTCGAGGCACAAAGTATTTCCGACCATGTGGGAGGCGGGGCCGCCAATGCCGCGGTCTCGTTCAAACGTCAGGGTTTTGATGCCAACGTCCTGTCCATTCTTGGCCAGGATCTCAATGCGGAGAAAATTCTGGCCCAGTTCCGGGAGGAAGGCATCGGCACGGACCTTATCGTACAGCTGCCCGACGCTCGTAGTGGCAGTTCGATCATACTCTCATCTCACGACCGCAATGCCGCTATATTCACCTACCGTGGCGCCAACGCCCTGCTCACCCGGGACAAGGTACTGGATATTGACTTTGGCCGCTATGGCGCCGCCTACATTACCAGCCTGTCCGGTGAATCGGAGGAGTGTTTTGAATTACTGCTCAAGCGGGCTCAGGAGGCGGGTTGTTTCGTGGCAGTCAATCCCGGCATTCGGCAACTGGCGAGTCGGGCCAACGAGTTCGCGACCCTGTGCAAGGATATGGACCTGATTTCCCTCAACCGGGTGGAAATGGAAACTCTGCTGCCTGAGCTGTTGAGTCTTAGACACGGACCCATATCTATCCAATTCGAGGACAGCTTTGATTCGCCGCCGCCTCTGCTGGCAAACGGCCTTAAATTTGCTGCCCAGAAATTTTCCCTGGTAAAAGGGCTATCGGTGCTACATGAACTGGGGCCAGCCAAAATCCTCCTGACCGACGGTAAGGAGGGCGCATATTATTTTGATGGAGAGGCCCTCTACTGGTGCGGCACTATCAAGGTCACTCCGGTAGCCACGGCCGGGGCCGGTGACGCCTTCACGTCCACATTTGTTGGTCAGATGATGTCTGGCAGATCCCCCAGGGAATCCCTGGTTGCCGCCACCATCAATGCCGGCAAGGTCATTTCCGTGGTCGATACCCAATCGGGGTTGCTATCGAAACGTCAATTGGAGGCTGAGGTTGACTCCCTGATTGGTAAGCACCCCTTGCGAGTCTGGAAGGTGAAAACTGCCGGCTAATGCCGTCTGCAAGTTCATCCCCGATTCTGCCGCCATCAACGTCGACAGAAACCCGGTTAATAGCGGCAATTGGTCAACCACAAACTCTGGTAAGGTGCGAGTGTGATGGTGGCGAGATAGTCGGCAATCTCATCTCCGGAAATCAGGTCCCACCAGCTGTCTGTTCCGATCATGTTCAACTCAGCCAGAGATAACTGCTGGGGCTGGCTGGAGATATTGTTCACCGCGAAAATACTCTGGTCTCTTTTCATGCTCTGCCGCCAGAAAGCAAAGATACTGGTGCCCAAATGCAGGGTGAATTGGGTGACATTGGGATGGAAGGCAGGTTGCTTGCGCCGAATCCTTATCAGTCGGCGGATTTCATCAAAAACCTGCTTGTGTTTTGAGTTATCCATGGAGAGCTCAGATTCCAGGGCAGTGGCATCCCAGACGTGGCGATTGATGGAGCGGTTACGTCCGGTATTTTCCACCTTCTTGAAATCGTTTTCGGTGCCCAGAAAACTGTGGATGTAAATTGCCGGTATCCCCTCCAGGGCCAGCATGATGGCATGGGCACAAAGGAATCGTTGCACCTGCCAGTCATCGACGCCATTGTCCGTGCAACCTTTGAGGGCATCGATCAGGCTGATATTGACTTCGTAAGGTTTGTCCGTGCCGTCAGGCCCGCGCCGGTGGGTTACCATGCCACCGAATTCCTGCATTGTAACGACAAAAGTATACATCTCCTCATCACTGAGCAGGTCCTCGGCCGGGCGCAGACCGAGGCCATCGTGGGAAGCAATAAAATTGAGGTAGGCCGTACCGTTCTGGGCCGGCGGCATGCTCATCATCCAGGTTTTAAGGTGTCGGCAATTGCCCGTAGCCAGGGTATATACCAGTAGTGGCGGCAGTGAAAAGTTGTAGATCACATGGGCTTCGTTGGCGTTACCGAAATAGGTGAGGTTTTCCCGGTTTGGAACATTGGTTTCAGTGATGATTACCACCTTTGGGTCCCTGAACTCCATCAATGACCGCAACAGCTTGATGATCTCGTGGGTCTGTTTCAGGTGTATGCAGCGGGTCCCCGGTTCTTTCCAGAGGAATGCCACGGCGTCCATCCTGAACAGTTTTACTCCCCAGTCCATATAGAGGGCGATGATACGAACGAATTCTTCCAGCACGGCGGGATTGCGAAAATTGAGGTCCACCTGGTCCGGACTGAAAGTGCACCAGACGTGTTTTTCACCCTCCAGGGTCTGCACCGGATTCAGCAGTGGCAGGTTTCGGGGACGCACTACCAGGGAAGTATCTGTGTCAGGCTCAGCTTCAATGAAATATCCGGCACCGGGTTCGATCCCCTTTTTGTAGTTTTCAAACCATCGACTGCGACTTGACGCATGGTTGATAACCAGGTCGGCCATTAGCTTGAAATCGCTGGCAATAGCGCGGATGTCATCCCAGTCACCAAGGGCATCATTTACCTGCAAATAGTCAATCACGGAAAATCCGTCATCGGAACTATAGGGAGTAAACGGCAGAATATGGATAGCATTTACCACGCCCTTGAGGTGGGCATGAGCAAATCTGTGCAGGGTCCGCAGGGGTTTTTCTGCTTCGGTAACAATAGTGTCGCCGTAGGTGATCAGCACCACATCTCCCTGATCCCAGTTGTTCTGGTGGGATGGCGGGATACTGCAGCGATTATCGGCACCGATGGCATGAACCAGGCGTGACGCCAGTACTCCTTTATCTTCGTAATCGGGATAGATCTGTTGTAAATGCTCGACAACCCGCTTGTTTAATTCCTCTATGCCAACGCTTTGGTTCATAGCCATCCTCATCCAGTATTAAGGACTCTTCAGGAAGAAAATTCCTTGAAATCCTCCTCTACTGCTTCAATCATTTGTTGATAAATATCCGGAACCGCACTTACCACCCGGCTCCAACTGGGTACGAAGGGTTTATCCATCGGGTTTTGCAGAAAATAAATGCCTGCCTCAACAATATTCTGGGCAAATAATTCGACAGCCTTTTCTTCCGCATGGCGGTCAAACTGAAGGCCATTGATAGCCGCGTCATTACTGAAGGTCTCGACAAAGTCCAGGGCAATACGAAAATAGGTCGCCTTGATGGTGCGAATTTTCTCCTTGGAAAGGACATGGCCGTTAGTGGCCAGTTTCCTGAACAGCACCTTGGCGATGTCGACACTCATTTTGGAAAGGCCTTTTTGCATGTCCTCGTGGGACATTTCCTGGTGCTTGTGATCATAGACATCGGCAATATCCACCTGGCACAGGCGATTGTTGGCGTAGTTGCGGTTCATTTCCGACAAAACGCCAATCTCAAGGCCCCAGTCACTGGGTATCCGAATGTCATTGATTACATCCACTCGCAGGGAAAACTCCCCCGCCAGGGGATAGCGAAAGCTGTCGAGATACTCAAGGTAGGTGGTGGGACCACAAACCTGGCGGAGACTCCGAATCAGGGGGGTCACCAGCAGGCGACTTACACGACCGTGCATTCGGCCATTGGCGATACGGGTATAGAAACCCTTGCAGAACTCATAGTTGAAATTGGGATTGGCCACCGGATAGATCAACCGGGCCAGCAAGTCGCGCTGGTAGGTGAGAATATCGCAGTCGTGCAGTGCGATCGACTCAGCCTGCCTTGTCGCCAGAATGTAACCGAAGATGTACCAGACGTTACGACCTTTGCCCATTTCAGTGGGGGCCAGGTTTAATTTTTTTAGCACACCATCAATTTTGCGCAACCTGGGTCCGTCATTCCATAGGACGCGGTGAAACTGGGGTAGTCGGGAAAAATATTGTAATGCGTGCCGATATTGCTTTTTATCGGCCCGGTCAAGACCAATTACGATTTGATTCAGGTAGGGGACCAGCCGCAGTTCCTGAACTATATTTTCCAGTGCTTCGCCTTCCAGTTCTGAATACAGCGACGGCAACACCAGGGCCATCGGTCGGATCTTGCTGAAGGCACACAGTTCCGCTTCCACTTCCTGCAGGGGTCGCTTGGACATATTGTGCAGTGTGGTAATGATCCCGTTCTGGTAAAAATCGCCCATTGTTATTTTCCTCTAGGGTTTTGTGGCAAGGATTTCCTGAATAGCTGCATTCCAGCCCTCAGGTCCGGGAAGCCGGGTTCGAATTATCTGGCCCGGACGGGTAAGAACTATTTGATCAGATTTTGGCGACGCGATGACTACTGCAATATCTGCGTGATCCAGCATGGCAATGTCATTGGGACTGTCACCGAGTGCAATGATGGTGCAAGTGGTTCCGGTCAGTGCCTGATACTGTTGACGCAAATACGCCAGGGAACTGCTCTTGTCGTATCGGCCCGAAATGGAAAGGAATCGACCACCCTGAAGTCCCTGAAGCCCCCTTTTCTGCAAATCTTCAAGGAATTCGGCCCGCTTCTCGAGGGAGTCACGCCACAACAGGGGTTCAGTGTATTCCCGACGGGCAGCCAGGCGCGCACTGTTTGGATCCAGGCCGGTAATCTCGGCTATCTGTTCGACCGTCCAGTCGCTGAAGCCCTCAAACCGGTAGCCGAATTCGTGACGCATAAGGTCGAGGACCTGAAGGATTTTTTCTCTGGGCATTGCCTCGCTGTAACATTGCAGCCCCTCAGCAGAGCTGTCCTGACCGAAATAACCGGTCGGCCAAAAGGTTGCCGCCCCGTTTTCGACAATAAAGGGATGACTGTTAGCCAGAGCAGTTCTGAGGTTCTGTATTTCCGCCCGGGTCTTGCTGGAGTTGAGAATGACCGGTATCTGCCTGGAATTTAATGCTCGAAGTGCTGGAAGTGCTGGTTGAAAGCTGTACGTATGATGATCCAGAAGGGTGCCATCCAGATCTGTTACAACTACCAGGTTTTCCACATCTGCCATCATCGGGCCTCATTTTCCGTTTGGCGACTGTTTGCAGCATTGGCCATTTCAATGTGGCACAAAACCAGGGCAATACGGCAACCACCAGAGTTGAATACAAAATCCGGACCAACTTTGAACGGCTTGGTAATCAATAGACTTTAGCGGCCGATTACCCGGCTCAGAGACACGAAATCCTGATGACAGGTAATCCACTCAGCATTTCAATACTGAAGCTTTAGATGATGGTTGAATCCGGTTTCTAACAGAGATGCTACCACGGATTAACGGATTTATCGTGGACCCCGGGTTATTTGAGGCTGGAAAGTTGTGCTCACGGCGCTATTGTCGGGAACGTCAGGGAAAAGCTGTTCCGCATTTTCCGCCGCCACAGGCCTGCCTATGAAAAAGCCCTGGATATAATCGCAGCCGATTTCTGTCAGGAACTGCTGCTGCTCCAGGGTCTCAACCCCTTCAGCGACGACCTTCAGGTCGAGGCTTCTGGCCAAGGCCAGCACACTGGAAATGATGGCCCGATCGTTCTTGTCTGAAACACAGTCCCGGACAAAAGAACGGTCAACTTTCAACACA
Source organism: Gammaproteobacteria bacterium (assembly GCA_003235325.1). GTDB lineage: Bacteria > Pseudomonadota > Gammaproteobacteria > Pseudomonadales > Porticoccaceae > SZUA-272. The sequence goes on along the minus strand of QJWQ01000004.1, from coordinate 3,367 downwards.
TCAATGGAAAACCGCTTTAGATAATTCAGGGATGAAAAGCCGGTGCCAAAGTCATCAATGGCGACACTGACACCCATTTCCCGAAGAGCCGACAATTCTGTTTCGGCAAGTTCAGGTTGCTCCATCAGCATGGACTCGGTGATTTCCAACTCCACCAGGTTGGCTGACAAATCATACTGAGACAACAGGGTCTTGACTCTTGCTGTCAGTTGTCCGGAAGCCATCTCGCCTCCTGACAAATTGATCGCAATACGAACTTGATGGCCTCGATCACACCATTCCCGCATCTGCCCAAAGGCAATTTCAAATACTCTGTTGCCAAGAAGGGCTATCAGACCGGACTCTTCGGCAATTGGTATAAACTTTTCGGCAGTCAGCAGTCCTCTTTCGGGATGATTCCATCTCACCAGCGCTTCCACCGAGCAAATCACTCCTGTCTGCAGACACTTCTGCGGTTGATAATGCAGGACTATCTGATCAGACTCGAGCGCCTGCCGTAATTCTCTTTCCAGTTGTACCCGAAGGGCCACCTCATCGGCCATCCCGCGCTCATAGAAACAGAAACTGTCACCCTTTTCCTTGGCCTTGAACATGGCAGTATCGGCGTGTTTTAGCAACGTGCTGACGTCCTCGCCATCATCGGGGTAAATCGAAATCCCGACACTTGTGCTGACGAACATTTTCTGTTTTAAAAATACAAAGGGATTACGTAAGGATGCGCAAATTTTGGTAGCCACCTGGGCCGCGACTTCCCTGGATGGAATGCTCTCGAGGATGACCGTGAACTCATCGCCACCCAGGCGCGCAATGACATCCTTCTCCCGGATACAGCCTTTGATTCGCTCCGCCACGGCTTTTAACAGGAGGTCGCCAGTATCATGGCCCATGGAGTCATTGATCAGTTTAAATCGGTCGAGGTCGAGAAACAAAACAGCCAGATTTTCACCTTTCAGACTTGCCCGGCTGGTCATGTGCCTGAGATTCTGCATCAAATAGGTTCTATTTGGCAGTGCTGTCAGCGGGTCCTGATAGGCAAGTTGTTTGATATGCTGGGCATTTTTACTGGTCTCCATCAACCGGGACACCCGCTGACGTAAAACAGAAAAATTTACCGGTTTGGGAATGTAATCAGTTGCGCCACAGGAAAATGCTCGAGCTATGGATAATTCATCATCGAGGCCGGTAATAATCAGAATGGGGATATCCTTGGCACTGGGCAATGAGCGAATTTGTTTGCAGGCAGTGAAACCATCCATAACCGGCATTACGGCGTCGAGAAGAATGAGGTCCGGCACTTCTCTCTTGCAAATAGTAATGGCCTGACGTCCATTCTCTGCCTCCCTGATACCAAAACCCTCGCTGCCGAGGGCCTGCCTCAAGCCGACGCGCATGGATCGGTCATCATCGACAATCAGAACCTGGTACTCGATGGTCCTGGCATTGGATTTAAGGGATGCCTCGGCCAGGTAATCATCCAGATCCCTGCTAAGGCGACGGTAGCTGGAATGCAACTTTTCATAACTCTTTGCAGCTTCCTGCAGGTTGCCCGAACGTCCCATCTCCTCCAGTTGCCTGCTTAGCGCCACGACCTCATGGGCACTGAAGTTCATGGCGCTGCCTTTTATAGTGTGCGCCAATTCATAGATTTGCTGGCTGTCATTCGCCTCCACTGCAATCCCCAGAGTTTTCAGATAGACAGGCGTGTCCTCGAGAAAAGCCTCCAGCATGGCAAAGAACACTTCATCAATGCTCTCTTTCAGGGTTTCCAGTTCAAAGCGGTCAAAACTGCCATTGGCATGTTCATGGTCGGAATCTCTGGATATCGCTTCAATAAGATGGACATCACATTCAAATACTCGAATCAACGATTCCCTCAGGGCCTGTAAAGTCAGGGGCTTTGGGCAAACATCGTTCATTCCGGCTTCAAGACAACGATCAAAATCCTTTTGCAGGTTATTTGCGGTCATCGCGACGATGGGAATGGTAGCCCCTTGACCTTCGAGTGACCGGATCAATCGCGTTGCTTCGTAACCATCCATCACCGGCATATTGCAGTCCATGAAAACCAGGTCACATTTAGACCTGGTTAGTATCTCAATGGCCTTTTCTCCGTTCTCCACAGCATGGGTTCTGCAACCAAATCTGGCCAACATGGCTGAAGCCACCTGACGATTTGCCCGGTTGTCATCGACAATCAGTATCGTCTTGTCGAGAGGGCTACCTTCCTGTTTCTCCTGCACCTCCACCAGATGTGGTACCTCCACTCGAATGGCGTCGACCAATACTCGGTCCAGACTGTCTTCAGTCAGGGGCTTGTGGGCTAACAGAAGTTGTTGATTACTGAGTTTGAAATCACCCCACTGATTGTGACCAATCAAAATATGTGGCCGCTTTTTTCTGAACAATGTGCTCAGCAACTTGAGGAAATCGCTTAATTGAAATCCTGGCAGTTCTTCATCCAGCAGTAAGAGGTCGAATTCCTGCTCAGCTTTGACCGAAAGCCGGATTGCTTCAAGAGTCTCGAATCCGTCCCCGGTCTGCACCAGATGGACACTGTGTTTGTTAAAAAAAGTCTGGCAAAAATCCTGAACGATACTGCTGTCATCGGCGACTAGAATACGTAATCCGTCGTAAGGCCTGGACTCAGAAAGTTTCTCGTCCGATGACTCGACTATCTCACAAGACAACTCAAAATCGAAGGTGCTACCTTTACCAAGCTCACTTGTCAGGCTGACTGTTCCACCCATCAATGTGATCAATTCCCGACTGATGGTGAGGCCCAGGCCTGTACCACCATACTCTTTCGTTGTAGTGGAATCGGCCTGAGTAAACGCCTGGAAGATTTTGTCCCGGGCCTTTTCCGAAATGCCAATCCCTGTATCTTCGACACGAAACAGAATGCGTTCCGGATAATGGTCAGGATCGGGCAACAGGACCCGCACGCCAATTTGGCCTTTACTGGTAAACTTTATGGCATTGCCAATCAGATTAATTAGAACCTGCTTTATACGCCACGGGTCGGCCTTAACCAAAACGGGCACGTTACTGGCAACAACGTAACCCAGATCCAGATTTTTTCGAAGCGCCTGATTGCCCAGAAGATCAATCACATCCTCCACAATGTCGGCAATATTGATTTCAGAAATTTCGAGGGATAGTTTTCCAGCATCAATCTCGGCAAAATTCAGAATATCGTCAATCAAGGCGAGAAGCTGCTGTCCCGCCTGCTTCGCTGTTTCCAGGTATTCATTTTCACGAGCCCCCATTTTCATTGAGGCAAGCAGGTCAAGCATACCAATGACAGCATTCATCGGCGTTCGCAATTCGTGGGAGACATTTGCCGCAAATTCTCCTTTGACTCTCGCCG
>QJWQ01000158.1 GCA_003235325.1 Gammaproteobacteria bacterium | reverse complement strand
CTCATCCGTATTTGATAAATATTCAGGAAATCCCTTTTATATAAGCCATCTTAACAGATGTTCATAGATTTAAATAATATATTATATATTGTACACTAAATATTATTATTAAACCAAACTGGTCAGGAATACAGGACTTGACCTCCGGGCGACCGGCGTGGCCGCCATGCATCAGTGTTCCCTTGAGAGCATTTACCCTAATTCGGCACCAAATCTGTGGCACCACACTGGCCGGATGCCGTGAAATACTGGACCCAGGACAAACCTGATGAACAAAGCGATAAGCACTCCAGCAGGACCGGTTTATAATCGGGCAAACGATACTGCAGCCGAAACAATAGCCGGGGATTACCGGGCAGAGGTAAAACTCTTGGATCGCATTGAAGAGGTTCTTGTCGCCCTGCGGCGTGTTATCAGGGCTACCGATCTTCACTCAAAATATCTGGCAAAGACCACCGGCCTGACCGCGCCCCAGATCCTGTTGCTGCAGGCGATACGGGACAAGGGTCAGGAGACCATTGGCGAACTTGCCAACGATATCAGCCTCAGCCAGGCAACGGTTACCACCATTCTCGACCGACTGGAAAAACGCCACCTGGTGTACCGCGAACGGTCCGAGGAGGACCGGCGCAAGGTACACGTGCATCTGACCGGGGAGGCCCTGCAGATCCTCGAGAGTGCTCCCCGACCGCTGCAGCAGGAATTTACCCGGCAGTTTGGCGAGCTGCAGGAATGGGAACAATCGATGATACTGGCGGCACTGCAGAGGGTGGCCCGAATGATGGATGCGGAGCATATCGATGCCTCGCCGGTGCTGCACATTGGCAAGATGGCAGGTCAGCGTCATGCAGCAGAAGGCCAAGACACGGACAGCGATCACCACGCCTGAACAGCCCGGGGAAACCAGTGCCGACGCAGGGTCGGCAGTTGCCCGTAAAAAGCCGTCGTCCAGGGGCCGCGTCGATTTTCTATAATAAACAATGGCAACAGGCGAAATCACACAACAGCCAACGGTAACCAGGTGTCCACCTTGATCGAGATTCCCGATGTTGACCAGATGCTGTCGACCTTCATCCACCTGCTGATCGCCGCACTGGCGGGGGCCATTATCGGCCTGCAAAGGGAGTGGCACGGAAAACCGGCAGGATTGCGTACCCATATGCTGGTGGCGATAGGGACTGCCTTTTTTATTCTGGTTTCAAGGCACGCGGGGTTGTCGGCGGAAGGTCTGTCCCGGGTGATTCAGGGCATTGCCACCGGCCTCGGTTTCATCGGCGGCGGCGCCATCCTCAAGCTTAGTGAATTTCGCGAGGTACGCGGCCTGACCACGGCCGGGAGCCTTTGGGTAACGGCGGCCCTGGGTGTCGCTGCCGGGCTGGGACAGATTGGAACCACTGCCGTTGGCGTGGTCCTGACCCTTTTTATCCTGTCGATGCTGGGCTGGCTGGAAAATCGACTGGAGAAACGGAAAACCAGTACCGGCGACACAGGCACCGGCAAAAACAATTAGGGCCTGATAACACTGTGTGTTTTCCGTCGCTGGCAGACTTTAGTCCAAAAAAAAAACCAGCCATGCGGCTGGCCCTTACCAGTTGCCGGTAAAGTATCGAACGTCCGGAAGAAGCCAATGAATGCCGCGTATCTGGCATTCAGAGGTTTCAGAATTTAACTTGCCACAACCGCCATCATTTGCCGCCAAAAGGCAGGAAGGCGTCGGCCGATATATCAGACATGCGGGCACCGCTCAAATAACACTGCTTTCGCATTTTCCTGACAAAACTCTCGGCGCCACAAAGAAATACTCGACAGCCGCTGAGATCAAAAAACCTGTCGCGGCAGTACTTATACACATCGCCAACAATGAAGCGCTCCCGGTCTGACTCCCGCGCGACCAGATGCAGGTCCAGCTGGTCATTTTTTTCCACCAGCCGGTTCAGTTCCTCCACCAGATAGAAATTTTCCGGATTGCTGGCACCGACCACCAGTGAAATGGGACCCCGATGGCGGTTGACGATAGCATCATTAAGGATGCCGTAGATAGGCGCAAGGCCGGTACCCATCGCTGCGAGAAAGACCGGCTGTTCGGCGCTCGCCGCCGTGTAAATACACTGCCCATATGGCCCCTGAACGCCGAGGGTGTCGCCCACTGCCAGCTCTTCCGCCACCCAGGGACTGAACTTGCCGCCGGGAATATGTTTAATGTGAACTTCAAGATAATCGCTAAATCGTGGATGACTGGCCAGGGAATAACTGCGGGCCACGATCTCGTCTTTCCACAGAGTCACATACTGTCCCGGCACATAGTCCAGCGGCGCTTTGAAGCGCAGACGAATAACAGTGTCGGACAACCAGCATTTATCAACCACCGTGCCGCTGACCTGTTTGCCCGCCATGTTGACCCTGCGCACCTGAACCGGCGAAAAGGGTTTGCACTGACAACTGAGAAAATAATTCAGCGACCTCTCCGCCTCGGTCAATCCCTTTTGCGCCACTGCCTGAACTTCCCCCTCATCCATGGCCATGACACAGGAATGACAGAGGCCGGAGCGACAACCCACCGGAATTTTATAGCCATGGCGAATCAGTCCATCCAGGACTGATTCGCCATGGTCAAGGGCAACGTTTTTCCCTTCAAACGAGACGATTGACATAGAAAGTCCGTGACTATTTATTCAGAACATCATCCTTGACACTGACCGCAATCCCGACAATCTCGTCAATATATTCCTGGGGCACGCTCAGTTCATTCAGTGTTGCCACAAGATTTTCGGCAACTGCATTGAAGTGATCCTCGGTGAGTTTCATGTGCTTGTGGGCTTCGCGCATATCCTTGCCGGTGTACTTGTTTGGTCCGCCAAAAGCCATGGTCAGAAACGCCTTTTGTTTGGCGTGCTGGGCGTCCATATCGACGGTGTCAAAAAATTCGCTGATGCGTTCATCCATGAGCACCTTTCGATAGAATATATCCACAGCGGCATCCACTGCGGCTTCACCGCCAATTTTCTCGTAGACAGACATCGTTACCTCCGGCTCGGTTTTTTTACTGGAAAAAAGTTTTTTAAGGCTGTTTAACATGTTGCACCATGTAATTAACTGCGTGACTGATTTGTTCATCAGTGAGACTGGTATTGCCGCCCTTGGCGGGCATTAATCCGTAACCATTGATCGCGTGTGATACCAGGGTATCAATACCCTGGGGCAGACGTTTTTCCCACATTTTTTTGTTGCCAAAAATCGGCGCACCGTTAATGCCGCCGGCGTGGCACACCTTGCAGGTGCCCTGAAAAACCTGCTGTCCCACGGAATTTTCGGGAGCTGATTTTTCTGAACAGGCAACAACGCCAGCCAGCAAAGGTACGATTGAAATCTGGTAAAACAGTTTGCGGGTCATGGCTGTATCATTACCGGTCTTGACTGGTGAACAGACTCTGATCAATTGATTTTCGTGAAACTGATCCGGTGCTTTACAGAGGCACTCGAATAATGACACCGCCCATCACGTCGCCGATTTTGAAATCCGTTTTCGGTGAATCCTTGTGGGCGTTGTGACACTTGGTACAGGCTTCGGACACGGCAACGTCCGGATAGACGGCGGTGTAATAGGTGACATCACCGAGTTTTTCCTCGCCGTAAAAATTTTCACCGGGATTGGCAGCGATAAATTCCAGGCCTGCTTTTTCCACCTCTGTTTTCGGGCCATTCTGTTTATTCACCGGCCACAGGGACTGCAGTGAATAAGTGAATTCATCGGTCATTTCCGCCACGGCTTCGGAGCCGGCGCGAAACATCTGGGCCGGCAGCAGCGTGCCATTTTCCAGATCCTGCCAGTGCTCATCGGGCTTGATAACATTGGCGCCATTAGGACCCAGACGCTGCACTACCAGCTTGGTGTAATTGGTACGATCGGCTTTCATCACCGCGAAAAGGGAATCGGTGTACAACTTGGGCGCGATGCCCTTGGCTTCGGGTTCCTTACAAGCCGAGAGACTAAAAACAGACACGGCGATGGCGCCGGTCAAAACTGCCTTTTTCATAATATTTCCTCTTGGTTAACTAATAAAAATTCAGTCTTCCAGTCGACGAAGTGCCCAGTCGATGGATGGAATATGTTTTGCTGGTCGGCCGGAAAAATTGTTTTTAATCAATTCGGGATCAGCCAGGGCATCGATAGAAAATTCGAGGTTGTGGCATTGCATGCATACCGATCTGATCATTTTTTCGTTAGGCCTTAAATTCATATTCTGGTTGTGCTCCACACTGACTATTTCTGTAACAACTTCCGTGCCATTTTTTTTAATTAATTGCCGGGGCATATGACAGGTTGCACAATTCACTGCACTATCCGCGCTGATTTCTCCTGAAATCACCTTGCTCAACAGGCGGCCATGGGGGGATTTTTCGAATGCCAGCGAGTGCTGGTCGTTGTGACAGTCCAGACAGGCTTCCATGCCGGCCTGTTGCGTATCAAAAACGTGCGCTTTATGGCAGCTGTTACAACCGTGCTGCACTTTTAAGGTGCTTTCCTTAAAGGGCAAATCCGACAACATCGGCGTCATCGGCGACAGACCTTGTTTGAGCCGCATGCCGTGCCTGCCGGATAAATAGCCCTCCGCCTCGTCGTCGTGGCAGCCCTGGCACTGATCAAGTGTCGGCTTGTCGAGCCATTGCTGGTCCCTGCCGGTGTGGCAGCCGCCACAGGTTATCCCTGCCTGCTCATGGCTGCTGCCCAGCCATTCCGCCGCCACGTCGGGATGCTGGCCGAGGGCTTCGCTAAAAGCGACACTGCCCTCGGGATTGCCGTGAAGTGCGATTTTCTCAGCGGCATTCGCCGGTGCAATTCGAGCAATTTCCTTTAACCACAATCCACCGGCATTGTCTGTGAGAAAGCGATCGTACAGAGCCCGGTTGTCGTGGAAATTGTGACAACCGGCACTGGCACAGGAATCAAAGGGCAGGTCCCTGTGGCTTTCCCTGTCTTCGCCGATGTCCCGGTGGCAGTGAAAGCAATAATCCTCCGGCAAGGTCAGTCCCATGGCGTGGGTCTGCTCCTGCTGGTGTTCGGTATGGCAGGTAATGCAGTACCGGGCATCAAGAATCTCGAGCCGGTCGGCATTGCGGGGATCGGTGAATTTCTTTTTGGGATGGGTGTCGTGTGCTTCTTTCAGCTCCGGGCCGTGACAGTTCATGCAGGCGTCCTGCAGCATGTCCTTGCCACCAAAGGCATCGGTATGGCAGGCGGTGCAGGCCATCTCAATCTGGTAATGACCATGACTGGCCTCACCGATCAAAAAAGTGGACTTGTCGCTGTCCACCGCCATCTTGTAGATAAAATATCCGGCCAGTATCAGCGTCAGCAGCAACCAGAAAAGCCATAGCAGTTTTTTCATGGCCCCGTTGCTTACCTAGAAGTAGTAGACACTGAGAATGTGGATTGCCAGCAGCGCCGGCAGTGGCCAGGTCACCAGGATATGTAGCCAGGTGGTCAGCTTGCGCACCATCCTGGAGTTTGATGGTTTCAGTTTGTGGCTCAGGGCGACAATGCCGCCGGCACTGGCCCCCAGCACCAGCACGGCGAGAAAATTCAGCATCAGCAGGTGGTTCAGATTGCTGCCCAGATGAAATCCGGTGTGGAAAACCAGCAGCAGGGCACAGACAACGCCAAGGCCGATGTGGAGCAAGCGCCAGTAGGCAAACTGGCCAAGCCAAGCCCAGCGAACCCTTTTTCGCAACGACATGAGCATACCGATAACCGACAGGCCCAGCAGGCTGAAACCGGTCACCTGCTTTCGATACTTGTCATTCCAGAAGGATTCGAACCAGGTGTCGGCCTGGACACTGCTCGCCACCTGAGCTTCAGGCATCAAAACCAGCAGCAGCACCAGCGACAATGCCGCCAGGCAGGCGGACAAGGCGAAGGTCCAGCCTATCTCCTTCTGTGCCGGCTCCTGGTAGCTGACCAACTGCGACAGCAACGGCCTGCAGGAACCACAAACAGTGCCGGCGCCAGTACAGGACTGTAATTCCGAGACCCGGGTCGCCCCGGCATCGGCGGCGGCAATCAAGGCCCCCTTGCTGATACCGTTACACTGGCAAACGATGGCATTACCGGGCCACTGGGCAATACTGGAAGCGTCCTTGTTGCTCCAGAGTCGGCCGGTTAAGCGAAACAACAGCCGCTGCCAGAAATACAACCGGCGGCCGGACTGAAAGGCTTCCTGAACCCGGTTCATCTCCGGCCATTCGCCGAAGGCCACCGCGCCGACAACCCGGTTACGGAGCAGTACCAGCTTGCGGTAGGCATCCTGGCCCCTGTCCTCATGTGCCAGTTCCCGCTGGAATCGACGTACTGGCAGTTCGGCGACTTCGCCCATGCTGCACACTTGCTGACCGACGACTTTCAGGCGGCTGACCGCCTGGGAGCCAAGGTAATTGGCCTCACCGCCGGTGAGCACTGTGGCGGCCACTGCCGCCTGTTCAAAGCCGGGATTGACCAGACCGTAGGTCTTGCCCTGGTGCTCGCAACACTCACCGATGGCGTAAATATCCGGATGGCTGGTCTGCAACTGGTTGTTGACGACGATACCTGTGGCCACCACCAGCCGGGCGGCCAGAGCCAGCTCAACGTTGGGTCTGATACCGGCGCAGAGCAATACGGTGTCACAGTCGATGCTCTCGCCGGCCCGGGTTTTGACGCCCGTGACCCGCCCCTGGCCAAATATTTCCCGGACACCGGAATCGGTGATGACCCTGATTCCCAGCGCCTCCACCTTTTCCAGCAACAGAGCGCCGGCCCGGGTGTCCAGTTGCCGGTTCATCAGGCGCGGGCCCTGCTGCACCAGAGTGACTCCGGTGCCGAACTGCTGCAGTCCCCTGGCGGCTTCCAGGCCCAGCAGGCCACCGCCGACAACGACCGCATGGCGGGATCTCGCCACCCGCGTGTAGAGGGATTCCGTATCCTTGAGATTGCGAAAGGTGTAGACCCCGGTCTGGTCGACACCGGGTATATTGGGCACGTGGGCCCTGGCGCCGGTGGCGATAACCAGTTTGTCATAGCCGTGCACCCTGCCGTAGGCGTCGGTGACGGTCTTGGCGGCGACATCAATGCTGCGAATTGCCGCAATGGAAAATTCAAAATGGGGAAACAGGTCGGATGAGGGCAGCGGAATGTCAATGTCTTCCCGCCCTACTTCACCGGCCAGCAATGCTGAAAGCTGGACGCGATTGTAGGGCTGGAACGGTTCGTTGCCAAAGAGCTGAATTCGAGCGCGAGGTAACCGCTTGCAGACTTCCTGAACAAAACGCATTCCCACCGGCCCACTGCCGATGACCACAATGCGCTGAGCTGCCGAGCCGGAACAGACGGCGGTCAACGGCTCTCGATCGGGTAGTGCCGTTACCGTCTGAATCGAGGTGGTCACTTCGGCGGTCTTTAACATCGGCCCCCCTATGGCCCAGTCAGGGAGTGAAAACGGGCCAGGACTGGTCCCGACCCGCTTTCATCCTGTCACTGACGGCGTATTGCTCAGAAAGAAGCGCCCAGCCAGAACCAGAAAATGTCGGTATCCACCTTGCCTGCGGCGACATCACCCGCTGAATAGGCCGCGTACTTGACACCGGCCGTGTAGTTTTTACCGAATTTCTTCACGTAGGACAGATCCACTTCATCGCCGAGGTCATCGACAGCCGCGGTGGATTCATCCGCCTCGAAGTCGTGGTAGACAATGGTCCAGCCACCGCCGGCCAGGGTGCCACCAACCGAAAAGTACAGGTCCGCGAGTCCGACGGCGGGCGTACCCAGGAACTGGTCAGCCCAGCCGTTGAACTTGTGCAGGGTTGCCAGCGGCGTGCTGAAACCATACGCACTGCCATCGGAACCCAGCACCTCATAGCCAACCTTGCCGGTTATGCCGCTGATCACGGCACCTGCCTCGGCCATCATGTAATCGGCTTCATAACCGTTGGCGCCTTTATCGGCCTCCTGGTTGGCGTACTCCAGGCTGTAGAGCAGCTTGACATCACCGGCCATGGTCGAACCGGTGTAATTGAGGCCGTAGGTATCAGAGGTGTCCTTGACGGCGGTATCGGCATCCAGCAGATACGCGTAGCCGGTGAAACTGCCAATACCGGTATTCAACTTGGCATTGAACAGGTGGTCTTCGGAATCGATATCAGCCGCCTCGGCGAAAATCCGGTTGCGCTTGTCGATATAGGCATAGTTGATGGTCAGATTTTCCATGGGGTTGAAGGCCAGGGTGACGCCATCAAAGGTCTGCCGGTCCTGGCGCCAGCCGACGTGGCCGACAAAGCGATGATTGTCATAGGTAATGACCTGCCGGCCCAGTTTGGCGGTCAGGGACTTGTTTTTGTACTGGACAAATCCCTGATCCAGTTCGGTGGTTTCCGGGTCGTTGATAGCCGAATATTCGCCGGGGTGGAAGCCGGTGGGTCCCACACTGAATTCATCCTCGCCGGCAACGATACGGCTGTCTTCAAATTCCAGTGTGGCGGAAAATCCTTCGACGGTGCCGGTGGTGTAACCGAGCCTGCTGCGCAGGGTCAATGCCGAGGCATCCTTGAGCGAGTTGTCCTGATCGACGGTTTCATAGCGCAGATTGAAATCGCCGTAGGCCTTGCCGCCGGTCAGGGCGTCAGCGACCGCATCGGCCAGAACACCGGTGGCCTGGGCGGAAGCCACGGCCGCTATCGCTGCGGAAAGGGCCAGCGTTTGTGATTTTTTCATGAGCAGTTTCTCCTAACGATGTTGAAAATAAAAAAATATCAATATTGGTTATTCAGGCAGCGCTTGCTGCGTCCCTCTTTCCTGCCCCGGGTTTAATTGTTTTTTTTTGACGTATGGGTTCAACCTTGCGTTGTTTTTCGTAGAGAAATTTCAGCACCTCGGAACGCAGGTGGGTGTACTCGGGATCCTCTGCAAGCCCGAGACGATCCCTGGGGCGCTCCAGGGTGATATCCAGGATTTCACCGATGGTGGCCGCAGGACCGTTGGTCATCATGACGATCCGATCCGACAGCAGTACGGCTTCGTCGACATCGTGGGTAATCATGATCACCGTGTTGTTGAGATCGTTCTGGATTTCCATCAGGGAATCCTGCATGTGCGCCCGGGTCAGGGCATCCAGGGCGCCAAAGGGTTCGTCCATCAACAGGATGTCCGGCTGCATCGACAGCGCCCGGGCAATACCCACCCGCTGTTTCATACCGCCGGAAATCTCGTCCGGGCGTTTGTGCATGGCGTGATCCATGTGCACCAGGGTCAGGTTATGTTCCACCCAGTCCCTGATTTCCGCCTTGGACTTGGTCTTGCCGAACACCTGTTTCACCGCCAGCTCCACGTTCTGGTAGGCAGTCAGCCAGGGCAGCAGTGAATGGTTCTGGAATACCACCGCTCGCTCGGGACCGGGCTCGGAGACTTCCCTGCCGTTGAGAATGACACCGCCTCTGCTGGCCTGGTACAGGCCGGCAACCACGTTCAGTACCGTGGACTTGCCACAGCCCGAGTGGCCGATCAGGGAGACGAATTCACCCTTTTGAATCTTCAGGTCCACCTCCTTCAGGGCAGTGAAAGGCCCCTTGGGGGTATCAAACACCATGTCTATCTTGCTGATATCCAGTATTACGCTCATGAGCATGCTCCTGTGGCAGAGGTCCGATATTTCGATTGATCAGCGACTGGCACTGGCCTTATCCCAGGACACCAGACGTTGCAGTTGCAACATGCCCCGGTCCAGAAGAAAGCCGATAAAGCCGATAACAACCACCGCCGACATGATCCGGCCCAGGGAATCGGAGCTGCCATTCTGGAATTCATCCCAGACAAATTTTCCCAGGCCCGGATTCTGGGCCAGCATTTCCGCCGCGATCAGCACCATCCAGGCGATGCCCAGGGACAGGCGCATGCCGGTGAAAATCATCGGAATCGATGCGGGGATAACAATCTTCTGCACGTGCTTCAGAGCCGGCAGCCGCAGCACCCGGCTGACATTCACCAGGTTACTGTCGATGGATGCCACGCCAACGGAGGTATTGATGGCCATGGGCCACAGGCAGCAGAGAGTGACGGTGATCATGGAATTCAGAAAGGATTTCGGCACCAGGGGTTCCGGCGTCACGTACAGGGCACTGACCACCATGGTCACCAGGGGCAGCCAGGCCAGGGGCGATACCGGCTTGAAAATCTGGATGATCGGGTTCACCGCGGTATTCAGGGTTCGGCTCAGACCGATGGCAATACCCAGGGGAATCGCCACCACGGCCGCCAGCAGGAATCCGCTCATCACCGTAATCAGACTGGTGACAATCTGGTCGAGAAAAGTCTCTTTGCCGGTGTAGGCCCGGATTTTGGCCTCGTAAGTGGGGTCTTGGGCCAGGCGCTTGGCATTGCGCTCTTCCTGCCTCTCGTAGAATTCCGCTTCTTTTTCCCGTTCGGCAACATGTTCATCGTAGAGTGAACCGAACTGCTCCCAGACCGTGCCGGGACCCGGGAAATTGCCCAGTGAGGTTTCAATATTCTGGGCGGCAAAAGACCACAGCATCAGAAAAACCACTATTCCGACGAAGGGCACCGCTGCATTACGCACAAAGCTGTTAATAAATTGCTTCGCTGATCGCGGCAGTTCGAACTGTCCTTCCAGTTTCCTGAACAGGGCTATAGCTGTTGTCATGATCTGTCCTCCAGCCCGGGCGGGGCGGGGTGTGACAAGCCTAGAGCTTGTCACCCGCCTTCAAGCCAATGGGGAATTTGTTGATGTACTCGTTGGGTTTGGTACCGTCGTAGGTGATGCCGTCGATAAACTGGGTCTGGGGTTCCCGGTAACCGTCTTCAGTGGCAAAGTCCGGGAAGTCCTTGGCATCCGCCAGCTTGTCGGCAATAAGGGACTTTGCGGCCTTGGCGTAGATATCGGGCCGGTAGACCTGAGCAGCCATCTCCTTGTACCAGTCATCGGTCTGGTCTTCGGCAATCTGGCCCCAGCGGCGCATTTGCGTCAGGTACCAGATGGCGTCGGAGTAATAGGGATAGGTGGCGTTGTAGCGAAAGAAGACGTTGAAGTCCGGGACCTCCCGCTTGTCACCTTTTTCGTACTCGAAAGTACCGGTCATGCTGTTGGCAATGACATCGTAGTCGGCACCGACATAGTTGGACTGGGACAGAATTTTCACTGCCGCCGGCCGGTTGGCATTGTCGTTGGCGTCGAGCCACATGGCGGCGCGGATCAAAGCCCTGGTCAGCCGGATCGTGGTGTTGGGATATTTCTCGGCAAATTCGGCGGTAATACCAAAGACCTTCTCCGGGTTGTCTTTCCAGATTTCATAGTCGGTAATTACCGGCACGCCGATGCCCTTGAACACCGCCTGCTGGTTCCAGGGCTCGCCTACGCAGTAGCCGTAGATGGTGCCGGCTTCCAGTGTGGCGGGCATTTGCGGCGGCGGTGTCACCGACAACAGGGCGTCGGCATTGAGCTGGCCGGAAATATCACCTTTATGGGGCGCGTAGAAGCCCGGATGGATGCCCCCAGCGGCCAGCCAGTAGCGCAGCTCATAGTTGTGGGTTGAAACCGGAAAGACCATACCCATGTTGAAGGGCTTGCCTTCCGCCTTGTATTTCTCTACCACGGGCTTCAGGGCATCGGCCTTGATCGGGTGTTGCGGCCGGCCATCGGCCATCTTGGGAATATGGGGCTTCATCTGTTCCCAGATAGCATTGGAAACCGTGATGCCATTGCCGTTCAGGTCCATGGAAAAAGGGGTAATGATGTGGGCCTTGGTGCCGAAACCCATGGTCGCCGCTATCGGCTGACCGGCCAGCATGTGAGCACCGTCAAGGCGACCGTCGATAACACCATCCAGCAGCACTTTCCAGTTGGCCTGGGCCTCGATGGTGACGTACAGGCCCTCGTCCTCGAAATAGCCATTTTCATAGGCGATAGCGATGGGTGCCATGTCGGTCAACTTGATGAAGCCGAAGGTCAATTCTTCTTTTTCGGGCCAGCCAAGCTCCTCGGCATTAAGGCCGCTGAACAGGAATACACCCAGCAACAGGGCGCCAATTTTGGATTTCGAACGGAACCCTTTCCCTCTATTGATAAAAGTCAGATTTAGCATTCTGTGCCTCCCAGGGCAGTTTACGACTCTGTACCCGGGGTTAGCATTTACCATGCCAAGTATATTTATACTTTTATTTCAGCAGCTTGCAATCGATATCAGGCGGGCTGACAGAGCTGGCTTTTGGGCACACACAACAATAGTGCAGATTTGATTGTGCCACGCACAATAGAGGTGCACGCGGCTGACCACAATGGAGCAGTAGCCGCCAGAACCCCGGGATAACGAGACCAAGGCTAGATTGAAGTCAAGGAACCGATGAGGGGAAAATCTGATTTTTGCGGTATTGCGCGTGTCTGGCACAGGCTTCGACCAACGACGGCATGGGTAAGCCCGATAAATTTGAACGACTGAAGGCCAGGTGCAGGCCCTCACTCATCGATACCTGGATGCAGACGTCTCAGGCCGATCAACTCCAGAGTCCATCGCCTGAGTTGTGCCACCGACGAAGTCCTGTTTACCGAATACAGTTAAAAAAAGGGATAATGCCGATCCGGAATCTACATACCTCAGGACGCTACCGGGCGTACGCTTTCTGACAGGCAAGCGCTGAAATGTACGCCCGGGAAAGTAAATCCGGGAAAGTTCATCCGGGAAAGTTCATCCGGGAAAGTTCATCCGGGAAGGCACACCCGGAAAAGTACATTCTGAAAAGTACATCCGGAAATGTCCTGCCGGAACGGCGCGACCGAAAAGGTACGTCAACCATCCGGGAAAACCCTGCAGCTGGCCGGGGGCACAGTGTCTACTTTTACCGCCTGTAGCAAATTCAAAAAATACAAGGCCAACCCGGGCAGTCGGCTTCTGCGATCGGGACAAAACCTGGAGTGACTGATGGGGCATCCCGAGTCAAGACGCAATTACCGTTTACTCAGCGGCGTCCTGTTCACCTATTTTCTGACCTGGTCCTTCAGTTTTTCCCTGTTTTCCATCTGGTTGAACCAGTCCGTGGGGCTGGAAGGACAGGCTACGGGGCTGGTATTCAGTGTCAATGCCATTGTGGTTCTGTTGATTCTTCCGGTCTACGGCTATGTCCAGGACAAACTCGGCCTGAGAAAATACCTGCTCTATGTGGTGGCGATCCTGCTGATTGCCTGCGGGCCGTTTATGGTCTACCTGTATGGCCCGCTGTTGGGACATGACCTGTTGCTGGGCATCGTGGTGGGAGCTGTCTTTATCGGCTTGACCTTTGGCGCCGGCACCGGTGTGGTCGAATCCTACGTGGAGCGGGTCAGCCGGGTCACCGGATTTGAATTTGGCAAGGCGAGAATGTGGGGATCCCTGGGTTGGGCCTGTGCCACCTTTTGTGCGGGCTATCTGTTCAACATCAACCCCCATATCAATTTCTGGCTGGGCATGGCATCTGCCCTAGCTTTCGCTTCACTGATTCTGCTGGTCCACCCCGCCAACAACCCCCACCAGGAGGAAGTGTTCGACCAAAAGGCCTCGACCCTGACCGTTACCGATGCTCTGGCCCTGATCAGAAATCCCAAGTTTCTGGCGCTTTCGACCTACACGCTGGGAATCGCCAGTATCTACACGGTATATGACCAACAATTTCCGGTTTTCTTTGCCTCAACGTTTCAATCACAGGCGGCTGGCAATGCCATATTCGGTTATCTCAATTCCATCCAGGTCTTACTTGAAGCCATCGGCATGTTTCTGGCCCCGCCTCTGGTCAACCGAATTGGCGCCAAGAACGGCCTGTTGCTGGCAGGCGGTATCATGGCGCTGAGAATGCTTGGCTCCGGTTATGCCGACAGCCCTGCCGCCGTCGGCGCCTTGAAACTGCTGCATGCGGCCGAGTTGCCAATCCTGTTGGTTTCCCTGTTCAAATACATTTCGGTCACTTTCGATGCTCGCCTGTCTGCCACGGTATACCTGGTCGGTTTTGCCTTTATGACCCAGTTGGGAACCGGATTGCTGTCAGTGGCGGCAGGCATGATCTATGAGAGTCTGGGTTTCCAGACGAGCTACAGAATTCTCGGTATGGTCGTTGCGGGTTTCGTGGTTATTTCGTACTTTATTCTGACCAGGGACACGACCGTCCTGACCTCCGAGGGGTTGGACGAGAATGAGGAGAATTACCACGATGCCCTTCACCCCACCTCGAACCGGGGATAGAACGCGCCCTCTGGACTTCGGGACATTGCCATCGAGCAGCGTAGTAACTCAATTACACCCGGTGAGCCCGCCAAAGGATCGATCGACGCCAGTTCCGGGTCTGAACACCCCTCCGTCAGCCGGTATCGGCCGTATTGACTATACCAGGCACCGCACTGCGACAGCCGGAGCCTGAACCGACGGCAGGAATGGATTTTCAATGACCGGCATTGCCTTTACCATGCCCAGCCAATGAGCGATTGAGGAGTCACCGTGCGGAACCATCGAGGCCAGTTTTCTTCACGGCTGGGTTTTGTCCTGGCTGCTGCCGGTTCTGCCGTCGGCCTGGGTAATATCTGGGGATTTCCCACGCAGGTTGCAGGCAATGGCGGTGCTGCTTTTCTTGTCATCTATCTGATCCTGGCTTTTTGCCTGGCCTACCCGGCTCTGATGGCCGAATTGACCATAGGCAGACATACCCGCGCCAATATCGTCATCGCCCTGCAGGCAATAGCATCCAATGGTTTCACTCGCTCCTTTGGCAAGTACACCGGCCTCTACGGCGTCTTGGTTGCCAGCCTCATTCTCAGTTTTTACACCCTGGTGGCCGGCTGGGTTCTGGCACACTTTACCGCGCATCTGTGCAAACTGCTCGGCGTCAGCGGCATCGTGCCCTGGCTGACAAGCGACAATCTGTCCAGAAATCTGATATTCGCTTTCGGATTTTCCCTGATGACCATTGGCGTCATCAGCGCCGGAGTTCACCGGGGCATCGAGGTCTGGTCCGACCGCCTGATGCCGGCCCTGCTGGTGTTGCTGGTGCTGCTGATTGCCTACGTCCTGAGCCAGGAAGGCGCTATGGAAGGGCTGAGGCTTTACCTGGTTCCGGATTTTTCTCGAATCACCGATTCGCGTTTGATTTTGAGTGCCCTGGGTCAGGCATTTTTTTCCCTTTCCCTCGGTGTTGGCACCATGTTGATTTATGGTTCCTATATTCGGGCTCAGGACAACCTTCCGGCAATTGGAGCCTTGGTGACACTGGTGGACACTGGTATTGCTTTCCTGGCGGGACTGCTAGTCATCCCTGCCATGTTTGTTGCCCAGAAGCTGGGAGTTGACATCTACCAGAATGGTCAATTGGCTGGCGGACCGGCATTGATATTCAACATATTGCCTGAGCTGTTCGATTCCATCGGTTTCGGCGGTCAGGTTATAGCCACCGCATTTTTTGCCCTCTTGACCATCGCCGCACTGACTTCATCGATTTCCATGCTGGAAGTCCCGGTGTCCCTGGCGCTGGAAACCACGACAATGGCGCGCAGAAGTGCCAGTTGGCTTATCGGTCTGGTGATTTTTTCCTTTACCGTCCTGATCACCATCTATTTCGATCGACTGTTTGGCCTGATCGTCACACTGACCACGACCTACAGTGAACCTCTTGTCGGCATCGTCCTTTGCCTGTATGCCGGCTGGGTATGGAATAGAAACAGCCTGCTCAACACCCTGCGACAGGGAAATCCGGCCATTGAAAACAGTTTTTTCTGGAAAATATGGCCGGTCTATGTTCGATATTTCTGCCCCTTTCTGATTTTTGCTGCTTTTGTTCAGAGCCTGAACCTCTAAGCATATCTGACCAGGTGACCAGAAATGCTGCGGGCAGGCCTTGTTGACCGAACAACGGCGTTTTCCGGCGTGGCCAATTTCTCAGTGGAAACTAAACACCGAGGTGATCGGGGTTTTTCGACAGCCTGAAAGTCCCCGGTAATAAATCCGGGGCCGAGGATTTCAAGACGCCCGATTTTACCAGGGACAAGAAAATGCTTGATCTTGTCGGGAAGTCTTCGGGCAGTGATGAAAATAAAGCGCCCACCCGGCAGAGAGCCGGGCGGGCGCAAGGCAGTATAGGAAAGATGTCATCCGATCCGGGATAACCTGACCACGTTTCATCCGTGCTGCCTGACTTGCCTGGATTCCCTGGCGAGCGCTTCCCTGGCAGAGTGGTCATGAACTTCCTTGTACCTACATCCCTGTACTTACTTCCGTGTATCTACATCCTTGTCTCTCAATCCTTGAAAGGTCATCCTTGAGGTTCGTCCCAGAGTGCACATCCTGTGCTTACATCCTTGTGTCTCCTTATGTCTCCTTGGCCCGAATCCCTGGTTTACATCCTTGTCAGCGTGCATCCGTGCACAGATTCAGTCTCCCCCAATTCCGGCGGGAGAACAATTGGGAAATATCTGTTTTTCTTGTAGGAAATTTCCTACAAAGTTGCATTGACCCACCCTCTGGCCTCGGTTAGGGTTGCATCGTTTTTCACCGGGAAGATAAAGTGGCCACGCGAAAGAAATCCGTTGATTTTGAAGAGAGTCTGAACCGGCTGGAAACCATCGTGCAAACCCTGGAAGCCGGAGAACTCAGCCTCGAGGATTCCCTCAAAGCCTTCGAAGAGGGGGTAAAACTGACAAGGGAATGCCAGCGGTTGCTGAAGGATGCGGAACAGAAGGTCGAAGTCCTCAGCCGGGATGCAAACGGACAACTTCAGACCACGCCCCTGGAACCGCTGGATTCCAATGAATGAAAGCGGTTCCCCTTTCCGAATTCCTTGAGGACAGTCGCAAAAGAGTAAACCGGGCATTAAGCGAGGCTCTTGCCGGCAATGATTTGGCCACAGACAGCCTGTACCAGGCCATGGTTTATTCGGTGCTCAATGGCGGCAAGCGGGTCAGACCGGCCCTGGTATATGCGGCTGCCAGCGCAACTGGCGCCATAACCAGAGACATCGATCTGATCGCCTGTGCCGTGGAACTCATTCACGCCTACTCCCTGATTCACGATGATTTGCCCGCCATGGATGACGACGATCTGCGTCGAGGCAAACCCACTTGCCATGTGGTCTTTGACGAGGCCACGGCGATCCTTGCCGGAGATGGCCTGCAGGCACTGGCTTTTGAACAACTGGGCAAACTGGACAACACAGAACCGCGCCTGGCGTTGAGACTGGTGGCCATTCTGGCCAGGGCGGCAGGGCCCGCCGGCATGGTCGGCGGCCAGGCAATCGATCTGGCGGCGGTGGCCCGTAACATTGATCTTGACGCCCTGGAAAACATGCACTGTAAAAAGACCGGCGCCCTGATTTCTGCAAGCATTACCCTGGGCGCCATGGCAACGGCCCAGGCGACCCGGGATCAGTTGGCGGCTCTGGCCATCTACGGCGAAGCCATCGGTCTCGCTTTTCAGGTACAGGATGACATACTTGATGTCGAGAGCGACACCGAGACCATGGGCAAACCCAGGGGGTCGGACCTGGCCCGCAACAAGCCGACTTACATTTCACTGCTGGGACTGAAGGGCGCCAGAGATAAACTGAAGGAATTGCACGATCGCAGTCTGGAAGCCCTTTCGGACTTTGATGACCGCGCCTGGCAACTTCGCGCAATAGCCAATTTCATTGTGCAAAGAGATCATTAACGCCGGCTTTTGTGTAAAATTGTCGGCCTGCCCCAATCAAAGCTTGCAAATGGCTGAAATATTTACTGACATTCCGCTCATCAGGCCAAATATCCCGCTACTGGACAGCATCGATAAACCGGATGACCTGCGCAAACTGGATGAGGACCAGTTGGAAGAACTCGCGGACCAGTTGCGGGCTTATCTCCTTTATGCCGTCGGCAAGACCGGCGGTCATTTTGGCGCCGGACTCGGGGTGGTCGAACTGACCATCGCCCTGCATTACGTCTATAACACGCCTCATGATCGACTGGTCTGGGACGTCGGTCACCAGACCTATCCCCACAAGATTCTGACAGGCCGCAGGGAGCAGCTTCTCAGCATTCGGCAGAAAAACGGGATTTCCGGTTTTCCCCGTCGTACCGAGAGCGAATACGACACCTTTGGCGTCGGTCACTCCAGCACGTCCATCAGTGCCGCGCTGGGTATGGCCCTGGCCTCGCGCATGAACCGGGAAGACAGAAAAACCGTGGCCGTCATCGGCGATGGCGCCATGACCGCCGGCATGGCCTTTGAGGCCCTGAATCACTGCGCCCACACCGACGCCGACCTTCTGGTATTGCTCAACGACAACAACATGTCCATTTCCCGCAATGTTGGCGGCCTGGCAACTTATTTTTCCAAGATCTGGTCCAGCCGGTTCTACAATGCCATTCGCGAGGGTGGCAAGAAGGTCCTTAAATCCGTGCCTTCGGCCGCGGCCTTTGTCCGCAAGACCGAAGAGCACCTTAAAGCCATGGTCGCTCCCGGCATTGTCTTTGAGGAACTGGGCTTCAATTACATCGGCCCGATCGATGGCCACGACCTGCCGTTGCTGGTTCATACTCTGGAAAATCTGAAACTCCTGTCAGGACCTGTCCTGCTGCACACTATTACCCGCAAGGGCAAGGGGTACGCCCCCGCGGAAGAGGATCCTATCGGTTACCACGCCCTCAACAAGATCGAACCCAAGCCCGCAGCCCAGGTCGCGACGGGACAGAGCAAAACAAAAGTCGAAAAACCCCGTCCCAAGTATCAACAGGTGTTTGGTGACTGGCTGACTGATATGGCCGAAATCGACCCTCGTCTGGTGGCGATCACTCCGGCAATGTGTGAGGGTTCCGGCATGCAGGATTTTGCCCGCCGATTCCCGGACCGATTCCACGATGTAGCCATTGCCGAACAACACGCTGTTACCCTCGCGGCCGGACTTGCCTGCGACGGCCAGAAACCGGTGGTGGCCATTTACTCTACTTTCCTGCAGCGGGCTTACGACCAGTTAATTCACGACGTCGCGCTACAGGACCTGAATGTTCTTTTTGGGCTGGATCGCGCCGGACTTGTGGGTGAAGACGGTGCAACTCATGCGGGCGCCTATGACTTGAGTTACCTGCGATGCATTCCTCGAATGGTTGTCATGACCCCCTCGGATGAAAATGAAACCCGGCAACTGCTCTACACCGGATATCTCCATCGGGGTCCGGCCGCCGTTCGCTACCCCAGGGGAACCGGTCCTGGAACGACCATCCAGACACAGATGACGGCACTGCCCATTGGCGTCGGCCGACTCTGTCGCGAGGGTCGTGGGGTCGCCATCCTCAATTTTGGCACCTTGATGCCGGCGGCACTCGAGGTAGCGGACAACCTGAATGCCACCGTGGCCGACATGCGCTTTGTCAAGCCGCTGGACACGGAACTGGTTGACAGGCTCGCCGCCAAACACGAATTACTGGTGACACTGGAAGAGAACGTGATCATGGGCGGTGCCGGCAGCGCCGTCAGCGAATACCTGTCACAAACCGGTACGGTCATGCCTCTGCTTCAACTCGGATTGCCAGACCGGTTTATTGAACACGCCCAGCACGGCGATCAATTGCGAGCTGCAGGCCTGGATGCCGACAGTATCCTGAATGCCATCCAGACCCGCCTGACCCTGATCAAAGGCCACCGGATTGCCGTGTTCTGACCGGCGCCAATGCTGACACCCCCGGAGTCCGTTTCGTTGCCGGGCAGGATTGATGCGGAATCCCGTATTTCTTGAGATACGGAATCTTGTATTCCTTAAAAAGTCATATCCAACCTGGTTTTCGAGCCATCAGTTAAACCCCGAACCAGAAAAATCCTCGGCGCCCAGTGAAAGCAAGGCGGCCTCAGTGGGCGGGGCCGGCGGCGACCACCACCAGTTCCCTGGCCATAGAGACGCTGAGGTCATCCAGAAGGGAATTGATGGCGGCGACATAGCCGTCGTAGTTCCCGGACTTGTTTTCGGCACTGGCCGTAAACTGCCAGGTACCCACCAGCCGGTTACCCTGGTCCGCCAGCAGGGTCCAGGTGGCCTTCAACCGGGCGCCGGAAGTCATGCCACCTACCAGCTCATGGATAACCACCCGTATCTGATATTCGGGACGAAAACGATTGTCCCAGGGCGCCGTCCAGACCTGAGCCTGGCCGGTCAAGCGGGCCAGGTTCACTCGCAACAGCCGGTTGATGGAATCATCGAATTTCCCGGCCCAGACATGGTAACTGGCCAGCGCAACCTGGTTGCCCGCCTCCAGGGAGACGATGCTGGGCTGGTCATAAACGTCCGGAAGTACCACCTGCGCCAGCCCCAGTGAAAATCCCGACACCTGCCCAGCGCCGGCAACAGGTTCGAGGTCACCGCTGCGGAGGTCGTAGTAGCGGGTGGGTGGCCCGCCGGCACAGCCTCCAAGACAGAGAATGGTCGTCACCAGCCAAAGAGTTGTAGCAAAGCGGCTAACGCTCATTGTCCTTGTCCTTGCCTGTTATCAGTGCGTTGGGATAGCGGTCCAGCTGGTTCATCAAGCGTTCCAGGGCGTTGGCAGCCTCGGATATATTCTCGGCCATATCCAACACTTCATGGTAGAGTTCCGAGTCCGGAGCGAATGACTGGTCGATAGATTTCAGTGTGGTATCCGCCTGGGCAAGCAGTCGTTCCAGGTTGTTCGAAGCCTGATCCAGATTTTCCAGGGTATTGCCTACTTTGTTGCCAAATTCCCGGTCATTGAGGTCGTTCACCATGCGATCGATGCCGGTCAGACTGGATTGCAATGAGGCGCCAATTTCCTTTATTGGAATCTTCTTGACCTGCTCCATCAGTTCAGAGATCTGGCGGGTAATCAGGGCGTAATCAGTATCCAGGGTCGGAATTTCCCCGTGGGAAATATGATCAATAAATTCCCCTTTATTACGGTCGTCAAAGACAAAGTCCACAAACAGGGAGCCGGTCAGCAGGTTACTGATTTTCAGCTGGGCATGGAGCCCCTTATCAATCAGGCTGCGCAGGGTATAGTCCAGTTCCTCATTGGTCGGCACCGTATCCGGGTAGAGCCGCTCGGGTTGCAGTGCAATGTAGACCAGAACCTGTGGCTCACCCAGGTAATCCACCACCTGGATTCGAGTCACTTCACCTATCTGTATGCCATACAGTTCCACCAGCGCGCCGACTTTGAGCCCCCGAACAGAATTATTGAAACGCAGCAGATAGGGATAAGAAATGGCAAAGGCACCATCCCGGACTGCCTTGTAGTTCTCAAACAGATAAAAACTGCTCCCCTCCGGCGCCGGCATGTCCTGTCCAGATGCTTCACTGGGGGTCGAAAATGACACCCCACCTGACAGCAGCGAGGTCAGTGATTCCAGTTCAGCGCTGATACCGGCGGAGTTCAGCTGCAGGCCAAAGCCACTGACATTCCAGAAATGGGTCGAGAGATGGACCAGTCGATCAAAGGGAGCACGGACGAAAACCCGGACTTGCACCGCATCTTTATCCGGCACCAGCTTGAACCCGGTAACCTCGCCGACCCGCACCTGACGATGGTAGACCGGAGAACCGATATTGAGAGACCCCAGTTGCTGGGCTTCCAACAGGTACTGGGTGCCGTGTTCATAGGTGCGCACTGCCGGTGGCTCTTCCAGGGCGGTAAATCGGTCGACAAAAGGTCCCGGCTTGCCGGGATCGATTTCGATGTAGACACCGGAAAATAGAGTGTTCAGTCCGGAGACTCCCGACAGAGACACCCTTGGCGCCACCACCCAGAACATGGAGTTCTCCGAGACCAGGGACCTGACGTGGGCATCCAGCTGAACATACACTTTGACTCGCTGATAGCCGTCGCTCAAGCGGATATCGGTCACCTCGCCAATCACCACATCCCGGTAACGGACACTGGTTTTACCGACAGCGATACCGGCGGCATTATCGAACAGGATTTCAATGGTTGGTCCCGTCTCCTGCCAGGTCTTGAACAACAGCCAGAGGGCGATGACCAGGGCGACAATGGGAACCAGCCAGACGGCCGACAGCGACCGAATACCGACGATTTTTACCTGTTGATCATTCATGCCTCAGTCTCACTTGTAACATCAAGGCTTGTGTCCCAGATCAGACGCGGATCAAAATTTTCCGCTGCCAGCATGGTCAGCACCACCACGCTGGCAAATGCCAGCGTCGCCGCGCCGGGCTCCACCGCTGTCAGCAGACCAAACTGAACCAGGACAACCAGGAGGGTGACCACATAGACGTCCACCATGGACCAGCGCCCTATCTGCTCGGTGATTCGGTACAGAATCAGCCGTTGTTGCCGATCCCGGGACCAGCCTCGATTGACACTCCAGAGTAAAAATCCGATGACCAGCATTTTGGTCACAGGCACCAGGACGCTGGCGACAAAAACCACTGTCGCCAGCAGCCAACTGCCACTATGGGCCAGGTGCTGGACACCACTCAGAATTGTCGAAGATTCGCTCACTCCCAGCGTCGTCGTGGTCATGATCGGCATGGTGTTGGCCGGAATATACAGGATTGCCGAAGCCACCAGGAGCGCCAGAGTCCGCTGCAGGCTGTGGGGAATTCGCCGATGCACCCGGGTACCACAGCGAGGACAGGGACGGTGGCCATCGACCTGGGCTTCGTCGACCAGGGCATCGCAAGCGTGGCAGGGATACAGCCGCTGTTGGTCCTCCGCAGGGTTATGCATCTCTGGCCCCGGCGCCAACCCGGTGACTGCAAACGCCGAGGGAGGTGACCGGGAAAGAAAACAATTATTGGGCTCAACCCATTGCCAGATGGACCATGCCTGCAATTGCTGGTTGGCCAGGATCAGTACCAGCACCAGCGCCGAATAGGCATATATACCCGCTCCCGGAATCAGGGCCGCCATGTTGCCCAGCTTAAAGCTGGTCACCAGCACCCCGATCAGGAAGATTTCCAGCATGTTCCACGGCCGGGCGAACACCAACCAGCGCAACAGGTTCCGCACCAGCCCCCTGCCCTTGTTGCCCCTGTAGCACGCCATGATCAGGCCAAAGCCAATTAATTCCATTAATGGAAAAAGAAATATGGTGACGAAAACCAGGGCCGATAGCAGCCATTGGTCCCGTCCCCAGAGTGCCAGTACGCCAGAGAGCAGGCGACTTGACTGGGTGATGCCCGCCACTTCAAGGCCGATAAATGGCGATAGATTGCTGATTAAAAACAGAATGGTTCCTGTAAGCGTCAGCGCAATGATTTTTTCATTCCAGTTGCGCCGGGAGTTCAACAGCCGGTGGTCGCAACGCGAGCAGAGAAGGCGCGTACCGGGCTGGAGATTCGCCACCCGGTTCAGGTGCCCGCATTCATGACAACTGATCAGCGGTCGCTGGCAGGCCTGTAGGGGTAATGCAAGCATGTTACCATTCAATCTGAACAAACCCCGGCAATGTAGCACAGGTGATCCATGGAATGATAAGTCCCGGGGTTTGAGGCGCATCCCGACGGATCGGGATTCTACTTTACCTGTACCAATTCAAGTGTAAAAATTGAATCGGCCGGCCAGACATCGGGGACGTTCCGCCGCCGCGCTCCTCGGGAATGAGGTTGAAAGGGCGAAGATCTTCTGGGTGCACGCCCCAACGATGCGCGCCATCCCGTGCCAGTCCGTTTTGGGCGAAAGAGACAGGGCGAAATTTATAAAAAACTACTTGGGCCAGGGGGCCACTGCCATGAATCGATTATTGATTGTTGCTCTCGGTGGGCTACTGGGTCTCGCTGGTTGTTCCGGTGATAAGGACAGTGCCGACCAGACCGGACCGACAGGAGAGATTCTTGATCAAATGGCTGTCGAACGGGGCCAGGCGCTATTCATGGAAAATTGTAACAGGTGCCACCCCCGAAGCGGCCGCGGCGACTATCTGAAACGCATTCCTGCCACCCTCCTGACCCGGAGGACCCAACAGGAATTGATGAACTGGATTGAAGGAGCCGGCCAGCACCGCGAGATGCCCTCTTTCACTCAATTGAGTGACGAGGAACGTGCCGCACTTGCCCAGTACCTGATGCAGGAAGTCAGTCAATAAGGCTGAAAAACGTTCACTTGCGACGGGAAGTTTGCTGATCATTTCCAGAAGAAAGTCCCGCCCCTGCCGAAGCAATACAGTCGTGCCTTTTAAGATTCAGTTATTAACCCGGCAGGCTTTTATGCAGGGTTAATACGGTACATGGATGTGCCGCCAATGGCCGCAGGCCAATGCTAGCCATTAAAATACCAGGAACTTCGCACAGTTCCGCCAGTATTTTAAGGGCGCGCAGCTAAATAGGCGGGATACCTATATAGCTGCCGGGTCAATGGTTACAGACCCTAATCACTTTCAGTAATCAACTGATCGATCTGCCGCAACTGCCGAAGCAAGCCATGAGCCTCGACACCATTGGCCTTGAAATATTCCTCCGCCATGGGTGTGATATCACAAACTGCTGGCATTCGGGCGTCCTCCGCAATTATGGCGTAAACCCTGGGTATAAAAATAAACTGCAGCCACTCTGGGAATAACAGCGTGTCGCAGGCAAATGGCTCGATACTGGCCAGCGCCGTCTCGCTCGGCGGTATGGACGTCCAGAGGTCCATGGTGCGCAAGCTGGCTTCGATATCCATCAACAGGCTGGATAGCTCGATACGGGACGGTTTCATCACGGTCCTCCGTTCAGGGCCCGGTAACAGGCCCCAGTTCCCGCCGGTAGGGCGGCAGTGAATCCAGCAGCAGCCGACCATAATGTTTGGTCAGCAATCTTCGGTCGAGAATGGTAATGCGGCCGCTGTCCTGTTCAGTGCGCAACAGTCGACCACAGGCCTGTATCAGGCGCAGTGAGGTGTCAGGCAGGGTCATGGTTTTAAAGGGGTTTTCGCCAAGGGATTGCAACCACTCCGCCTGGGCCGATTGCAGGGGATCATCGGGAACAGCAAAGGGCAGTTTGGCGACAATGACATGGTTACAATAATTTCCCGGCAGATCCAGACCTTCGGCAAAACTGGCCAGGCCGAAAATGATACTGCCCTCTCCTCGATCAATGCGCTGGCGGTGACGGCGAATAATTTCGCTGTAACTGTAGTCTCCCTGCATCAGGACCAGAGCTCTTAAAGCTTCCGAGACCGACGTCGCCACGCGTTCCATCTGTTTTCGTGACGAGTATAGAACCAGTGTGCCCTGCTGCCTGTCGATCAGTGTCTCCAGGCAACGGCACAGGGCCAGGGTATGGGCTTCATGATCGCCACCGTCGGCACCGATGTCGGGTATGGCCAGAACGCCGCTGAGGCCGACATCAAAGGCACCCTGCACCGCCACACAGCGGGCACGATCGGGCAATCCTGTCAACTGGGAGAAGCGGTTAAAGGTTTCGAGAGCTCGAAGCGTGGCGGAGGTCGCCACTGCGGCGGCGCATCGGTTCCAGAGCTGTTCGCGCAAGGTCTCGGCGGCGGATATGGGCGACACAGAGATGACCAGATCATCGCCACTGCCCTGCTCAAGGGCGAGCCAGCGAGCCCAGGGCGGTTCACCCGGTGGATCCTCACGGGCCATCAGCCCCCAGACAACCGTGGCCGTTTCCACCCGGCCAGACCAGTTGCCAACACTTTGAAACAACTGTTCGAGAGCGACACGGGGTACGGGATGATGAGGGTTATCCAGGGCCCCCTCCAGTTGCTCGGACAGGTTGGCCAATGAATTTCCCAATGCGGTAAAGACGCTGAGCAACTGTCGGCAGAGGGCTCGATTTTCCTCACCGATATCGCCGTTGGTAAAGCGGTAGTGATCGAGGGCAGGCGCGGCCCTGTCCAGCAACGAGTGAAACAGGGGCACAGACTGGCGAAGTGTCTGCAAGACCGTCTCAGCAGCGTTGCCGATGCCATCCAGCAAGGGCTGGAAACCCGCCTCGGAGGTAAATGTCCTGGACGCACCCTGAATCCCCGCCAACAACTGTTCCAGCCAATGGATACCGGCCTGAAGTCGAAAATTGCCGGCAAAATGCCGCAACGTTGTCGCTCCGAGTCGATGGGCTTCATCGAAGACATAGATACAGTCCCGGGGCGGCGGCAAGATGGCGCCTCCGCCCAGGGCCAGGTCGGCCATCACCAGGTCATGGTTGGTAATGATGCAATCTGCCCGCTCCAGGGATTCACGGGCCTGAAAAAAACAGCACCGGGAGAATTTTCGGCAGCGATGGCCAGCGCACTGTTTTCGGTCAACGGTCAGTGCTCGCCAGTTATGTTCGGGCACGGTCTCCGGCCAGGCATCCCGATCACCATCCCAACTGCCGGCTTCCAGGGCCTCGCCCATGGCCTTTACCATGCGCTCGCTGCCGGGGTCGACCTGGAACGGGATTTCGTCCTCAAACAGGAACAGGCCAGAACCTCTGGCAGACACAGTGTCCAGGCACTGCTCAAGCCGCAATGGACAGAGGTAGCGACCGCGCCCCTTGGCCAGGGCAAAACGGTAGGTCCAACCGGTGGCAGCAACCAGCTCCGGAATATCCTTTTCCAGCAACTGGCTCTGAAGGGAGACAGTACCGGTCGCCACCACCAGGGTCTTACCGCTGGCCCTGGCGATTGGCAATGTCGCCAGTAAATAAGCCATGGTTTTGCCGGTACCGGTGCCGGCCTCAACAGCACAAATCGGTCCCGGTTCGCCGTCACCGGCCTCGCCATCATCAACCGGCATTTCCGCCAGTGTCGAGGCAATGGTGGCTATCATCTGCCGCTGCCCGAAACGGGGTTTCAGATTCCGGTATCGAAGAAAGCTTCTATAGCCCTCCTGAATGGTGTTCTTCAGGTCATCCGACAGCATCCGATTCGCCGACAGTCAGTGTTCGGGGTCTTCCGGGAGTGACTGATTTTCAGTGGCGGTCAGGGACTCGTCGGCAGCCTCCTGTTCAAGCTTGCTTTTGACCGGATTGGCATACATGGCCAGAACGATATCCCGGACCTCAGTCGTCTCTGGGGCCAGTCGCTCCTGAAGCCGGCTTTCCATTTCCGACCAGTCCGCCTTGAGCGCGCGACACCACTCTTCGACCCTGTCATTGGTGCCGTAAAGCATTTTCCAGGCCGCCAGATTGGTGGTTTGCAGCCGGTAATTGCCAATAATCTGCCGGTCGATGACCTCGACCACGTCCTCGGCGGTTTCCAGTCCCGGTGGCAGCGGCTCGCCAAAGGCCACGTGGACATTGGCTTTGAGGCCGACAATGCCCTTGTAGATACTGAGCAGATCCTCATGCTCGGCCTTTTTATAGGTGCCGGTGGTCCTTTTGGCATGGAGTTCCCGACCCTTGTCGATATCGCATGGGTCCAGTTCATAGGAAATAGCTACCGGGACAATGTTCAGGGTCGAGATGGCATCGGCAAACGCCTGATCCCGGGGCTTGCCCAGGGTCAGCATCTTGATCAGGGCTGAATCAGTGCGATCGACACCGTCCTTGGCCCTGCCTTCCCGCTGGGCAATCCAGATGGAGCTGTGTTCCTGCGTCAGGGAAAAAATTATGTAACGGGACAGAGTCGTCAGCGCCTGCAGTTTTTCCCGTCGGCCGGTGACCGAGCGCCTGACGATAAAACTCTTGTTCAGGCGCATCAGATCCGATGAAAACGGCTTGGTCAGCAGGTTGTCGCCAATGGCAATGCGCACCGTGTTCATCCTGTTTTCATAGAGCGCCAGGTTGACAAAGGCCGGGTCCATGGCGATATCGCGGTGATTGCTGATAAACAGATAACTGCTCTCCGGC
Source organism: Gammaproteobacteria bacterium (assembly GCA_003235325.1). Lineage (GTDB taxonomy): Bacteria > Pseudomonadota > Gammaproteobacteria > Pseudomonadales > Porticoccaceae > SZUA-272. The sequence goes on along the minus strand of QJWQ01000158.1, from coordinate 1,748 downwards.
TGCAGTTTTTCGATACCGGAGACGCTGAACCCGGTGCCACTGCTGGCCAGCATATTGCGCATCTGCACGCCAATCAGGTCCTGGAGATCCTGAACGGTCTTGATGGACCTGAAGGCCCGGCGCATTGCCCGCCGAATCAGAGGTCTCAGGAGCCAGCCCAAAAACCGGGCTACCCGGGGATACTTCATTGACAACAGGGTATTGGCCAGTTCCCGGTCCGCCGTTAGCCGAGCGATAACTTCCGGGACTTCCTGATCGTAATAGGGTCTTATGTCGTCGAAATCCTGCATGGTAATCCACTTATGGTTATGTTGGCGCCTGGTTGTGATGGCACCTGTTCATGGCAATTCTGTCGCTGACGGGCCCCGATTCTAGCATCCCGGGTCTGCAAATTGCCCCGCTTTCAAAAAGCCCGGCTTTTAACCGCCCCTGCCGAATCAACAGCAACGAAGATCCGGCTACTCTGTCCCGAATCCTTTTGCTATTAACCCGGCAAGCTTTTGTGCAGGGTTAATGCGGCACATGGATGTGCCGCCAGTATTTTAAGGGTGCGCAGCCAAATGGGAAGGACGCCTATTTAGTTGCCGGGTTAATAGTGGCCCGATGATCCCGTCGAAAAAAATTTTTAATTTCGATCAGCCTATTCGGGGATTGTACCAGCGAACATCCTGGGCGTAGTTTTCGAATATACCGGCGACATCCAGGATAAGGGCAAAAAGAGCCATGCGTACGATCAGGCCATTGTCAGTCTGACGGAAAATGGCCAGATTGGGATTCTGGTCCAGATCGCGATCCAGTTCGTTGGCCTCCGCCCGGGAATCCCTGGGCAGCGGGTGCATGATGACGGTATTGGGCTCGCAGTGCCGGGTATAGATTGCCTGGTTCAGGCGAAACCGGCCCCGGTAGAGGTCCGCCTGCTGCCGGTCCTGGAACCGCTCTTCCTGAATGCGGGTGGAGTAGACGATATCGACACTGGAGATGCTGGACTCCAGCTCTTCGGTGATGGTCACGTGGTGCCCGGCGGTCTGAAGGGCCTCCACGTACTGCTCGGGCATGGCCAGTTCCCGGGGAGATACCAGGACCACGCGAACCCTCTCGTAGAGGCAGAGCAACTTGCACAGGGAATGCACAGTACGGCCGTAACGCAGATCCCCTATCATCGCAATACGCAGACCGTCTATGGTTCGGCCCCGGGCCATAATTTCCTTCTGTATGGTGTACAGGTCCAACAGGGCCTGGCTCGGGTGTTCGTTGCTGCCGTCACCGCCATTGATTACCGGCACCCGGCTGGCGGAGGCAAACTCCGCCACGGAACCTTCGAGGGGGTGTCGCATGCAGATGATATCGCTGTAGCCGGAAAGTACCCTGGCGGTATCTGCCAGGGATTCGCCCTTGACCAGCGATGAGCTTTCGGTGCCAACGGACTCCCGGACTTCACCACCGAGGAGATTGAACGCACTGCCAAAACTGATACGGGTGCGGGTGCTGGCCTCAAAAAACATGTTGCCCAGGATTGCCCCTTCCAGAACCCGGGTCATTTTGCGGCGCTGGGCATAGGGTTCCATGCGATCAGCGGTGATAAACAGGGTCTCTATGTCATCCCGGTGAAATTGTTCAATGGAAAGAATGTGGGCCCCACCCGACAATGTTCCCCATGCCGAAAACCACCAGCGGTGTTTCGTCGGCAAGATCCGCGACTGCACTGTACACGTCGGACGCCACGGCGCCGTTCATGTCCAGGGCCGGCC
>QJWQ01000163.1 GCA_003235325.1 Gammaproteobacteria bacterium | reverse complement strand
CATCGTCATCGAGCCCGCAGATGCCGGCACAGCCGTCACCATTGGTGTCGGCCCCGGGGTCCTCGTCAATGCTGCCGTCACCGTCATCGTCCGAGCCGTCGATACTGTCCTCATTCTGGGTCGAGTCCGGGCTTTCGTCATCATCGGCTACCGGAGCAACGATATCGTCCACGATGCCGTTGCCATCATCATCGATTGCAGCGATGCCGGGCTTGCCATCATTACTGCTGTCAGCGGGAAGGTCCTCGTCGATAAGACCATCACCGTCGTTATCGGCATCGGCGCTGCCGTTGCCATCGGAGTCGAAATAGGCCGGCAGGGTGACCGCCAGAACAGCAGTGGCAAAACTGCTGCTGCCGACGGCCGGCGACGGCGGCAGAGTCTGCTCGCGAATATTTTCCGGCCAGTTGGTTGCCGGATTGTCAACCGCGGGCAATACCGTCAATCGCGTGTGCCGCACCGCTGCGACCATGCGCTGCATGGCAAACCGGGCCTGCCGGTTCAGTTCATTCTTTTCATGACTGATATCCCGGGCCTGCAAGGCTCGGCTGGTGACGCCACTCACCGACACCACCAGCAGGGCACCGATGGCAAGGGTCGCCAGCAACTCCACGAGGGTGAAGCCCCGGGCTGCAACAAAGGTGAAATTTACCGGCTGCCGGAAAACCGGCCGCAAAAAGCGGCAATGCCGGGATACCGGCGGATGTCGCCGAAGGTCACCCAATGACCAATTCCCGGGCGTGTCAATTTGCGCCAGGGGTTTGAGCCAGGGCCAGGTGCCTGTCACGGAACCAGGCCGTCTCGGACAACAGTTTCAAGGCTGTCATCGGTGCCTTCCAGGCGCACCTGCAACCAGATAAGGCCGTCATCGGCGCCAGTGAAGGGATTGTTGTCGGCATCGGCGTTATCGCCGTCCAGACGCGCCAGATAGACCAGCCGGCGCAAGTCGGTGCCGACGGTATCGGAGAAAGCTTCAACGATTGCAGTGTTGCCGTCGACGGCATCGGCCTGTTGACCCAGTTCGGCAAAGGGCCTGGCCAGCATCTCCTCCATTTTGCCCGTCAACCGGTAGTGAATTTCAGCGCGCTCGCCATGGATGGCTGTTGCCTGGATTCCCCCCTGCAGGGCTTCGATGGCAGGCACCAGCGCTATCGCCATGATGAAGGTGGCGACCAGCACCTCGACGTAGGAAAACCCTCGCTGCCCTGGCGCGAATCCGACGGCTGGTACCGATCGCGGGCAGCGGCAATTTGCCCGTCCAGGAGCATTGACCCCGGCAACCCTGTCAACTGCACTGACCCGATCGCCGGCGTAATGGCCGCCCCTCACTGGACGCTGACCCTGCCGGTAACGGGATCCAGCGAAATCATTTTCTGCCGCTCGCCAGTGCCCAGATAGATATAGCCACTGAATAACCGATAGGTTGTGCCATTGGAGACATAGACCGGCGTACCGGCAGGCGAGAAATGAACGTGCTGGCTGCTGCCGACGCCGTCAAAGCTGAACACCGGGGCGGTATTGGTGATGGCAAAATTCGGGCTGATGTTGACGTCGAGCAGGGTCAGATCATAGGGCTGCCTGCTCAGGGGGTGCAGCACGATATGATCGATGCCGAACGGGCTGCCATCGCGATTTAACTGGTAAACCACCAGATCCTTGCCGGTGGCATCCGAATTATCCCGGTCCACCACCACGCCGTGAAATTTGCCGGTGCGCATGGCCTCGGCACGGGCAAAGCGCAGAGCGGCGACCACCCGTTCAGTGGCGAGGTCAACCCTGGCGGGATCGGAGGCGGACAACTGTGGCAAGGCTACTGCGGCCACGATGGCCAGAATGGCGACGACGACCGTCAGTTCCAGCAGGCTCAGACCGCGCATGCTGCTCGAACCTCGCCACCTTGATGGAGTGGGACCGGGTTGCCTTTTTCCATAGCGGGAGAATTGCTGTTGCATCGGGTTAAAGGCGTTGGCCGAACCGCCGGCTTACCGGTTTTCCTCGTTGGACAAGTGATTCACCGAGTTGGCTTTCTCCTCTTCCACCAGGTCCATTTCCCGTTGCTGCCAATCCGGCATGTCCGGTTCAACGATGGTGGGGGTGATCAGAACGATGATTTCGGTATTGACGTTGCGCTCCTCTCTCCTGGAAAAGAGCTTGCCCGCAATAGGGATTTTGCGCAGCACCGGTACTCCCTGATTGTCGACAAAGGTCTGACTCTTGATCAGTCCGCCGATCAGTGAGGTGCCACCACTGGGCACCAGCAAATGGGTTGTGACCGACGTGGTGGTTTGCGATGGCACGCCATCGGTAACGGTACCCGTACTGATTTCCGGGTGAATATCGAGCATGATCCGGCCGTCATCATCAACGGAGGGCGTGACCTGCAATATCACACCGGACTCGAGAAATTCGGTGGTCTCGGTGGTGACCTGGTTGATGGTAACGGTATTGATGTAACCCAGGCGGTCGCCGACTATCACCGATGCCGACTTGTTTTCCAGGGTCAGCAACTTTGGTGTCGACAGGGTTTTGGTACGGCCATCCTGCTCCAGCATATCGAGAAAGACCTCCAGCTTTTCGCCGACAAATTCGATGAAAAAGCCGCTGTTTACCGCCGACAGGCCCCGGGTGCCGGCAACGCCCTCGCCGCTTTCAAATATTCGGGCCCACTCGATGCCATAGGCTTCGGATTCATCCAGGGTGATTTCCAGTATCCGCGCTTCGATCAGCACCTGTTTCGGCCGGTAGTCCACCGAGGCGATAATGGCCTCGATCCGCTGCAGAAATTCCGGCGTATCCTTGACCACCACAACGTTTCGATCCGGTAGCGCCGTGATCGAACCGTAGCGGGAGATTTGGTTCTCGAGGATGGTGCTGACATTCTCTGCCTTGACATATCGCAACCGAAAAGCCTGGACTCTGGTGGTACCGTTATCGGCATACTTGCCGACATCATCGCGTTCGATAATGAAGTAATTGCTGCCGCGCTTTTCCAGTTCATATCCGGCGGAATTGGCAATGGAACGAATGGCGTCGTCCAGTTGAACATCGTAAAGATTGACCGAAATCTTGCCGGTGACACCCTCGGCCAGCAGAATATTGACCCGCTCCTGGCGCGACAGCATCTCCATCACCTCGCTAACCTCGGTATCACGCACCGACAGGTTGATGGTTTTGCCGGTCTGGGCATCAGCCTGGGGGCAACACCAGGCCAGTGCAATACAGGCGATGAATCGGACAATCAGCCCCGTCAACTGGCTTGGCCCTGATGTCCCGCCGGCGGCGCTGACCAGCGACCCCGGGGCTAATCTGCCAGCGGCCCGATTTTCCAGTTTTTGCCTTATCATCTGTTTCTGGCAACCAGTCTATTGTCGGCCATTGGCACTGAATTCGAGAATCACTTCCCTGTCTCTTTTTTCAAATACCACCCGGTCATCCTCTACGGATTTCAATGCGTATCCGTCAATTTCCTCACCCAGGCCGATGATTTTGCCATTGACGTTGACCATCGGCGCCTTGTCACTGAGCAAAACCGCACGTAACTCCAGTCCCTGCCCGGATACATCTGCGGACGCTGCGTCGTCCTTCCGGTTGAAATCAGCAATGAATGTGGGAGGCATAAACGGATTAAGGCGCAAAGCCTGAGGCTGAGGCGGAGGCTCTGCTGATTCCGGATTTAATGTCGATGAGGTCGCCACCGAAATCCGGACACCGCCGAGACAGAGCGCGATGACAGCAATCACCATCACCCTGGACCGACTGATAGCCGGCTTCATGACTGTTCGATCCTGTAGGAAGCGATAGTCATCTTTACCTGCAATGCAGCGGGCCTGTCGAGAACATTGGCAGTGGCAACGTCGAATTCATTGATTACAACGAGACCCAGGCTCTGTTCAAAATCGGTCAACAGGCGATAAATATCAAAATATTCACCAACCATGCTGACATCGAACAGAACCTCCCGGTAGCGATCCACCTTTTTGCCCAGCCTCGGGGTTACACCGGCAAGTTCAATATTGTTTTTCCAGGCAATCCGCTGCAATTGACCAATGACATGGGATTCAACCTGCCTGAAAGGCAAATGCACGCCCTCGCCGTTGAGGCGTTTTTCAAGTTCTGCAATTTCCAGCGGCAGGCTTTGCAATTGGCCCTGAAGGTAGCCGTCATGACTCAGGGCCGACTGCATCACGGCATAGGAGGTGCTGGCGCTGCGCCAGGCCCTGAATTGTGGCAAGGTCACATAGACCGCGAGCGCAGAGATGATGCTAACGGCCATCAGCACCAGGATGCCGACATAGGCATTGCGGCTTATAGCACCCAGTTGCGCGTGCATCAGGTCGTCTCGACCCCGTTATTGACCAGAATGGAAAGGTCAAAATCAACTATTTTTACGCCCCGGACCCGCACCAGGGACGTTTTGATGATTTTGACATCGGCAATTTCCGGCTGGGCAATCAGGCGCTGTACAAAACCGGAAAAGGCGGCATGGTCCACCGCCCCACCCCTGATGGTGATATGGGTACTGATTTTCCAGGTTTCCGGCATTCCCTGGACATTTTTGCCGGTATTGGGGACGACTATAAAATAACCGGTCCCGACATTGTCAGGTGCTTTATCCACTACCACGCCGGCACGATTGAAGTGCCAATTGTTAAACCAGATATCATTCTGGTTCAACGCCCTGTCGATCACGACCAGGATATTTTCAACGGTGGTGCCACCACGCAAGCCGTTGAGCAGATTCCACTGCCGTTCCAGTTCTGCCTTGTTCAGCATCAAGGCTTCCAGACTCTGGCGCTGTTGCTGATTAATGGCCTTTTCCAGCTGCAGCTTTTCCAGTTCCGCATTTACCTTGTGACCGCGCTGGTTCAAATAAAATGTGGTAACCGAAAGCGCGATAACACCGGCGATTACCGCAGCAGAAATACGTTTCAACCAGGTCAGTTGCCAGATCCAGTAGCGGTAGTCGGCGGGGATCAGATCGATTTCAGCCATCGATAAAAAATTCCCGCAATGCCAGACCGGTCGCTATCGCCAGTTCAGGTCTTGCTGAGCCTGCGGTGGCTTTTCCCGAGGCTGCGGGTCCGAAGGCCGACAGCGGGTCGGGAATAACCTCGACCGGTATTTTCAGGAGATCGCAAAGCAGGCTGTCGATGCCGCGCCAGCGACCAATACTGCCGAGAACGAAAATGCGACTGATCGGTTCGCCTCGGGTCTCGGCAATGGCATAGACCAGGGCCCGTTTTATATTTTCTGCCATCTTGATCAGGCTTGGCTTGAGAATCTGCGCCAGTGTCATCGCGATCTGGGGATTAACTCCATCCGGCAGTGCTTGTCCGGCTTCGGCCTGATTTCCCAGCCCGTGCTGTTCCACCTGCTTTCGGGCAAGGTCCGTATCCAGGTCCAGCGCCAGGGCCAATTGCTGTACCAGTTGCAGTTCACCGACACCGATCTCCTCGTCAAACAGTAGGCGTCGGCCGGAAATGATCGACATGTAGCTCTTGTCGCCGCCAAAATTGACCGCCAGCACGGTTTCCCGACCCTCCGGCCGGTGCAGAGTAGACACCAGACGTTTGATTGCTGCCGGACCGATTTCCAGAACATTCACATGCAATCCGGCGGTACGTAAACATTCGAGGTATTTGATAACCGTTCGATAGTCAGCCAGCGCCACCACCGCAAGACCAACTTCGCCATCCTCCTGTCGCCTCACCGGCAGATAATCGACGACGTAATCCTGGACGTCGCCAGTGACCCTGTCGGCTACGGCCGCGGCAACCGCATGGGATTCTGATTGTCCCGCTTGAACCTGGTATTTGACTGACATGATATTCAGGTGAGCCGCCGGCATGGCGGTATTTGCCCTGCGACCGACAAAGCCACCCTGCTTGAGTACCTGCCTGATCAGAAGTTTGAAACTGACGTGATCCGAGTCCTCAAATAAAAAATCCGGGGGATAGGGCAATTCCGCATAAGCCCTGAGGGAAATCGTTCCGTCTGCAGCTCGTTGCAGTTGCACCGCATTCAGCCGGTCCCGGGCGAATTCCAGGCCAATGGCACCAACACCCTGATTCTGACCTGGTCCATAACTCTGACTTGTCTTTCCGCCCTTGACGGGCACATTGCCTTGACCGACGACACTGTCCTGGTCGTGATCCTTGCCTCGACCGGTTCTGGATTGCCTGAATCTCTCGGACCAGAGGAACATCAATGGACTCCCCACCAGCTTTTACCGGGTGCACGTCCGTCACCGGCGCCTGAATTCATTCGCAACCGGAAAATATTGATGTACCGGACTGCAATACTCAAGGAACCGGCTCGCTGATTCGGGAATTGCCGGATTCCTGCACCCGGGTCGAAACGATCTGGATATTCAGACTGACGGTTTCTGTTTTCAAATCCTTGGCGCGATACATCGCCAGATCCGCTTGCCGGTACCAGCAATCAAGATTGACTGCGTCGTCAGCACCGATACTGACGATGCCGACACTGAGACCGATTTTATTGCTCCGATTGCGTTCAAACGACCGCATCAGGTTACGAACATTTTCCTGCACCTGTTCAAACAGGGCGGCAGGATTTTCACTGGCAAAAAAAAGCGCGAATTCGTCACCTCCCATCCGGACCACAATGCTTTCGTCACCAAGCTGGTCTTTCAGGGCTTGCACCAGCCACTGCAGAACATGATCGCCGAAAGTATGACCATAGGTATCGTTTAAAGGTTTGAAATCATCGATATCCAGACAGGCAAAGAAGTGACACTTTTTTTCGTACAGATGCTGCTCGATATCGGTAGCAAACTGTTCGGCAAAATAGCGCCGATTCCAGGCTCCGGTGAGGGGGTCCTTGTTTGACAGCACCATGATCTGGTTATGGGCCTGTTCAAGATCGAAGCGAGACTGCAAGTCCAGTTTGCGGACACCGGCATTTCTCGCCACCAGAAGCAGGCTGATGACGGCGGAACCGATCATGACAAATTGCAGTATCCAGAGACTGCTTTGATCAAAATGGTCAATTCGGGTAGATGTCGACAGGGTAAAAGTCGCATAGATGATGGCGGTGGTCGCGAGGCCCTCACGCAGCCCCCAGGGCACCATCGGGATCACCATGAACAACATGGTGATACTGACAAACAGGGTATTGTTGAAAGTACCTGTTTGTTGGGCCAGCAGGATAAAGGCAACACCACTGACCACCAGTATGGTCATGCCCAAAAGGTGAATGGATTTGAGGTCCGTCAGTGAGCGGCTGGACAATGCGACGTGTCCGGCCAGGACCGACAACAGCATGCAGGTATAGATGCTGGAAATGTTCTCCTGTATCAGATAATAAAAGCCGGACTGAAACAACATCATCAGCGCAAAGACCGTGCACAACATCACCAGTCCCCGGCGGGTTTCCACCAGCAATTTCTCGCTGGAATAACTTTGCATTTCGTCTTCCTTGAATCCGGTAACGTCCCAGATAGGCAACAGAAACCTGCAAAGCATTTTTTTCATTTTGGTCCCTCAACTACAACCCGACAGAAACCGCACTGGCTTGAAAACGGCGTTAACGCTTGGCAATAATCGCCGTCAAATCCAGTATTTGGGTACCCACAGACATTGAACCTGTTTATCGTCACAGCTTTATCGGCTGGTGGAAGCTGACTCCAGGTCTGCCCGATAGTATATCTGTCTATCACGATGAATCAGGACACTGTTGCAAAGGCAAAGAGATTTTTAGCCATCAATATAAACACGCAACCATTCCAACAAACCGTTAGTAAGCCTTTTCTTCTGTCGTCGCCAAACCATTCTGGCAGAGCCGGACTCTTCTGGGCCCAAAAAAAGGCTGCTATTTGCAACCTTTCCTGGCCGGACCAGCGCTACTGTTTCAGACTTGCGCCAACCGGATTTTTAAATGGCAGGTCAGATACGTTTCCTGAATCAGGAATTAAATATCATCATAGTCGACGTGGTCGGCAATGAACTTGCCTGAAATGTTGTCGAATTTCCAGGCCTTGTTCGCTGTCCCGGCCGCGGCTCCGGTCATACTCAGGTCGCCGGTAAAGACAACATCGAGGTTAGAGTATTCGGTGATTGGATTTTTCGGCAGCTCGCTTTTCTTCAGATAGGGGCCATAGGTAAATAATCCCGCCGATTGCGTCGAACAGGCCTGGCCGTCGGCATTGGTGTAGAGAGAAAGCTGTTCAAGAAAAGATGCGGGCGTATTGACGATTCCTGTGGCCGCAGTTCCGATACAACCAACGGGAACCGCTGTTTTTGAGCTGGGATATTCACCGTGCTGCTGATAGTACAAATCAATCGCAGAGCGAATACTGGCCAGATTGCTCGCCAGGGCAGAATCCTTGGCATCATCGGTGGACGAGGCAAATTGCGGCACTACGATTGCTGCAAGAATTGCCAGAATAATTACAACGATCAACAACTCAACCAGGGTAAAACCCTTTTGCTTGGTTGCAGTGGTTTGTATGCTCATTTTTCTCTCCGAAGGTGGCGCTGAAACCCGCTATTCAAAACTGAAGTTAATCGCTTTTCTATGATTACAAATTCAACATCTTCAAATATATGGTAAAAAAGCTTATTGAATATTAACAGAGTAGCAGCTCATATCGCCGCGGTATTTATGTGAACTGTTTGGAAAAAAACTAACCTACTGCGCGGGAAAGTTTAAAAATGGGTAATATCAGCGAACTCACAAGGGTTCCAACCACCACCCCCATCAACAACAGCATCACCGGTTCCGCTGCCTTGGCAACGATGACGAGTCTTTTGTCCAACTGGCGTTCGTAGTAACCGGCTACGCGATGTAATACCTTCGAAAGGTTGCCGGACTGCTCACCGGTAAGCACCATCTGCTTGACGATATTGGGCACAAAGTCGACAGACTGAAAACCGTTGGCTATACCCTTGCCGTCCTGCACACAGACTTCCAGGGAAGCAATGAATTGCTGGAAAACCCGGTTGTGGACCACCTCCCGGCAGGAGACCAGGGTGTCCATGACACTGACGCCATTACCCAGAGACAACGCCATGACCCGCAGAGACTGCACCAGGTAAAGCTCGGAAAAAATATTTTTCAGTACCGGGACAGCGAGCTTAAGGCGATCGATCTGGTAATTTCCTGAAGCACTGTGCGCCCATTTTCGAAACAGTAAAAAGCAGCCGATAATCGCCGCAACAAAAAACGGCCAGTGACTGATGAGTATCTGGCTCAGCGTCATCAACACCAGGGTTGTGGCCGGCAACTGATCGGCGATTGAGGCAAACATATCGGCAAACTTTGGAAACACGAAAACAAGGATAAAAACCACTACCGCCAGGGAAAAGCACAGCAGAAATAGGGGATAGGCCAAAGCCGATTTCAGGGTGGCATTCAGCTGTTCACGCTTGTCGTCCATATCCAGCAGTTCAGCCAGCACCTGGGGCATGAATCCACCCTGTTCGCTGACGGCAATCAAATTGACGTAGGTGCTGGAAAACAGCTGCGGATGCCGTCCAAGAGCCCGGGAGAACGAACGGCCGCTGTTGACATCATCAATCATGAGCCTGATCAAACGACGGAGTTCCGGGTTTTCCGCCTGCGTCGAGAGCATGCGCAACGACGGCACCAGGCCGTTGCCGGTTTCCAGCAACAGCGACAACTGTTCGGTAAAAAACATTCGGTCACTGGCGGAAGGTTGCTTTACCAGAAATCGCCTGAATCCCGAGTCGACATTATTGTGGCTTTTTTTTGCCGCTGCTGTGGATTCAGACTTGCCTGGCTTGCCCGCCGCGGACTGAAGTTGTTTCAGGTCAATTGCCATATCTCAACCCGATTGCGCTCATGAATTCACCACTCGGGACACTTCCTCAAGGGTGGTTTCACCGGCCAGTGCACGCTCCAGACCGTGGTCTTTCAGGGTTTTCACCCCCTGTGCCTGCAGATATTCATTGAGTTCATCGCGGCTGGGATTGGACATGACCAGACGCTGTAATTCCGGCGTGGTCTGCAAAATCTCATGGATGCCGAGGCGACCCTTGTAACCGGAGTCATAGCATTCCGAACAGCCGCGTCCCTTGGCCAATCGTATGGTTTGACCATCCGCCAGTCCGTAGCGCTGCACTACCGAGGCGGGAGCAATAAACCGGGTTTTACACGACGGGCAAATAGTTCGCACAAGGCGCTGCGCTACAACGCCGAGCAGAGCCGAAGACAACAGGTAGGGCTCGACACCCATGTCTATCATGCGGGTGACGGCACCGATACTGTCGTTGGTATGCAGCGTCGATAACACCAGGTGACCGGTGAGAGCAGCCTGAACGGCAATTTCAGCGGTCTCCCGCTCACGGATCTCGCCGACCATGACAATATCCGGATCCTGTCGCAGGATATGCTTCAGCATTTTGGCGAAGGTGAGGCCAATTCCGGCCCTGGCCTCATTCTGATTGATAATATCGAGCTGGTATTCGACCGGATCTTCAATGGTGACGATATTTTTCTCGCTGCTGTTGAGATAGTTCAACCCGGCGTAGAGGCTGGTGGTCTTGCCACTGCCGGTCGGGCCGGTGACCAGAATCAGGCCGTAACTGCGGCCGAGCAAATCCCTGAATTGCCGAAGGATATCCTCCTTCATACCCAGCTTGTTAAGGTTAAGTATTGCCTGGTTCTTGTCCAGCACCCGGAGTACGACCTTTTCGCCCAGCAATCCCGGCAGGGAACTGAAACGCAGGTCGACCTGGCGACCCCGTGTCTGCACCTGGATACGACCATCCTGTGGCATCCGACGTTCGGCAATATCCAGGTTGGCCATCACCTTGAGTCGTGAAACCAGGGCCGGGTGCAATTCCAGGGCCGGAGACATCACCTCGTAAAGGATGCCATCGATGCGATAGCGCACTCGTGATTTGTGACGCCCCGGTTCAATGTGGATATCGCTGGCGCCGTCGCGAACTGCGCGCTGAATAATGGAATTGATCAGATTGATAACCGGGCTGCCGGCTGCCATCTCGTCGATGGCATCGTAATCCTGCTTTCGACTTTCATCGGAGATTTCAAAATCTTCCTCGATCTCGACCGTCATTTCCTCGCTGAAATGACGGTCGGCATGCGCCTCATCGAGGGTTCTCGCAATCTCCTCAGGAATGGCCAGAACCGGCACCACCTTGACTCCCAGCCGACTTTCAATTTCAGTCAGAACCGGCATGTCCTGCGGGTCTCCGGTGGCGATAGTGAGCTCGCCGCGCACCAGGAACAGTGGGACAACCTGAAGCCGCCTGGCGATCGGTTGACTCAGCCTGGCCGTCACCTGTGGGTCAAAGATGCCGTTGCGCAGGCGAATAAAAGGCACCTCCAGTTGCTCGGCCAGCACCTGATAAACAACCGGAGAACTGGACCAGCCTTTTTCTACGATGATCTGGCCAAGACGTTTGCGGGTTTTTTTTTGTAGCTGAAAGGCCTCCTCGAGTTGGGCATCATTGACTATCCCCCTCAGCACCAGACGCTCGCCGAGGCGCATTCTGGTCGATGTCGATGGGTGCTTGCCGCACTCGATTCGGGATTCATTGTCGATGACATTTACAAAACTGGTAAAGCCGGTAATGGTAAAAATTTCCTTGATGGTACCGTTGGCATTGGCGATTTTTATCCAGCCGCCCAGGCGTAGCATTCGATCCTGAATATCCAGCAGAGCCTCCAGGACTTTGCTGTCAACCAGGGCGATGGTGGCCAGATCGATAACCAGATTGAATTTGCGTTCCTCTATGCAGGTGGTGATGCTTTCCTGCAGGCTGTTCAATCCGGCTTCTTCCAGCAGCGACTTCCGGGGCGCAATATAGGTCATTACACCGATCTGGGTGCGAATCACGCTGGAACTGGTGGCCACTGCCGGCGCTTCCATGATCGACCTGGTCAGGGAGTCAGCGTTGCGAAATGGCGATTGACGGGGGCCCGGGTCGAGAAGCTGTTGCGCAGGACATCGGCCACCGGCTCGGGCTTGTGCAGGGCATACCCCTGGAGGAAATCAATTCCCAGTTGCTTTAGCTGGGGAATCATGGACTTGGCTTCGACGTATTCCGCCACCGAATGCAGACCCATAGCCCTGGTGACGCTGCAAATGGCAGAGATCATGGCCACCGACACCGGGTCCTGCTCCATCTTCCTGATGAAGCAACCGTCGATCTTGACATAATCGAAAGGCAGGCTCTGCAGGTAGCTGAATGAACTCAGTCCGGTGCCAAAGTCATCGAGATAAACTGAACTGCCAAGGCCTTTGATCGCAGCGATCAGGTCCTGGGCAACCATCAGGTTGTCAATGGTTGCAGATTCAGTGATCTCGAAACTCAGGCAGTGGGCAGGAACACGGGCCTGACTTATGGTTTCCACCAGGAACTGGCAAAACTCCGGGTCGGAGAGGGTTTGACCGGATAAGTTGATGGCCCATGAAATGTTGCGATCGGCAATATGGGTGGCATGGTTGTCCAGGGCCCTGAGGGTATGGGTAATAACCCAGCGATCGATATTGGGCATCAGTTTGTAATATTCTGCCGCCGGCAGGAAATTGGCCGGGGATACCACCTTGCCTGAGTCATCCAGCATACGTATCAAAATTTCATAATGGTGGACGCAGTCCGGCTGGTCCACCGGATAAATACCCTGGCAGAAAAGTTCAAAGCTGTCGTTGACCAGTGCTTCCTGGACCTGGTTAACCCAGTGAATCTGGGATTTTCTGTTCAGTATCTCCTGATCAGTCTGACGGAATATTTCGATCCGGTTACCACCCTTCTGCTTGGCCAGATCTATGACCAGGTCCGCGGAGGTCAACAGGGTCCTCGTGGTGTTTGACGGGGTAATTGGTACGACGCCAAAACTGGCCTTGATATTGATTTGCTTTTCTTCCCAGCAAAACGGAATTTGATTAATTTTCTGCTGCAATTTTTTCGCAACAATTCCTGAATTTTCCAAGGTACACCGGTCCAGCACGATGCCAATCATATTGCCTGCGATTCGCCCGACAACATCTTCCTGACGCAAAATCCTGAGCAGTGCTTTTGCCACCTCCCTGATCATGGCATCACCGGCAACGAGTCCGTGCAGATCATTGACGATATTGAGCTGATCAATTTTTATCGCGAGCAGGCACTTGCTGGCAGCGCCGGACGGACAATGGTGAAGAATTTCGTCAAGTACCGATTCAAAGCTGCTTCGGGTCAACAACCCGGTCAACTTGTCATAGGAGCTCTGAATAATTTTTGCCGCCTTTCTTCCGACCACTTCGAGCAGGTTGCGAGCGCTGTTGGAAAAATCCTTCTTGTTGAACTGGTTCAACACCACGAGCAGTCCACACACGGCACCTGAGCCATCGAAGATCGGGCAACCCATCAGCTTGAAAAAGATATCCGGGCACACCTGGCGATGCAGGGGGTCGGTGAGACTGTTAATGGCAACGACCTTTTCATTAGTGCAAATCCAGGGATAGAGAGACAGATGCAGCTTTTCCAGAAGCGTATCCACTTCAACGGCATCGATATCCGCATGGGCCTCGATATAGGTAATATGTTTGTCAGGCAAAATAAGGGCGGCGATATCGACATTCATGTATTCATGGCAGTTAACCACCAGTTTTCTGAGCACTGCCTGACCTTCAAAAAAATGACTGACATCGTCCCCCGAACTGTAGACAAGGTTTAATTCTTCATAGCGATCTGTCAATTCACCGGCCATTGAATTGAGTTCCAGAGACAATTGCACTTCGTCCTGAATGATGTCGGCCAGATCGGCGACAGTGGCTGCAAGGCTCTCATTCCTGATGGATGCCAGCTCCTGATCCAATGTCTTGGTCTCGGTCTCGAGGACGACAAAAAGGCGTCCGAGCTCCAGCCCGGCATTGCTTTTCAACAGACTGTAGAAACAGACAAGGTCGGAACTTTCCCTCACTTTCAGTGTAAATTTTCCGGTACTGCTGCCCGGGCTCAATTGTCGACCCAGATTAAGTTTAAGCCGATTGATAATACTCACTTCCATCGAAATGCTGTGCCAGTGGAGACTGTCGTGAATATCAAAAATTGCCAGACTAGCAGGAGAACCCATCAGCCGCATGGCCAGCTTTTCATATTTCTCCAGATTTATATTTTCAAGGTTGAGGTCAGCCAAGGTTTACTCCCTGTTCGATTGGGCGAGGTCCCGCAGTCTGGTCCAGTATCTCGGCCAATCGTCTTAAAAGAATATTTATGCTCAATGGTTTTTCCAGGAAATGAATATTTTTAAAGGGCTGGGTCCACGACCTGAATTCATCTTCAGCACGGGAAGTGGAAATAAATATGGGAATACTGTTGTCGGGAAATTCCTGATAAAAGGAAAGACACATGTCCTTGCCGTTCATGTTCGGCATGTCAATATCGGCAATCACGATATCGGGATGCTGTTGTCTGAGCAGTTCAAGACCTTTCTGGCCGTCACTTGCCACGGTCACCTTGTAACCGGCTCGTTGCAGTGACAGCTGCAGAATCCTCAGGATGTGGGCTTCATCATCAATCACCAGAACACGGATCATTGGCTAGCTCGCCTTTCGCAATAATTCGGTTTGCTTGTGAAATTCGATGACAAACTCGGTGCCCTTGCCGAGGGTACTACTGACCGTTAACTGCCCGTTATGCAGTTGTATAATATCCCTGGCCAGCGCCAGCCCGAGACCATGACCGGAACGCTTTCTCACTTCGTCCGATTCCGACCGGTAAAACTTGTCAAAGATCCGTTTCAACTCTTCCTCTGAAATACCAATTCCGGTATCCCTGACGACAATTCGCACCGTGTCCCCGACGGCCTCGAGTTGCAGACTGACACTGCCACCGGTTCGATTGTACTTAATGGCATTGGTCAGCAGGTTATTGATCGCCACTCGCATCAGTCCCTTGTCGATAGCGACCTCATTTACTTCATTATCCAGCTCACTCCTGAATTCAAGGTCCGCTGCTTTGGCTCCCTTTCTGATATTGTCAAAAATGTCACTTAAAAAATCATTTAACCTGACTCGCGTGCGATCAATGGACAGGCTTCCTGTTTCGATCTTGGTGATATTGAGCAGGTTGTTGATCAAATCCCGCATACGCTCGGTTTCGTCATAGATGACGTTCAGCCCCTCGACCCTGAAGGCCGGGTCCTCCCCGTCCGGACCCAGTAAGGCCTCGCTGTACATCAACAAGCTGTTCAGCGGGGTCTTGAGTTCATGGGAAATATGAGCCACAAATCCCTCGCGATTGACTTCGGCGATGGATTCGCGGGTGGAGTCGCGAATGATCAGCAAAATGCCGGCAATATCCTGACAGGTTCCGGATTCATACACGGGAAAAGTGGTCAGCGACAGGGTCTTTCTGCTGCCGCTATCGGCCAGTTTTATTGTCGTCGGCGGTCTCAGCGTCGTCGGTGCGCGCTTGATTTTCGAGATGTAGTCGTATACCTGATCGTTTTTACACCAGTTTTCCAGCGGTTCGGCGATGATGAAATCAGCAGCCACCTCAAAAAAGCCGCCTACCTTGTCGTTGGCAAAGGTGATACTGCCGCTATTATCAAAGACGATGATGGCGTCCGGTATCGAATGGATCATCGCTTCTATCTTTGTCGATTTATAGCTGTCAATCCTGGTCGTGGCGATCATGGTCGAGCGCTCATCTTCCAGCCTGGCTATGCGTGTTCTCGCTTCACGCAGATGGTTGTCAAAATTTTCCAGTAGTTCAGCCAGATCGCCGGTGGCTCCGAGCGCTCCTCTCCGGGATTTCAGTCCTGCCATATGTTCCGAAAGTTGCAGATTAGCCTGAGTAAACGGCCGCAATTCCCGGCGTAACAACCCATAAAACAAGGGCGCCAGCAGAAAAACCGGCAACGCCAGGGAAGCCAGAAACGGCAACTGCCCCGGATCAAAGGCCATTCCCGGTTCGAAATAGCCGATCCTGACAAATCCTTTCAACTCGGAATTGACCAGAAGTGGCGCATGGAATTCCACAACTCCCCGCTGTGAATCCAGTGACAGCCTGCGCTCGCCGATCCAGGCTGTGGGATCAGTGGGGGTATCAACACCGGGAACGATAATCCCCGGTGCGGTAACCTCGGACAGGGGTTCGCCATTCAGACCGCGCAGGGAGATATAGGCAAGTTCGGATTTACCCTGACTCTGGTAAACGACGCTGAGCATATTGACCGTCCGCAGGGATTGCAGCTGGTCATAATGTATTTCCGATATCAGGCGCACCAGACTCAGGCCCTGAGTGCGGATGAGTTCTGTCCCTATCTGCTTCTGATAGTGAAATATTAGTACGGCAATCATTACGATCACCAGCAGGGTGCAACCGATTATGCTAAGTCCCAGACGCTCCTTGCGCCAGCGACCGGATAGTGTGCGAATTGCTGTCATCTATGGCGGGCATCCTGCCAAGGGTTAGTGTGTGGCATCGGGTTAAGTTACCCATCGGTTAAATTTGCCGGAAAATTGTTCGCAGCCTTACCGGTCTTGGCGGAATCAGTCGCCCCTGCTGGTTCGGCTTGCCCGGCAGCACCAGCGCTGCCTCTTTAATAAGCGCTATCCCAGGGCGGTGCCTTACTTCGGGATTACTGGTTGTCCAGAGTTTTCGGACACTCCCGAGGCAGCAATCAATGATGCAGACCGCGTCTGAATCCGGATATAGTCAGGCGCTCGAGAAGTCTCTCATCTCCTTACCATAAGTGACTAATTCCGGATCAAAATCTGTGAAGTAATGCGCAAACGACCTGTTCGGGGGCAACTGCCGGCTTTTCCCGACAGCCGGATACCTGTGCAGGGTTGCCATCAAGCACAGATAAGGCTCTGCACGACACCAAATCCAGATCATCGCTGGTCTTGCTTCAACGACCTGGTTAACAGGCCCTGTCACTGCCGTCCTGGATTTGCCGGAACCCCAAAGTTGCTGTGGTTCATGTTTCTGCTGAACAGGATTTCACAAACCTGAGAGTTGATTATCGACCGGGGCTGGAATTGTGACCTGCTGACCAACAGGCGGGGGTTTCCCTGGCTAGTGTGAAGGCAGCAATACCACGCAGGAGAATCGCCCATGACGATCAATGGCAAAAGACTTATCTTCTCACTGACTGCATTCACGATTATGGCAACATTTCTGCCCTCACCGGCAACTGCCGCTGAGCTGGACCGGGCACCCGATTACAGGATTCCAACCGTCGAGACTGGAGGTGATGGCGCCAGTGCCGGATGGCAGGAGGATATCAATCATGGTTCCGGCTCAGAGCAATTGCTGCACAGACAAAAAAACGGAAGATGGTCCCTGTCTTCCTTTACAGACTCGCTTGAAGCCCTGGACTTTGAGCAGGATGTCTACGGCTTAAAACTGAAAATTCATCTCTGATGTAGAAAGCTCTGACATTTCTTCCACCCATTGGATTGCCTCGGCCAGTCTGCTGCTTCCGGCAATCCGTAAGGGTATCAAGGCCTTTTAACCAAGCAATCAGGCCTGTTTAAAATTATCCCCGTCAACACCCCTTCCGAGATTTACCGCCGTTGATGTCAATGGTGATATCTTTGTTGAATATCCTGATACTGAAATCCGTCCGGCAATATTTCAGATAACTCCCTCAAGACCATATTGACAACCAGATTGTCACCACTATAATGTCAACTGAGTTGTCATTATTTTGAGGGAAGGTATGGGCGCACAGACTGATTCCGATGCTTACCAGATCACCTGGCTGATCCGCCGGCTATTTCGGGCCATGGGACAGAAATCTAACGAGAGCCTGGAAATCCTGGGCATTTCAGCAGCCGATCGGGCAGTAATGGAGTTTCTCTACCCCGACAAGGCTTTGTCAGTGCCGGAAATCGCCGAGCGCTACCAGGTATCGAGGCAGCATATCCAGGTCACGGTCAACGCGTTGCAGGAAAAAGCCCTGGTAGTGGCCCGGGAGAATCCGCGCCACAAGCGTTCTCCCCTGATACAACTCAACCAGACCGGGCGTGAACTCTTTGCCGGGATACTCGACAGGGATGCGTCGATGATAGAAGACTGGTTTTCAACCATCCCGATCGAGGATCGGCGACAGACACGCTCTATTCTTGAAACCCTGTTCAAGCAATTGTCATAAGGAGCAATATCATGAAACGCATCAACTTCCGCCACCTGTTTATTGCCTCAGCCATTTTTATCCTGGTCTCGGTACTTGGACTCTGGTCCTGGACTACCCTGTCCAGCCTGTTCGAAGGCCCTCAGGCCCAGTACCGGCACGTGCTGGCTGCAGCCATTGCCCTGCTGATTTTCAGGTGGAGCTTCACTGGCGGCCATTATCACCGGATGCATACGGGTCAGGGTCATCGGCAACTGGCTGACAGTAGCTGTGGTCATCAAGGCAATGATTCTCAGGCTTTAGTCCGATCATGAGATACACACTGGAAATGGAGCTGGGCCGGCCCCGGCACCGGGTTGTCGAGTTATTCGACAACCCGGACAACCTGAGCCGGTGGCAACCGGACCTGCTCGCCGTTGAACTTCAAAGTGGCATTCCAGGCCAGGTCGGGGCCACCAGCAAAATTCTCTACCGAATGGGCAGCAAGGAGATCGAAATGACCGAGACTGTCCTTTCCCGAAACCTGCCCGATGAAATCACTGCCACTTACCAGACCGGTAATCCGGACAAACCGGCCTGCTGGAATCGCGTGGAGAACCGGTTTATCGAGCTCGACAGCAACAAAACCCTTTGGCAGTTTGACTGCGAGTTTCGCTGCACCGGGCTGATGAAGGTCATGTGCCTGCTGATGCCGGGCCAGTTCAAAAAGGAATCCCGAAAGTACATGATGCAATTTCGGGATTTTGTCGAGAAGAGCTGAATTTCTGGATTAGAGAACCTGGCAAGGCAATCCGAATGACTGAATTTATCGGATTGCCTGTGCACAGGCCCTAACTGGAAAACGCCACCCTGCCCTTTTCCAGCTTGCAGTGAATGGTATCCCCCGGAGCGAAGGTGCCGGCCAGCACCGCCTGGGCCAGGGGATTTTCCAGTAACTGCTGGATGGTGCGTTTCAGGGGCCGGGCGCCGTAGACCGGGTCGTAGCCGGCCTCGCTGATCTTGTCCAGAACCGCCGGTTCCAGCTCGAGGCCCAGATCACGGTCCGCCAGCCGCTTGCGCAAATGGCCCAGCTGGATTTCCGCGATGCCGCGGATCTGCTCCCTGGCCAAGGGATGGAACACCACCACCTCGTCGACCCGGTTGATAAATTCCGGCCGAAAGTGGCTGCCCACCACCTCCATGACCGCCGACTTCATGGCCTCGTAGTTTTCTTCTCCCGCCAGGGTCTGGATAATATCGGAGCCCAGATTCGAGGTCATGACCACCACGGTATTGCGAAAATCAACGGTGCGACCCTGGCCATCGGTAAGGCGGCCGTCGTCCAGTACCTGCAGCAGGATATTGAACACGTCCGGGTGGGCCTTTTCCACTTCGTCCAGCAACAGCACCGAGTATGGCCGGCGGCGCACTGCTTCTGTCAGGTAACCGCCCTCCTCGTAGCCCACATAGCCGGGAGGCGCGCCGATCAGCCGGGCCACGGAATGTTTCTCCATGAACTCGGACATGTCGATGCGTACCATGGCGTCCTCGCTGTCAAACAGGAATTCCGCCAGGGACTTGCACAGCTCGGTCTTGCCAACGCCGGTGGGACCGAGGAACAGAAAGGAACCGTTGGGACGGTTGGGATCCGACAGCCCGGCACGAGAGCGGCGCACGGCATTGGCTACCGAGACTACGGCCTCATCCTGGCCGACCACCCGGTTATGCAGGGCATCCTCCATGCGCAGCAATTTGTCCCGCTCTCCTTCCATCATCTTGCTGACCGGGATGCCGGTCCACTTGGAGACCACCTCGGCGATTTCCTCCTCGGTGACCTTATTGCGCAGCAGGGTCGTTTCCCGGGAGCCGGATTCGGCGGCCGCAGCCGCGGCCATCTGCTTTTCCAGGGATGGGATAATGCCATACTGGATTTCCGACATTCGGGTCAGATCGCCGGCGCGACGGGCGGCGTCCATATCCACCTTGGCCTGTTCCAGGTCGCTCTTGATCTGGGTGGTGCCCTGCAGGGCAGCCTTCTCCGCCTTCCAGATTTCTTCCAGGTCGGCATATTCCTTCTCGATGGCGGCGATATCGGTCTTGAGCTTATCCAGACGTTTTTTCGAGGCCTCGTCACTCTCCTTTTTCACCGCCTCCCGCTCCATTTTGAGCTGAATCAGGCGCCGCTCCAGGCGGTCCATTTCTTCCGGTTTGGAATCGATTTCCATACGGATGCGGCTGGCGGATTCATCCACCAGGTCGATGGCCTTGTCCGGCAATTGCCGGTCGGTGATGTAGCGCTGGGACAGCTTGGTGGCAGCGACAATGGCGGAGTCGGTGATCTCCACCCCGTGGTGCACTTCGTAACGCTCCTTGAGGCCGCGGAGGATGGCGATGGTGTCTTCCTCTGTGGGCTCGTCCACCAGCACTTTCTGGAAGCGACGCTCCAGGGCGGCATCCTTTTCGATGTACTTGCGGTACTCGTCCAGGGTAGTGGCGCCGACGCAGTGCAGTTCGCCCCGGGCCAGAGCCGGCTTCAGCATATTGCCGGCATCCATGGCGCCCTCGGCCTTGCCGGCGCCAACCATGGTATGCAGTTCGTCAATAAAGAGGATGACGCGTCCTTCCTGCTTGGCCAATTCATTCAGCACCGATTTCAGCCGCTCCTCGAACTCGCCGCGAAACTTGGCGCCGGCCAGCAGTGAACCCATGTCGAGGCTCAGTACCCGCTTGTCCTTGAGCCCTTCCGGCACCTCGCCGTTGACGATGCGCTGCGCCAGGCCCTCGACGATGGCGGTCTTGCCGACGCCGGGCTCGCCGATCAGCACCGGATTGTTCTTGGTCCGCCGCTGCAATACCTGAATGGTGCGTCGGATCTCGTCGTCACGGCCGATGACCGGGTCCAGCTTGCCGGATTCGGCGCGATCGGTCAGGTCGATGCAGTATTTGTCCAGGGACTGGCGATTGCCCTCGGCTTCCGGGTTGTCGACATTCTCGCCGCCGCGCACCTGCTGCACCACCTGTTCCAGCCGTTTCTGGTCGCCAAACTGTTTCAGCAGCTTGCCGGTGTCGGCGTCGTCAAAGGCCGCCAGCAGCACGGTCTCGGTGGAGATGAACTGGTCGTCCTGCTTCTGGGCGCGCTTGTCCGCCAGATTCAGCAGCCGGGCCAGGTTCTGGGACAGGTTGACGTCACCGGTCGGGGTCTGTACCTGCGGCAGGCTGTCTATTTTTTCCTGCAATTTCCGTGACAGGCCACCCATGTCGAAACCGGCCTGGCCCAGCATCGGCCTGGTGGAACCGCCCTGCTGGTTGAGCATGGCCAGCAGCAGGTGCACCGGCTCGATGGCGGTGTTGTCCCTGCCTACAGCAAGAGACTGGGCATCCGCCAGGGCGGTCTGTAACTGATTGGTAAAGCGCTCGATTCGCATCCGGACAACCTCATTCGCCTATTATTGCAATAGCTGCAAAGTTGGGGGCAATTGCCGGAAATTCAACTGCCGGCGCTTGACCTGGATCAATGGCGGGATAAACGGGATTCCGAGAGCAGAGCCTGGTTTTTGGGTTCCGACATCGGCTATGCGACAGCCTGACTGCAGCGCGGTGACCCGGGTTGAAATTACCGAGCACGGCATGCTGGCCAAATCGAGACTGCCAGCTATTAAATGCCTGTCAATACCCTCTGTGACCGGGTCAATAATTTTTACTTATCCGGCAGCTCTGGGTGTATGTGCAGCCCCCAGAGGGCTGACTCAGTATTAACGTCAAGACGATAGTCATCGCCGCCTATCCGGTAATCCAATACCAGTTGACGAGGCGAAGGTGCCAGGGGAAAAAACAGGTCCAAGGTCACCGCATTTTGCGGGGCCAACAGCAGAGGCAACCGGGTACGTCGGTGTCTAATTTCCCTTGCGACCTTCTTGTTCCTAACAACCTGAACGACTCCAATCGTCACAATCGCTGGACCAATCAGTAGGCCGGCCGCCGCTCCCGCAGTAGTGGTGGCGGTGCTCCCTACATACGCTGACTCGACCGCCGTAGCGACGCCGCCTACGGTAACTGCACTACCCACCAGAATCGTAGTACCCGCGCTACCCCATCCCGCCTCCAAGCTAATCCCGAGGTCCAGATAACGGCGCTCGGTTTCTTTGCTACGTTTAATCAGCTTCTTACGATCGTCACTGGACTGAAGACGATAGCCGGTCGAATCGTAAACAGCGACTCCGGTAATTTCCATTGGCCTTTCGCCAGCATTTTTCACAGTAATCAGGTATTCGTCCCAGTCCGCTTTTTTTGCCCAGGACCCCGGGCCGTCGCGAACGATAACCCAGTCGAGATTGACGCGAATGTTGTCGTCACTGGCGCTGGCCAAGGGCTTTTCAATCTTGACGGGAACCGGTTTATCAAGAATTTTGGTGCCACCACAACCGCCAAGGGTCATCACGAGTAAAATTGTGAACGCCAACAGCCATCGGCCAGGGCCTGCTTGCGCTTCATGGGGATAGCAGTTGCCACTACGGCCTTGATCCCTGCTCAATGACTGTCCTGATTCCATAGCTTGCAGAAATAATCTAATAAAACTGGATGGTAGCCGATTCCAAAACGCTGCAGGCGGTTAATGCCGCGCCCGTTGTCATGTATCAATTTTTTGGCAGGAAAAAGGCGGGACGCCCGATTCATACGGAGAAATATCGGCCGATATGACCCAATGCCAGTGCTCGACACCAGGGATGATCCGGCGCCTCCTGTGAAGGCTCTTTATCTTCTCAGCCTTATTTTTCACGGGGGATTGCCGGCAGCAGCCCGCTGATACCAGCACCGACCACCACCAGGGCAAAGGCGGCCAGATCGAGCCCGGGAATTGGCCCGCCGCCATAGCCAAACATTGCCAGCAGGGCGATACCTGTACAAAGTAGTGTTGCGCCCCCGACCTGGCGTCCAGGCGTAGGCGGTAGCAGGTCGATCTGCCGCGACCGCTGTTCCAGCGGCGACAGCACAATCGCCACTGGCAACAGCAGAGCCGAGAGCAACAGGATCCACAGGGGCCTTGATATCCACCAGCCGCGGCCGCCCGGTTCCAGGCCCAGGCCAAGGCCATCAGCCAGGAACAAAAGACCGATGACGACAATCATCAGAGTGATATGCCATAGATAAATCGTCATGATCATGCTGTTGACAAGTACTGTCGCTGTCCACAGCCTGACGCTGGCCAGCAGGCGCCGCATCGGCCGATCCAGAGCCAGCAGCAGGCCGAACTGGGTGAGGGCAAGGGCTATCAGGGTGACCTTGGGCGGCGTGGTATTGCTGAGCCCCTCGTCCGGCGAGCCCACCATGGCCAGCGGATAGGGCCCGGCGCTGATCAGGAACCAAAGGGAGAAAAAGCCCAGGGTGCCGATGCCGAGCAGTTGCAGCGAGCTGCCGAAGCGGTGATCGCGCCAGGCAAAGCCCAGGTGATGAACGGCGAGCCAGACCCAGAAATAGTTGCTCCAGCCCAGCCAGCGCAGATCCGCCGCAAAATAGGCGATATCCATGAGTGCCGCCGCCGCAGCAAAACTCCAGAAGGACCAAAAGCCAAATCGCTGCCAGAGATACCAGGTGGCCGGCGCCAGCACCACTACCATGATGTAGATGGCCAGAAACCAGGTAGGTGTGAGTGACGCTTTCGACGCATACTGAATGACCATGCCCCTGGCGCCAAGAACTTCCATGATCAGTCCCAGTAACGCCCAGGCAACCACCAGTAGCAACAACGGCCCCACCAGGCGATTGAGCCTGACCGAGAGCCATCCGGCGTAGTCGATGCCCTTGCGCCTGGCGCTCTCCAGGGACATGGCGTTGGAGTAGCCGCCGACCATAAAGAAAATGGGCATAACCTGGAACAGCAGGGTCAGCCACTGGGTCCAGGGGTCGCTCCGCAGAATAAGCCCGGTGTTCAACTCACCCTGATCGTACCAGGCAGTGGCAATCAGCCAGTGGCCGACGATGACCACCAGAATGGCGACGGCACGGAGTAAATCCACGTAGCGGTTGCGCTCCACCGGCGTCTGTTCTGCCAGTGCTCTTGCCCTGGACCAGATCTGCAATGGCATCTCCCTCAGCATTTAACCCGGACAGATATCGCCCGGATTGTCGACCAGGTTTAAACGGATATTCCGCGACTGGCGATAGATTGCGGCGTTATCTACCCTTAATAAAGTAATAATCTGCATCTCGCGGGAGTAATTTTCCATGTCTGGCAAATACAAGACCGCGGCCACACTTTCCGTCGCCGGCCGTGACTATACCTATTTTCCCTTTGATAAAGTGAAACAGTCCTTTGATATCAGCCGCCTGCCCTTCTCCATCAAGCTGCTGCTGGAAAACCTGCTGCGCCATGCCGACCAGGATTTCGTCAGCGATGCCGATATCGAGGCGGTGGCCGGCTGGCAGGCACAGGCGGAGCCCGATACCGAGATCGCCTTTGTCCCGGCACGGGTGATTCTCCAGGATTTCACCGG
This sequence comes from Gammaproteobacteria bacterium, assembly GCA_003235325.1. GTDB lineage: Bacteria > Pseudomonadota > Gammaproteobacteria > Pseudomonadales > Porticoccaceae > SZUA-272. The sequence goes on along the minus strand of QJWQ01000163.1, from coordinate 5,003 downwards.
CGTGCCGGCGATTGTCGACCTGGCCACCATGCGCGACGCCATGAAAGCTCTCGGCGGCGACCCGGATCTGATCAACCCCCTGTCGCCGGCGGAGCTGGTGATCGATCACTCGGTGATGGTGGACCACTTCGGTTCGGAATCGGCACTGCAACGCAATACCGAGATCGAGGTCAAGCGCAACCGGGAACGTTACCAGTTTCTCAAGTGGGGGCAGCAAGCGTTTGACAACTTCAAGGTGGTGCCTCCGGGGACAGGCATTGTCCACCAGGTCAATCTGGAATACCTGGCCCGGGGCGTATTCACTGCCGAACCTGCCTCGAAGGGAATGGATGGCAAGTCCCTGGCCTACCCGGATACCCTGGTGGGCACCGACTCCCACACCACTATGATCAACGGTCTCGGCGTACTGGGCTGGGGCGTCGGCGGTATCGAGGCGGAAGCCGCCATGCTCGGCCAGCCGATTTCGATGCTGCTGCCCCAGGTGGTGGGATTCCGCATCAGCGGCAAGATGCCCGAGGGCGCCACCGCCACCGACCTGGTACTGACCGTCACCCAGATGCTGCGCAAACTCGGCGTGGTGGGCAAATTCGTGGAGTTCTACGGCCCCGGCCTGAAAAACCTGACGGTCGCCGACCGCGCCACCATCGCCAACATGGCCCCCGAATACGGCGCTACCTGCGGCATCTTTCACGTCGACAGCGAGACCACCAGCTACCTGCGCCTGACCGGTCGGGAAGACCAACAGGTGGAACTGGTGGAAGCCTACATGAAAGCCATGGGCCTCTGGCACGACGACCAGTCCGGGGACGCCGAATACAGCGACACGCTGGAACTGGACCTCGCCGACGTGGTGCCCTGCATCGCCGGCCCGCGCCGACCCCAGGACCGCATCGCACTCTCAGATGCAAAAAGCGCCTTCGGCAAGTCCCTGGACGACTTCATCCGGGTCAACAACCTGGATGATGACGATCGGGTGCTGGACGAAATGACCGGCGACCTGACCACCTCCACCGCCACTCACGACAGCGCCCGGGGCGTGCCGGTCCGGTTCGACGGCCACAGCTTTGAGCTGTGGGACGGTGCCGTGGTGATCGCCGCCATCACCAGTTGTACCAATACCTCCAATCCGGAAGTGCTGGTGGCGGCGGGCCTGATCGCCCGCAAGGCGGTGGCAAAGGGCCTGAAAACGCCGCCCTGGGTGAAAACCAGCCTGGCGCCCGGCTCCAAGGTGGTGACCGATTACCTGCAGCGGGCCGGTCTGCTCGACGACCTGGAGCACCTGGGTTTCTACCTGGTGGGCTACGGCTGCACCACCTGCATCGGCAACTCCGGCCCGCTGCCAGAGCCTATCAGCAAAGGTATCCACGACGGCAACCTGGTGGTGACCTCGGTGCTGTCCGGCAACCGCAACTTCGAAGGCCGGATTCACCCGGAAGTGCGCAACAACTATCTGGCATCGCCGCCTCTTGTCGTGGCCTACGCCCTGGCCGGAAACATGAGCCTGGATCTGACCAGTGATCCGCTGGGCAAAGCCAGCGACGGCAACCCGGTCTACCTCCGGGACCTCTGGCCGGACAAGGCGGAAATTCGCCGGGTGATCGCCGACACCATCGACCGGGAGCAATTTCGCGAAAAGTACGCCGACGTCTATACCGGCCCCGCCAGCTGGCAGGAACTGGATACCGGTGGTGGCCAGCTTTACGGCTGGCCGGAATCCAGTTACGTCAGGAAAGCACCATTCTTCGACGGCATGACCCCGGAAGAACCGGGGGTCAGCGCCATCGACAAGGCCCGCTGCCTGGTCAAGGTGGGCGACAGCATAACCACCGACCACATCTCACCGGCCGGCGCCATCGATCCCGACAGTCCCGCTGGCCTGTATCTGCAGGAACTGGGCATCGCCCCGGCGGACTTCAACTCCTACGGCTCCCGTCGCGGCAACCACGAGGTGATGATGCGCGGCACCTTCGCCAATGTCCGCCTCAAGAACGAGCTGGCACCCGGCACCGAGGGTTCCCACAGCACCCATTTTCCCTCCGGAGAACAGATGAGCATTTTCGCCGCGGCGGAAAAATACCGTGAGGAGGGCGTGCCACTGGTAGTGCTGGCCGGCAAGGAATACGGCACCGGTTCATCCCGGGACTGGGCCGCCAAGGGTCCTACCCTGCTCGGCGTGCGCGCCGCTATCGCCGAGAGTTACGAACGCATCCACCGCTCCAATCTGGTGGGAATGGGCATACTGCCATTGCAGTACCAGGGTGACGACAATGCCGAATCCCTGGGCCTCAAGGGCGACGAGGAGTTCTCAATCCCGGCGGTGGAGCCTGACCAGAAGGAAGTTACTGTCACGGTGAAAAAGGCAGACGGCGAAGCCATCGAGTTTCAGGCCCGGATTCGTATCGACACCGCCAACGAGTTTGCCTACTACCGCAACGGCGGCATATTGCACTATGTACTGCGGAAGCTGGCGGCGGAGAGCGGCTAGCCTGAGACCGATTAACAGCGGATCAGGGGCAGTCTCGCCGGATACCGGTTTACTGGAATTAAGTCCCCCCGTCGTTGCCAGGCTTACCGCAATCGCTCAAACCGATAGCGCTTCTTGTCCAGGTCCAGGGTTACCCGATACCTGCCGGGCTCTACAACGATATCTTCGCCCCAGTAATAGGTTTCCCCCTCGGGAAAGCCGACCCCTCCCCAATTCTTGACCCAGGAACCGCTCTCCCGAAACTTCACCGAGCCGGCACCCAGATCGATATCGATCTGCCAGATGTTGTCCCCGCCGACCAGGCGCTGCACGGGCACCGACTTTTCCCAGCCTTCCGGCAGGGCGGAACCGATAATGCCGAGGTCTACGTAGTGGCTCCTGATTCCGGGAAAGCGGGATTTGATCAGGTTGAGCACCTCCAGGGTGTTTTCGCGGTCGTTATCCACCGATTCCATATCGGCATTCTTGCGTGAGCGCAGCAGGCGCAGCGCCGTGCGCATCTCGTCGGTGGCCAGCAATTGCCGGGCGATGTGCAAATGGTTGGCATCCAGCACCGGCAGTTCCTCGTCATAGCGGTGATAATCACCCCAGCCAAAAGTCACAAGTGGCCTGGGGATACCATTGGCAATAAGAATGGGGCCAATTATCTCGGAGAGATCCCCATTTCGAACTTGCGTGGACTCGTTCCAATCCGCCGGCTGGAGGTAGGCGGCCATGCGGCTGGCAATTTCCACCTGTTGCGGAATTCCGGAATCAACTGACAAAAGTGACGACTGGTACTGGAAGGAGCGAAACATCGCCGGATCTGTTGGATAGAACGGGTTATCGAGATTGAACAGCCGGTAGACCAGATCCCTGTCGGGAACCGCATCCGGGTCACTGTACAGCTGGTCGATCAGGTCAATCTGTCGCCGGAACAGCAGCATACGCAGGCGCACCGCCTCCTGGGCCTCCTCCACGGCGGTAGAGGCGGCCGATGGTGGTGTAAAACCGCTCCTGTTGCTTGCGGCTCTCGTTCCAGTTGTTGAGGCTGATGGCCACCAGGATACCGGTGACGATCAGCACAATTTCCCCCAAGGCATAGACCAGATAGGCGGAAATCTTTCTTTTGCTGAGCAGGCCAGTGCCCATGTTTCTGAAACTCTGAATCAACCCGTGCAGGGATAGCATTTTGTTTTACCGTTCCAGATCCGAGCGCTTGGCCAAACCCGACCGGCAGCGCAAATAGTAAAGTTGCGCCAGCCGGGAACCCGTTTGGCGAGACCATTTGGCTGCTGCGAGGAAATAAAGTAGTGGCAGCAGTCTCTGTTGCACCCACCGCTACTCTACAAAGGTAGTGCAGTTGCCGAGCAGGACATCCCGTCTGTTGTAGCTCGAGCTATAGGAGCTGGCAGACCTCGCTGAAATCGAGACGCGGAGCCCGAACATGGACTTTGGAATCGTCTCCGTAGCCGAGATTACAGAGGAAGTTGGATCGCATGCACCCCGCCGTGAAAAATTCCTGCTCATCCGCATAGGCCTGTTTGCCCGAGCCGAAGAACTCCTGGTCCACCTTGGCATTGTCGAATCCAGAGATAGGACCACAATCAAGGCCCAGGGCGCGCGCCGCCAGAATGAAGTAGGCTCCCTGCATGGAACTGTTGCGACGGGCGGTGACCTCGGTGAGTTCCGGCGCATTGATGAACATCTCCCGCATTCTGGCATTGTGCGGCACCAGTTTTTGCAGCTTCTCGTAAAAATGCAGATCGTAGCCGATGATTGCCGTCACAGGCGCGCTCATCGTTTTCTCGACATTGCCGGAGGCCAATGCCGGCAGAAGCCTTTCCTTGGCTTCCGCTGAGCGCAGGAACAGGATACGCACAGGATTACCGTTGACACTGGTGGGCGCCCATTTCATCAGCTCGTACAACTCTTGCAGCAATTCGTCGCTAACCGGTTTATCCAGCCAGTGAGTGTGAGTGCGGGCTTCTCGAAAAAGCAGATTCAATCCCTCTTCATTTAAACAATTGTTCATGGTATCTCCCGATCTAATGACTTTAGTTTTGGCTTTCAGGTAAATGTTTTAGACCCTTTCCAGTTAAACAGCAACCGACTGGCACGGATGTCAGTTTCTGCTTTACTGGTTGGAGTTGACAATCAACTGCCGGTAAAAACGGATAGCATCCCCGTAGCCCTCTATCGAAATCCGCTCGTCGGTGCCATGTATCCGGGCCAGATCTGTCCGGCGTAGTCGCACCGGCTGGAACCGATACACATTCTCGCTCAGGTGCTGGTAGTAACGAGAGTCTGTTGCCGCTACCACAAGATACGGTGCCGCAATGGCATCGGCAAAGACCTGGCGAATAGTTCTTTGCAGGATGCCGAAAGCCGGCGACTCGGTGGAGGAAACAGGAGAAGGGTTCACTAAAGAGCTGCCGAATGGTTTGATCTGGACGCGCGAATCATCGACGAGACTTCCCACGCGCTCGGTCACGCTCTCAACGGTCTCGCCGGGGAAGATGCGGAAGTTCACTACAGC
>QJWQ01000124.1 GCA_003235325.1 Gammaproteobacteria bacterium | reverse complement strand
GATTGTGCGGTTCCAGGATAATGACAGTTCCCTGTAATTGTCACCTGTCAGACTGTTTTTATGTTCCCGTATATGTTCCCGTACGTTAGGCTGATGCTGAGCCGGGCTATGTCATCGGATAAAAGGTCAGTCAACAGAACAGGACGACTTGAACCGGCTAAGAACTAACAGTCACCAACCAACATTATAGAAGCGCCTTTCGTGTTCTGCCCTGTCAGAAGTTAAAGGCTATGGAATATGAGGTCATCGGGGCCAAAACCGAAATCGCATTCCAATTTCAATCCATTTGACGGTAGTTTGATCGCTGAAGACCGCGGCCACTGGTGCTTCTTTATTATCCGGACAAGCATGTTGTCGATTTTTCCAGGGTCTTGCAGCTTTTTGCTCTCTGCACGTCCTGATTTCTCCAGGCCAAAGTAAGTCAGGTTGTGTCGGCAGGTTTGCATGGATCGCACAGGCTGGACCCCGATGCGGAATCACAGTAAAGCAGTATTGATAAGTGCCGAGTTACTCAGTTAAGCGGCTAAAGGTCAATACGGGAGCAAACTGCGGCAGACACGCTGCCGGAAATCCATTCTACCGCAGCCAGGTTCCCCTCAGAAAACCTGGGCCGACAAAGTCGCATTAGTTTTTCGGGGCAAAAAGCACGCTCTATAACAAAATGTAATACTGAAGCGAAAAATATGTAATGGCCAAACTATGATCCCAGGTCAATACTATTGAAAACGAAAAAGCGCCCGGTTACCGGTACGCGAGCTTCCAGTCGGGATTAGCACAGATCAGAAATCCCCAACTGGTGTTACCGGAACCGAATACCGGTTCTGCCGGCGGTATGGCTTAAACCCGACCCAACGAGAGAGAGTAAATAAAATGATAATTGACTGTCATGGCCACTACACCACCACACCCCCGCAAGTCGGCGAGTACCGTGAGAAGCAGAAAGCAGCCGTTGCGGCAGATCCCTCTTATATCGGCGAAAAGGGCAGCATCGTTATCAGCGATGAGGTCATCCGCGAGAGTATCGAGAAGAACCAGCTGCGCTTGCAGCAGGAGCGCGGTACCGATCTGACCATCTTTTCGCCCCGGGCCAGCTGGATGGGACACCACATCGGTAACGAGCACACCAGCCGCTTCTGGACCGAACACCAGAATGATCTGATTCGCCGGGTCTGCGACCTGTTCCCGAACAATTTTGTTCCGGTGGCCCAGTTGCCCCAGTCACCTGGTGTCGACCCGGCCAAATCAGTGCCGGAAATCGTTCGCACGGTTGAGCAGATGGGCTTTATCGGCATCAACCTGAACCCGGATCCCAGCGGTGGCTTCTGGAACGGCAGCTCCCTGGCGGACCGCTCCTTCTACCCGATTTACGAAAAGATGGCGGAATACGACATTCCGGCCATGGTGCACGTCAGCGCCGCCTGTAACGACTGTTTCCACACCACCGGTTCCCACTACCTGGGTGCCGACACCACCGCTTTTCAGCAGTTGATGATGTCCGATGTGTTCAAGGACTTCCCGACACTGAAAATCATTATTCCCCATGGCGGCGGTGCCGTTCCCTACCACTGGGGCCGCTTCCGCGGCCTGGCCCAGGACGCCGGCCTGCCGCCCCTGGAGGAACTGGTGCTGAAAAACGTCTATTTCGATACCTGTGTCTATCACCAGCGGGGCATTGATCTGCTGCTCGACATCGTGCCGGTGGAAAACATCCTGTTTGCCTCGGAGATGATTGGCGCGGTGCGCGGCGTCGACCCGGAAACCGGCCACAATTTTGACGACACCAAACGCTATATCGACAACAACACCGCCCTGAGTGCGGAGCAGAAGCAGCTGATATTTGAAGCCAATACCCGCCGGGTATTCAGCCGGCTGCAGTTTTAAAGCGCAGGTGAACCAAACCCATTAAAAATAACCGCCAGGCTCAGCGCCGGTCAGGATTTCAGGAGAAAAACCATGAGAGAGAATATCGTCGTACAGAATATCGAACGCGCCGAACAGGCCGTGATCGATGGCCTGGCCGAGTGCGGCGTCGCCACTATCCACGAAGCCCAGGGCCGAGTCGGCCTGCTGGCTCCCTATATGCGGCCGATCCAGACGGATGTCGGCGTCGCCGGTTCGGCCCTGACCATCTCCGGCGCCGCCGGCGACAACTGGATGATGCACGTCGCCATCGAACAGGCCAAACCCGGTGACATCCTGGTGTTTGCTCCCACATCACTGTCCAGCGACGGCTTTTTTGGCGACCTGCTGGCCACCTCGGCCCAGGCTCGTGGCGTGGTCGGCCTGATTATCGACGGCGGTGTCCGCGATACCCGCGATCTGCGCAAGATGAACTTCCCGGTCTGGTCCCGGTTTGTCCACGCCCAGGGCACCATCAAGGAAACTCTGGGCTCGGTCAACGTACCCCTGGTCTGTGCCGATGCCCTGATTTACCCCGGTGACGTGATCGTCGCCGACGACGACGGTGTCGTCGTGGTGCGCCGGGAAAAAGCGGCAGAAGTACTGAAATTGTCCCGGGAGCGGATGGATCGCGAGGAGGCCAAGCGGGTGCGCCTGGCCAACGGCGAGCTGGGCCTGGATATCTACGACATGCGCCCCGGACTGGCAGCCAAGGGGCTGAAGTATGTCTGATGCCACCCGTTGCATGTGGATGCGCGGCGGTACCTCCAAGGGGGCGTACTTTCTCGCATCTGACCTGCCCGCCGACACCGCCGAGCGCGATGCGCTGTTACTGCGGGTAATGGGCTCACCCGACCCGCGCCAGATCGATGGCATGGGCGGTGCCGATCCCCTGACCTCCAAGGTGGCGGTGGTCCAGGCGTCAGAGCGTGACGATGCCGATGTTGACTACCTGTTTCTGCAGGTGTTTGTCGACCAGGCCATCGTCACCGATGCCCAGAATTGCGGCAACATTCTCGCCGGTATCGGTCCCTTCGCCATCGAGCGCGGCCTGGTGCCGGCCGGAGAAGGCGAGACCGACGTGCGCATCTACATGGTCAATACCGGCCAGATCGCTACTGCCCGTGTGTGCACACCGAACGGCAACGTCAGCTATGTCGGCGATGCCCGCATCGACGGCGTGCCGGGCACCTCGGCGCCGGTACCCATCACCTTTGCCGATACCGCCGGCTCCAGTTGCGGGGCGTTGTTGCCCACCGGCAACGCCGTCGACCACATCGACGGCGTCGAGGTGACCCTGATAGATAACGGTATGCCGGTGGTGGTGCTGCGGGCCGAGGATATGGGTATCACCGGCACCGAGAGCCGGGAAGAACTTGAGGCCAATACTGACCTGCGGAAAAAGCTGGAAGCTATTCGCCTGCAGGCCGGACCGATGATGAATCTCGGCGATGTCAGCAGCAAGTCGGTACCGAAAATGTCCATGGTCAGTGCGGCCACCAGGGGTGGCGCGATCTCCACCCGCACCTTTATTCCACACCGCTGTCACGCCTCCATTGGCGTTCTCGGAGCGGTCAGCGTTGCTACTGCCGCAGTGCTTCCCGGCTCGCCGGCCGCGGCCATAGCCAGTGTCACGGACGGCCCCCGTAAAACCCTGTCGGTAGAACACCCGATTGGCGAGATGACCGTGATCCTGGATCTGGATGGCGCCGGCCAGGTGGTTGCCGCCGCGATACTGCGCACGGCACGCAAACTGTTCGACGGCAACGTCTTCACTCATAAAAACTGACTCTAAGGTAGAAACTAAAATGATGGATCCAGATTATCGCCCGTTTCATCCCAACCCCAGCAAGCCCGAATACAAGGTGCCGGCTGGGGCAGTGGATGCCCACTGCCATGTTTTCGGGCCGGCAGAAAAATTCCCGTACCACCCGAAACGCAAGTACACCCCCTGCGACGCGCCCAAGGAAAAGCTGTTCGAACTGCGGGATTACCTGGGATTTTCGCGCAACGTCATTGTCCAGGCCTCCTGCCACGGTACCGACAACGCCGCCCTGATCGACGCTCTGGAAGCGGCCGGCGATCTGGCCCGGGGTGTGGCTGTGGTCGATCCCTCGATCACCACCGGGGAACTGCAGGCCATGGACCGGGCCGGTGTCCGCGCCGTCCGTTTCAATTTCGTCAAGCGCCTGGTGGACAGCACCCCGAAAGAAGTCTTCCTGGCGGTAGCGGAGAAGATCAAGGCCCTGGGCTGGCACATCGACGTCTATTTTGAAGCCCAGGACCTGGAATCCCTGATCCCGTTCCTGAACGAGTTGGACACTACCATCGTTGTCGACCACATGGGCACTCCCAATATCGCCAACGGCCTCAACCACCCGGATTTCCAGCGCTTCCAGCAATTGATGCGGGACAACGACAGGGTCTGGGCCAAGGTCAGCTGCCCCGAGCGACTGACCCGGCAGCCTCCGGACTACAGCGATGTGGTGCCTTTCGCCCGCGTCCTGGTAGAAGAATTCCCTGACCGGGTGCTCTGGGGCACCGACTGGCCGCACCCGAACATGAAAACCCATGTACCGGATGACGGCAAACTGGTCGACGTTATTCCGCAGATTGCGCCGACGGCTGAACTGCAACAAAAGCTGCTGATCGACAACCCCATGCGGTTGTTCTGGTCCTGACCCAGGAGATTTCCGATGACCGAAGAAAACAGAGAAATTCCCGGCACTATCCTTTTCGACGGGCCGATGTCCACCAAGGGCTATCCGCTGAACAAGATGTGCTATTCATTCAACAGCGTCGAAGGTCGGGAAGCCTTCAAGGCCGACGAGGACGCTTACTGCGACAAGTTCGGCTTGACGCCGGAGCAGAAAGAGGCCGTGCGCGAGCGCGATGTACTCGGCCTGCTCCGAGCCGGTGGCAGTATCTATTACCTGGCAAAATTTGCCGGCCTTCTGGGTCTCAATGTCCAGGACGTGGGTGCTCTGCAGACCGGTATGACTGTCGACGATTTTAAGGCATACCTGGACAGCCAGGGGAGAGGAAAAAGCAATGGCTAGAATTATTGGTGGCATCACCACATCACATATCCCCGCCATCGGCATCGCCATGGACCGGGGGTTGGAAAATACACCCTACTGGAAGGACTTTTTTGCCGGTTACCCGCCGGTGCGCAAGTGGCTTCACGAGCAGCAACCGGATATCGCCATCGTTTTTTACAACGACCATGGCCTGGAGATGTTCCTGGACAAGAAACCCACCTTTGCCATCGGCTGCGCGCCGGAATATCACAACGCCGACGAGGGCTGGGGCATTGCCACCATCCCGCCGGTGACCGGCGAAACCGAACTCTCCTGGCATATTGCCAATGAGCTGATCGAGCATGATTTCGATCCCACCATTTGCCAGGACATCAAGGTGGATCACGGCCTGACGGTTCCCCTGTCGCTGATGTGGCCCGGCCACAACTACGGTCACGTCAAGGTGATTCCCGTGTGCATCAACTGCGAACGGCACCCGATGCCAAAACCGTCCCGCTGTTACGCTTTCGGCCAGGCCATTGGCCGCGCGGTGGAATCCTTCCCGGGCGACCAGAAGGTAGTGGTGTTTGGCACCGGTGGCCTGTCGCACCAGTTGGACGGCGAGCGCGCCGGCTTCCTCAATGCCGATTTTGATATCGAGTGCATGGACAAGTTGATTACTGATCCGGAAGCGCTGACCAGATACAGCAACAACGATCTTATCGAGATCGCCGGCGCCCAGGGAGTCGAACTCAATATGTGGCTGGGCATGCGCGGCTGCCTGCTGGGCGAAGTCGAGGAATTACACAGAAACTACGTGGCGCCCATCTCCAATACCGGCGCCGGCTTGCAATTGATAGCCAATCACTAAAGCCGGGGTTGGCATTGAGTAAAGAATTATTCAGAGCATTGGCGCCCGCAGGTTTGCCAGGGTTCTACCCGGTGCATAAGTAATTATCACTAAGCTCCATTTCCGCTGATGGCAGATGCTGGAATACGCAGTTGTGCGGGATTCCGGTGGGGAGCGTTAAACCAAAAATAATATTGATCGTTGTGGCCATTTCCTGTGGATGTGTAGCCGGATCAATATCGCTGTATCCGTAGGAGGAATCATGAGCGAACTGAATTTGGAAAACTGGGAAATCAAGGTAAAGGAAATTATCCGCAATGCCGTGCCGGCCCGTCTTTACGAATTGGCTTTAAATTACGAACCGGGCTCGGTAATCGTCAAAGGCGGCGCACTGGCGGTGCGATCCGGTGAACGCACCGGCCGCAGCCCCAGTGACAAGCGCATTGTCAGGCACGAAGCCTCTGAAAATGAGGTCTGGTGGGGTGATATCAATATCGATCTCGACGAGACCAGCTTCCTGATCAACCGGGAGCGCGCCATCGACTACCTGAATACCCGGGAGCGTCTGTTTGTAGTCGACGGATTTGCCGGTTGGGATCCGCAGGAGCGGTTAAAGGTGCGTATTATTTGTACCCGAGCCTACCATGCCCTGTTCATGCACAATATGTTGATTCGGCCAACAAAAGAAGAGCTGGCGAATTTTGGCGAACCGGATTTCGTCATTCTCAACGCCGGCCAGTTTCCGGCAAACAAACACACCCGGGGCATGTCCTCCAAAACCAGTATAGATTTTTGCTTCGAGCGCGGTGAAGCCGTCATTCTCGGTACCGAGTACGCCGGCGAGATGAAGAAAGGCATTTTTACCGTCATGCACTACCTGATGCCGAAGAAAAATATCCTGTCCATGCACTGCTCCGCCAACGAGGGCGAGGATGGCAGCGTGTCCCTGTTCTTCGGCTTGTCCGGTACCGGCAAGACCACGCTGTCCGCAGACCCCCGACGCCAGCTGATTGGCGACGATGAACACTGCTGGTCGGATAAAGGAATCTCCAATATCGAGGGTGGTTGCTATGCCAAATGCATTGATCTGACCGAGGAGAAAGAACCGGAAATCTACCAGGCCATTCGTTACGGTGCGTTGCTGGAAAACGTGGTCTACGATCCGGAGACCCGGGTAGTGGATTACAGCGACAGTTCCATCACCGAAAACACCCGCTGCGCTTATCCGATTGAATATATCGACAACGCCAAAATTCCCTGCGTCGGCGGCAACCCGAGCAATATTGTTCTGCTGACCTGTGATGCATTCGGCGTGCTGCCGCCGGTGAGCAAGCTGAGCCCGGAGCAGGCGATGTACCATTTTATCAGCGGCTATACGGCCAAGGTGGCCGGCACCGAGATGGGCGTCACCGAACCCACAGCGACGTTCTCCGCCTGCTTCGGTGCCGCCTTCCTGGTGCGGCACCCGGCGGTCTATGCCAACCTGCTGGCGGAAAAAATCCGGCAACACGGTGCCAATGTCTGGCTGGTGAATACCGGCTGGTCAGGAGGCGCTTACGGGGTCGGCTCCCGGATCAAGCTTGGCCACACCCGGGGAATTATCGATGCAATCCACGACGGCACCCTTGAGCAGGCCGACTACGAAACGGATCCGATCTTTGGCTTCCAGGTGCCGAAAAGTTGCGGAGAATTGCCCGTGGAGATACTTAACCCGAAAAACACCTGGGCTGATCAGAATGCGTTCCAGCAGACAGCGGTGAAACTGGCGAAACTGTTTCAGAATAACTTCAGGCAGTTCGAGGCGGAATCATCCGACGATATTTGCAACGCCGGTCCGAAACTGTAAGTGGCACCGTAACAGGAGGACAGGGGTCAAGAGCGGCGCAGATGGCAGTCGAACAGGCGCCGCTCTGGTGTAAACTCGGCCCTGGGGCCTGGCCCGGATGGGACCATGACAATATCACGATCCGGATTATCCGGCGGTCATCATGTGGCTTCCCGGATAACCGGACCGCCTCTGCTGATTTAGAGTAAAAAAATAAGGAATTGCATGATACTTAACTTCAGGCAGCTGGAAGTTTTCAGGGCAATCATGATTGCCAAGACCGTCAGCGGCGCCGCTGACCTCCTGCATGTGTCACAGCCGGGCATCAGTCGTACCCTGAAATACATCGAGTACAAGCTGGGTGTAGATCTGTTTGAACGACGCAAGGGCCGGCTGGTGCCGACACCGGAGGGACAGGAGCTGTTCAAGGAACTGGAGTCCATCTACCGGCGTTTTGAAGATCTTGAAACCACGATTCACCGTATTACCCATTCCGAAGACATGCGGCTCAATGTCGGTTGTACGCCGAGCCTGGGTCATTACCTGCTGCCAAAGTTACTGGCTGCGGCCAAGAAAAAAATCCCGAAGATGTTGATCAGTGTCGAAATTTTGCCTCACGGAGACCTGATGGATTACATCGCCAGCCAGTCGGGCGATTTTGCCCTGACACTGGTTGAACCGGATCACCCGCTGGTATCTTCCGAGCCTTCAATCAGTCCCAGTCTCGTCTGTGTAATGCCGGAAAATCATGAGCTGGCCACCAGGAAATTTGTCAGTTTCAAGGATATTTGCGCCTACGACATGGTGATGTACCGCAGTGATTCCGTGTTGGGCAGGATATTGCAAAAAGAGTTCGACAAGTTGGACCTGGAACCGAAGATGTCGGTGCAGGTGCGTTACAATGATGATGCCTGCGCCATGGCTGCCCAAGGTTTGGGTATTGCGGTGACATTGGACTTTACCGTTATGGGTGGCGCCTATCCCCAACTCAAGGCCGTTCCCCTGAAGGCGCCAAAATTGCGAGTGCATCTAATGCGCAACAGCAATGCGTCGTTTTCCAACAACGTCAGGATTTTTTATGAAAAATTCAGGAAAGAACTGACCGAATTGGGCCGACGTCCAGATCGATTCGAAAAATAATTCAATCGCAAAGTTGCGGTCAGATCAGACGGTCGCGACTGGTAAAATCTGTCGAGAAAGTGATCGATATACGATCCCGGACCGCAATGATATTCGGAAGAAATGCATGTCCAAGTCTGCTATTCATGAATAATCGGCGTCGAATTTTGGCAACAACGCTCTCAACCCTTCACCGGCTGAGGTGGAAAACTTTTCAAGAGACTGATAGAAAGGCATGTGGAGGCT
>QJWQ01000029.1 GCA_003235325.1 Gammaproteobacteria bacterium | reverse complement strand
CAGCAGCATGGAACTGTTGCGGATGTCGTTGAAAGCCCAGCGCAGGCCCAGTCGCCAGTCGTTATCGGCGAAGGTTGGCGCCAGCGCCCTGCGGTCATCGTAGACGTACTCAAGGATGTAACCGAAATCCCAACGGCTGTCCAGTACCCCGACCTGCGTGTATTCAAAGCCTGCCGCTGCGGCCCGGTAGACCCGGTCATTGCTCGGCAGCCAGGTTTCCTCGCCGTGGCGCTCAATGGCCTCCAGCTTGAGAGCCCAGTTGCCCAGCAGCAACTGAGCGTCGAGCCCCAGTTGGTCAATGGTGTAATAGGTCGGCTGCAATACCACCGAGGTCAGGTCCTCACCGCTGAACTCCAGCTTGATGTCGCTGCTCCTGAACACGGGATCGCGACTGGTGCCGCCAAAGTAGCTGAGCCCCAGTTCCAGTGGGCCGAGAAACTGATACCAGCGAAAGGCATAATCGAAGTGCTGGGACTGGTGATCCGGGGCATAGCGGACCTTGCTGTCGATGCTGAAGGGCAGGCTGAAGCGGCCGCCCTCGCCGGCAAACGGACGCGGTTCGAAGCCCTGCAGCAGGTAGAATTCCAGGTTTCCCTGGTCCAGCTCAATATTGAGGTTGACCATATTCTGGCCGATAAAGCTCTCACCCCGGGGATCGTCGATCAGATCGGTCTGGTTGATGATGTTGACCAGATGCGCCGACTCGGTCACGCCCCAGAAGACCTGGGAGCGTCCGATCTTGAAACTCAGGCCGTCGCCGACATACAGATAGCTCAATTCGGGGAAATCCACACGGTTGCCGTCGGAATCCCGGGTGTCATGGCGCAGCCACGGCTTTACGGTCAGTTGCTGCAGGTTGCCCGCCGGCGTCTGCCACTGGCCCTGCCATTGCGCCGAACCGCGCAGCACGGTATTGGTCTGACTGGACTGCCGATAGCCGGTATCGGCGTAGACTTTCTGTTGCAGGCCGAAGTCCCATTCCAACCGCTGCTCGAAGTCGGCAACGGCGTCCGTGCTCGCCAGGTTGCCGAGTGCAACCCAGGCCGCCATCAGTCCCGCTTTGGCTTTCATATTAAGAATCCCCTGGTCATGATAAAAATACGCAGGTTTTGGTCAATTGCCGTTTAGGGGGGCACGCATTCAAGGCCGCCGCTCAACGACCCAGCTTTAACCTGTTGACGCTGAAATCCGAATCGCTTTGGCCGACGCTGAAACGGTAGTCGCGCCAGTCCATTTCCGTAGCCCGGCCCGACTGGTGATTGTCCATGCGCATGCTCGCCGGGCGCCAGTGACGGCCGTTAAACAGCTGGTAACCGTCGAAACTCAGGGTCTTCATCAGCAGTCCGGCGCGATCGTAGAATTCCACCTTCTCGACCCGCCACAGATCCGTGTTGACCCAGACCTCCTGCTTGCTATAGCCGGAGTCCGGATCCCGGGGGAATCGGTAGACCTGGGCGCACTGGTAGTCACCGCAGGCATCGGTCGATACCAGTTCATAGGTGTACTGGTCCAGTTCCTGGGGCACCATGTCCTCAAAGGCAAATTCCGATCCGACAAAGGGACCGGATTTATTCTGCGCGGCTATTTTCTTGGCCCGCTTCAACGCCGGCAGATACAGCCACTGATCGTCGATTGCTCCCGGATGACTGTAGGTCAGCAGTGCCACGCCTTTCTGGTCGTTGGGGCTTTCAAAAATCATTTTGCTCTTGTCGCCGTCGGCGTGATTTTCCAGTTGATAGACCCGCAGGGTGCGTTCAAACGACTGGCCCTGGGCCGAGTAAAGCCTCATGGTGACATCGGCCTCGACGTCCCGGTAACCCCGATCCGATTGATCGAGGCGGGTGGCGATTTCCAGTCCGCGAGCCTGGCTGTCACTGGCCGCCTGGACCGGTGCGGTGTACAGCGCGGCCCAGGAGATCAGGAGCAGGCCCGACATCATCAGCAGGCCGACACCGCCGGGCACCAGTCCGGAGTTGGTGCCGGCCAGCCTGTCACCGTCGATAATGGCTACCTGCGTCCGGCTGCGATGCCTGTCCACCAGCAACAGCAGCGCCGGCAGCATCAGCAGATCGAATACCAGGGCAACGGCAATGGTCATGCAACTGAGCCAGCCGATGGTGGAATTGATCCTGAATCCCGAGAATGCCAGGCACAGGAAGCCGGCCATCAGCAGCAGCGAGGTGTAGATGACCGGCTTGCCGACATTGACGATGGCCTGGCGCACGGCCTGTTCGCCGTCGAGACCCCGCTGACGCCCCTTCAGGTAACGGTCGAGAATGTGGATGCTGTCATCCACCACGATGCCAAAGGTCATGGCTGTGACGATGGATGCGGCCAGACCGACGGTGCCCACGGTCAGCGCCCAGATCCCCAGGGCTGCCAGTGCCGGAATAACGTTCGGGATCAGGCTCACCAAGCCAATTCTGACACTGCGAAAAGGTACGATCAGAAACAGTGAGACCACCAGCACCGCCAGCAGCGTCGCCACCAGCATGCTCTTGATATTCTTCGCCGCCACCTTGCCAAACATCATCGACCAACCCAGCCCCGGCACCTGCAGTTCAGGGCCGGCGTTCTGCGCCAGCCAGTCGGATGCCCGTTGTTCCAGGGCCAGCAACTGATTGTTGGTGATATCGCCGGTGGTCACCGACAGGCGACTTGCCTGCTTGTCAAAGCGCAAGCGATTGCTGACATCGTAGCCCAGGGGCAGGGAGTTCTCGTACAGGAACAGGTACTGGCTGTTGAGTACGGCATCCTGTTCAATGCGATCGTAATGACTGTCTCCGCCGTGCATGGAGCGGTTGATGCGCTTCATGGTATTGGCGAAAGACTCGACGTGCCTGACCTCGGGCTGGCTGGTAAACCAGTTGCCAATTTTTTCCAGCTGGTTCAGGTAAGCCGGATCGGTGACGCCATTGACGGCGGGAAAGTCGTATTCGATGACGCCAATGCCGGTCAGGTGGTCGATGGCAAACTCGGTGCTGTTGCGGACATCAAAAGATTTGTCGAAATAACGGACAAAGTCCTCGTTGAGTTCGTTGCGGGTGGCACTGAATACCAGGATGGCGGACAGGCTGGCCATGACCAGAAAGACGGCGAGGGGACGACGGATCACCTGGTTGACCAGAAAGGCAAGAAAAGCGTTGAGACGGCCGGTGGCCTGGTCCTGCGCCGGCTGTTTGATCCTGAGGCTGTTGATCAGCGCCGGCAGGAAGGTCAGAGACAACAGGCAAACCATCATGATGCCGACGGCGGAAATGGTGCCCAGCTGCCGAAACGGCGGCGACTCACTGAAATTCATACTGAGAAAGCCCAGGGCGCTGGACAGCGAGGTGAGCATGACGGGTCGCGCATTTTGCTGTACTGCCCGGGCCATGGCGTCCACCTGGGAGGTGCCCTGGCTGAGGTAGTGATGCCTGAAACCGGAGAGCACATGCACGCAGGCGGCAATGGCCACGGTCAGAATGATCACCGGTGTGGCGCCGGTGACCGGGTTCAGCCTGAGACCGAGCCAGCCGGCGAAACCGACGCCGCTCATGATCGACAGGATCATCACCACCACCACCGCCAGGGTGATTTTTGTACTGCGGAACAGGTACTGGATAGCCAGCACGATCACCGCCAGCATGATCGGGAACAGCCTGGCGCTGTCCTGTTCGCTGACCTCGGGAAAGGCGTTGTTCATCATCACGATGCCGGTCAGGTGAACCTTGATATCCCCGTGCGCCTGCTCGAAATCCGCGGCCAGGGCGCGCACGGCGGCCACCACTTCACGGGTTTTTCGATCCACCTCGCCGGCGGGAAACCGCACCGTGATGTTGACTGCCGCCACCTTGCCATCCCCGGACACCAGGCGATTGACCAGTTCCGGCTCGCCGAGAGCGATGTCGCGGATATGATCGATATCGGCAGCGGTCAGGGGGGCGTGCCTCGTGCCGTAGAGTGGATTGATACTGACCTCGTCACCGTCGGCCACCATGTACGGGAAATTGGTCAGTGAATCGACCCGCTGTACCAGGGGAATCATCCAGGCGCGCTCGGTGAGATCGCGCAAACTGTCCAGATGCTCTGCCGTGAACATATCGCTGCCCCGGGGCTCCAGCACCATCAGAATGTTGTCGCTGGGGGTGTAGTCCGCGGCCAGCTTTTCCGAGGCGTTGAGGTCGGGGTCTCCGGCATCGAAGTAGACCCGGTAATCCGCCGTCTGAGTCAGCCGGGCCAGGCCGGCGGACAGCAGGCCGACCAGCAGCAGGCAGGAAAGTATGAGAATCAGTTTGTGGCGATCATGCCATGCAGTCATCATTGCAATTGCTCCCTGAAAGAGAAGTGTTACCGGTCGCCTCCGACCAGCGACGCGATATAGGAGGTGGCCGAGTTGACCGTGGGGTAATCCCAGAAAATCGAGTCCGGCAGCTCGATTCCGACGGCCTCCTCGATATCGACGATGGCGGTGAAAGCATCCACCGAGTCGATCCCGTAGGCGGTGATGGGCAGATCCAGGTCGATCTGGTGTGCCGGCTGCTTCAATAATCCGGACAATACCTGCAATACCTGATGTTGAATGTGGGGTGGCTGCGCGGTTTCCAGGTTGACGTTTTCCAGGGTGACGTCTTCCTGATTGAAAGGTTCCGGGGTGTTATCGGTGGTGCAGAGTTGTAAGTCCATGTTCGATATTCCTTCAGTTAGTGTGGGCAAAACCGGTCCGGTCGACACCCGGCATCACCGGGTTGCGTTGACGTCCGGTGACCGGGACGCTGCTTCAGTGTCAAGAAAAGTGTATCGGTGGCCGGGTTTCGGGTCGTTTCAATAATTGGCAGATAAATTGTGGAATATTCACACTCCGCGCCACCGCCGGGGCGACGGTGGCGCGGGGAGTGAGCATCAGTCGTGTAGAATGCGCTCTGCCACGTCCCGGGCCTGTTCGGCAGATACTTGATTAAAAAGACCCTGTTCGGAAAAATGCTGTTCAGAAAAGCCCTTTTCAGAAGAGCCCTGGCCGTCGCCGTTGTAATACCAGCACCAGAGAAAACTCGCCGCCATCAGCAGCCGGGTATAGTGGTAGGCGCAGTCCATCATCTCCACGGAATCGATACTGCAGCCGTTGTCCAGGGCGCTGGCAACGGCGACCAGGATTTCCCCGTGGCGACGTCGCAGCAGCTGCAGGGTCGGCTGCCAGTCCGAACCCTGGCTGTTCGCCGGTGCAGCCAGTTGCCTGAGCAGCAGGGGCAGGCTTTCCATCACCGGGTCCCTGCCTTTCGAGGTGAGCCGCAGGGCGTCGTAATCACAGGGGGGCACCGGTGCCCGAAGGCTGAAGATTTTTGCCAGGGTCTGCTCCAGGTCCGCCATCGCATCGTGCATGGCCCGGACACCCGGTTGCCGGGTGGCGGCGGTCGCCATCGGCGGCGGGCCCGCCATCAGCAGGCTTTTTTGCCGTTTCATCAGGCTGGGCAGTTGTGAACTCAGGGTATAGAGGTTGACGTCGGTACTGCCATCAAACAGGGGTATCACCTGGGCATCCCGAAATTTTTTGCCAAAGGCGCCCAGGTGCTGTTCATCCCGCAGGAAGAAACGGGCTCCCAGGGTGACCGACAGCTGCTTCAGGGTCTGGTCCATCCTGACCGGCACATAGGCTTTCAGGGCTGCGGCGTACAGGCCGTAACAGCCGGGCATGACGTGCAGGATTCGCATCATGGCGTGGCTGATCCAGTCGCAGGCGTTGATGTCGGCGCGCGCCCGCTGCAGTTGCCGCTGTTTCCAGGGCAGTGATGCCAGGGTTTTGCCGTACAGCCGGCGCTGGCCGGCAAAGCGTTCGACGATGTCGCAGGCGCTCCCGGTAATACCCACCGACAGCCCGGCGCACAGCGCCCGGGTAATCTGGAAGGCCTTGAGGGCAATATCCAGGCCTTCGCCCTCGGCGCCGATACGGCAACTGGCGGGAATGCGGGCATTGGTGAAGCGCAGGCCGGAGATATCACAGCCGCGAATGCCCAGGGTCCGCGCCTTGGGCAGGTAATGCAGGCCACCGCCACTGAGCTCGTGCTTGTCGATCATGAACAGCGACAGGCCCCGGGCGCCCCGGTCCGGTGCCGTTTTTGCCAGCAGCACGATGACCCGGGAGTGGGTGGCACGGTTGATGGGCCACTTCTCGCCATTCAACAGGTATTCGTCGCCGTCGGCGCTGGCGGTCAGGTCGCCGGCAATCAGGTCCGCCCCGTGATCCCTTTCCGAATAGGCCAGGCAGTGAAAGCCGCCTTCCTGTTGAATGATGTGGGCACAGCGGGCTTTTTGCGCGTCGCTGCCGCCGATCCACACGGCGGTGGACCAGACCATGGTGCTCATGGCGATGGCGGTGGTCAGATCGCGCCCGGCCAGAACCTTGGCCAGTTCATACAGCTCCTGGTAGTTGTCGAGCTGGCCGCCCCAGGCCCGGGGCACATACTGTGCCGCCACACCCCGGTCCAGCAGGGCCTGGACCTGCTCGCTGGGAAGTTGTTCGGCTTCATCCAGCGCCAGCAGTTGCGCGTTGGAAAACAGGTTGTCGGCATCCTCACAGTCGCCGAGAAAGCTGCGCAATGACGCCACGGAGGCAAAAGGCCCGGGGGTGGAGGAACTTGCGGCCGCTTTGATCCCGGCAGGATTGAAGTGGTGATTGTTCACGGTGTTCGAGTCTCCATGTCCTTGCGCCCGGAAATCGGGCGCTGTAGTCCCTGTGTCAGTCATTGGCCGGTGAATCGGCGAGGGCCTGCATAAGGTCCTGCAGGCGGGCAATATCATTGTCGATCTGTTTGCACAGGGCTTTCTTCAACAGCGACCTGGGCACCACGCCGAAGAATCGCCCCGGGATCACCCTGAAACTCCAGGTGACGTCGGTGGCGTCCCCTTCCCCTGGCTGCAGTTGATAATGACCGCTAAAGCTGACTGGCCCCTTCACCGTGGTATAGCTGAATGTCCGCTCTTGCCGCTGGTCGCAGCGCATCTGGAACTCCATTTTCTTGCCAAAGAAGGCAAACCAGATGCGATAGGTGCTGCCGGTGCGGCAGCTTTGTCCCGGCTGGTCCGGTTGCACCCGGTCGCAGCTGGACTGCCACCGGAGGTCGTTGGCGGGATTGGCAATGAATCCCATGAAAACAGCCGGCGGCACCGGCACCCGGTAGCTTTTCTCGATCAGGAAGCTGTGGCCATTCTCGATCAGGAAGCTGTGGCCGTCATCAGCCGTGCTCTCGACTTGCGCCGGGTTTGCCGGGGTCGCCATATTCGGCGGTGGATTTTCCGGGGTGGTTTCTAGAACCTGTTGCATGGTATTCACTCCTTACGTGGTATTGATGGAAATTGTCGGCTCAGGCAACCCGGCGTACGTCGGCTTGCTTTAAATCTATAACGGTATCTTCATCAGAAACGGTATCGGCATCGGCCGGGGTCGTCAGCGGTCCGCGTTTCGGCAGGGCATTGAGGATCCTGCCGATCTCGGCCACCTGCGGGTCGAACATCATCGAATTGTGATCGCCGGCCACCAGTTCCATGGCCGGCGCCGCACCGAGCACCTGGTCCCAGCCCAGGGAGTCTCCCCAGTCCGGCGCCTCGTCCCGCGCTTTCAGCAGCAGGTAGTCATTGTCGTAGCGCCCGGGGAGATACATCTGCAGGGCGATGGCGTTGGCCAGATAGACTTCAAACAGGTGACGAATGGCCTGTACTTTTGAATCGGGCGGCAGCACGCCAGCGGTCACCAGTTGCGCGAACAGGCTGCCGAACATGTCGTCCTCGTCAAGGGCGCGCAGGCTGTCCGGTTCTATATGCAGGGATTTGCCCTGGGGCACGGCAAGGTCCCGGGCGAACCAGGACAGGAGCATGGCATCGTCGCCGTTTTCCGGATGATTGGCGGCAATGGGCGCACGGGAATCGAACATGATGGTCCGCGCCACCGTCACGCCCTTGCGGCGCAGCTGTTCACTCAGTTCGTAACAGAGCACACCGCCAAAACACCAGCCGGCAAGATAGACCGGTTCCGCGCCGGCACTGGACTGAATTCTGTCGCTGAACAGGTCGGCCATGTCCTCGACGCTGACCAGGCTCTGTTCGCCGTCGTTCAATCCCGGTGACTGCAGGCCATAGATCTCGTAGCTGTCCCTGATGCACTGGTTGAGTTTGAGATAGCAGTAGAGCGTGCCGCCAATGGGGTGGATCAGGAACAGCCGGGGCTTGCCCGCGTTCCGGTGCATGGGCACCAGGACCGGGTCCACCGGGTTGCTGTTCTGTTCCCGCAGTGCCGCGGCCAGTGACTCGATGCTGGCGTTGCGCAAGACGAAATCCGCCGGGTAGTCGACGCCGAAATGCCGGTTGATCCTTGCCACCACGGTGACCGCGGATACCGAGTTGCCCCCCATGGCGAAAAAATCATCGTCGACACTGATGGCCTCCGCCTCCAGCACGTCCCTGAAAATGGTCAGCAGCGCCAGTTCGCAGGTGTCCCGTGGTTCGATCACCTGCGCCCTGTCCCGGGTCGCGGCCAGGGGGTCCGGCAACTGCTTTTTGTCGACCTTTCTATTGGCGGTGTAGGGCAGGGACTCCAGGCGCACCAGCACCGATGGCACCATGTAGGCGGGCAGTTGGGTCTTCAGCTGTCGGCGAATAGCGGCCTCGATATCGCCGGTGGCAGAGGCTTTCCGGCCCACGTAATAGGACACCAGGCAATTGCTATTGCCGCTGGTTCTGAGCACGGTGACGGCATCGTCGATGACATCGAGGCGCAGGATGTGTTCGTTGATGTCACCCAGTTCGATGCGATAGCCATTGAGCTTGATCTGATCGTCCTTGCGCGCCACGTAATGCAGGTTGCCCAGGGAATCCAGTCGCACCAGGTCGCCGGTGCGATAGATCAGACCCACGGCAAAGGGATTGTCAACGAACGCCCTGGCGGTGAGTTCCGGCGCCCGGAAGTAGCCCTTGCTGAGGCCGGCGCCGCCGATAAAGAGTTCGCCAATCGCGCCCTTTGGAACCTGTTGCAGTTTGTCGTCCAGGACGTAGAGCGGGGTGTTGATCAGCGGCGTGCCCAGGCAGATGGGCTGGTCGCTTTCGATTTTCTGGCAGCTGCTCCAGATGGTGGTCTCCGTGGGCCCGTACATGTTCCACAGCTCGCCGCAGCGCTGCAGCAGGTCCTCGGCCAGGCTTCGGGGCAGGGGTTCGCCGCCGCACAGGAGTTTCAGCCCGGGGTCGCCTTCCCAGCCGGCCTGAATCAGCATTTTCCAGCTGGCCGGGGTGGCCTGCATGACACTGGGTTGTATCCGCCGGTAAAAGGCCTCCAGTTCGGTGGCGTTGCGCACGGTGTCCATGTCGGCAATCACCACCTGGCCGCCGCAGACCAGGGGGCCAAACAGTTCCAGGATGGAGATATCAAAGGATATGGTGGTGATCGACAGCAACACATCCTCCTGCCGCAGACCCGGGCGCTGTTCCATGGCCCGCAAAAAATTGGCCAGGGCGGCGTGACTGATCTCCACGCCCTTGGGGGTGCCGGTGGAACCGGAGGTAAACAGGATGTAGGCGCTGTCAGCTGGCGCGACACTGACCGGTTCGGGCTCGGAACCGTCCGCCGGCAGCGTTAACAGACTGTCCAGTTGCAGGGTCGCGCAGTCGGCGCTGGCTGCTGTGATGGCCGGGTCGTCGGTGATCAGTGCCGCCAGGTCCGCCCTGTCCTCGATCAGCGCCCGCCGGGCATCGGGAAAGGCCGGGTCGATGGGTACATAGGCGGCGCCGGCGCGCATCACGCCCAGCAACAGGGGCACCACCCAACGGTTTTTGCGAACACTGACCCCGATGCGGGTGGCACCGGCCCGCAGGTGGGGCTGAAGGTTGAGCCTGACGGCATCGGCCAGGATCGCCACCTGCTCGTAGCTCAGGCAATCCACGGCATCGGCAACCGCGGGTCGGGCGGCCCCCTGCCGAACCTGATGGTCAAACATCGACAGCACCGTGGCGCCGTCAATCCGGTTTGCCGGGGAGGAGACATGGACCGGCGCCGAAATCTGGCTCAGCAGGTGCGCTGGCACCGGTTGAGCGTCGACAATCGACAGGGCGGTTGCCCTGACCAGGTCGGACAGTTGCCGGGCGGTCTCGCGGCGGTACAGATCGTCGCTGTATTTGAGTACCCCGTACCAGGCGTCGTCGATTTCCGAGCCCATCTCCAGCGCCCATTCGAACTGTCCCAGTTGCTGGTGGGTGTAGCAGGGCGCCAGGGTCAGGGCGCCGCAGGTGACGGGCGCGGGGGAGGCCTGTTCGACAAACAGACTTTGCACCGGCTCCATGCCGGGAACCTTGTCCCAGCTGAAGGCGGCCTGCACCAGGGGTGGCCGGGAGGTATCCCGATCCCTGACCACCTGGGCGACGATTTCCGGCAGGCTGTAGTGGCTGTGGCGCATGGCGGCCTGATGGTGTTCCCGGGTGCGTGCCAGGGCCTGGTCAAAGCAGGTATCGGGGCCAAATTCATTGACCATCAGAATCGAGGTGACGTAATTGCCAATGCTCCGGAGTTGCCGGCGATGGCGACCGGCAATGGGCGTTGCCACCAGTACCTTTGGTTGTCCGGTGAGCCGGTGCAGACACAGCTCGAAGACGGTGACAAAGAACTGATAGGGCGTGACCCTGTTTTCCCGGCACCAGGCCTTGATGGCACTGGTCTGTTCCGGGCTGTAAGCGAAACTGATGGCGTCACCCCGGTAACGATAGTTGGCCGGGCGGGGAAAATCCGTGGCAAAGGCCAGCGCATCGGGCGCCTGTGGCAGGGTTGCCTGCCAGAAATCCCGAGCGGCCTGAACCGGTTCGACATCCTGCCGGGCCTCTGCCATTCGCCCGAGATCGTCGAGATAGTCAACATTGACGCCGCTGAGTGAGGCCTCCGCAGCCTGTGCCGTCAGCCGTTCGCCGTAGCGTTGACCAATGCGCTGCAGCAGCACGGCCAGTGACCAGAAATCCAGCACCGCGTGGTGTGCCACCATCACCAGCAGGTGCTCCCGAGGACCGTACTGGACCAGATCTACCCGGATGCCGGTGTCGGTCTCCAGGTCAAAGCTGTGCCTGGATTTTTCCCTGGCGATGATCTGCAGGCTGGCGGGATCACTGTCTGGTGTCCGGCCGAGGTGGACCCGATTGAGCCGTTGCGGGTCGTAGACCAGCGACAGTTCGTCGTTCGGGGTGCTGAAAGTCGCCCGCAGGGCGGACTCGGAATTGATCACGCTCTCGATGCTGGCGACCAGAGCTGCCACATTATCGACATCGATGATGCGGGCGCTCAGCACCAGGTTATAGGCGCAGGACTCGGGTTGAATCTTCTGGATAAAGTGCAGTCCCTTTTGGACAACGCTGGCGGGTGCCCGCCGTAGACTGGTGTTGTTTGGCATGGTGGACCATCCTCGGTTGGAGTAAATGAATTCCGTTTGCAGCGACGACGACAGGGGTTACAGCTGTGCCGTTGACTGCTGATCGAGAAAATTTCTGCGCGCCAGGGCGCGTTGTAATTTGCCGCTGGTGGTTTTCGGTATGGAATTTTTTTCCAGCAGCAGGATGTGCTCGGGCACGGCATTGAAACACTCGGTGACCGCCTGGCGAACGTCCCTGACCAGGGAGTGCTGTTCCTCCTGTGCCGTGTCTTTGTTGGCCATTTCCGCCAGTACCACCAGTCCGGAGCCGTTGGCGTTTGCCACCACCACCGTGGAACCGCGACGCAGCCTGGGGCCGGCGACTTCCTCTACCAGTTCCTCGACATCCTGGGGGTAGATATTGCGCCCGCGCAAAATGATCAGGTCCTTGCTGCGGCCGGTGACAATCAGTTCATCGCCACAGATCACCCCGAGGTCGCCGGTACGCAGAAACTTCATTCCGGCGTATTGCGGCGCGTTGCCGAGGCGGTTGCCGAAGGCATTGCCGGTGTCTGTTTCGCGATTCCAGTAGCCGGCGGCAACATGGGGACCGTGAATCCAGATTTCTCCCACTTCCCCGGGCGCCGCCGGTTCGGCGTTTTCGTTGGCGATGACAACGGTCTGGCCGGAGGCCGGCTGGCCACTGCCGACCCAGGATTTCGGGGCAACGACTGCCTGCAGGGTGTCCGGACAATAGTGATTGACCGCCTGGTTACGGCGCTTGGAGGATACCAGCAGGGTGGTTTCCGCCAGGCCATAGCAGGGCGTGTGTGCTCGGGGATCGAAGCCAAAGGCGGCAAACCGGTCGGTAAACTTCTGCAGGGTCCCGGCCTTGACCGGCTCCGCACCGTTGAAGGCCACACGCCAGCTGGACAGGTCGATGCCCTCCATTTGCGTCTCGCGAATCCGGTCTATGCACCATTCGTAACCGAAGTTGGGGCCGCCGGTGATGCTGACGCGATAATCGGAGATGGCCTTGAGCCAGGCCAGAGGCTTTCTGATGAAATCCTGGGGGCTCATCAGATAGGTGGAGGTGCCCACATAAATGCTGCCCAGAACGCTGCCGATCAGCCCCATGTCGTGAAACGTGGGCAGCCAGCTCGCGGCAATATCATCGGCGTCGACGCCGAAGACTTCCTGAATCATTTTCTCATTGGCCAGTATGTTCTGGTGGGTCACCATCACCCCTTTGGGCAAGCCGGTGGAGCCCGAGGTGTACTGCAGGAACGCCAGGTCCTGGACCGGTTGCTGCCAGGGGTCTGCCACCGCGCTGTGGCTGAGGCTATCCCAGCCGATCTGGTCCACCGCCAGAATCTCCACCTGCTGGAAAAATTCGTGCATCACCTCCCTCGACAGGTTGGCGACAACCGGTGAATGGGTCAGCACGAGATCGACACGGGCATCCTGCATGATGGCCGCCAGGCGCCGATAGCCCTTGACGTGGGTCGGCACCGACACGGGGATGGCGACGATGCCGGCGTAGAGACAGGCAAAAAAGCTGACGATGAAGTCGAGGCTCTGGTTGAAAAGCAACAGGGCAGGTCCCCTTTTGCCGGAGCCCCTGGAAAGAGGAACCGTGGTGATCTGCCGCGCGAGATTTTTCGACAGATTCGATAGTTCGACAAAACTCAGGGTCCGGAGCTCACCGCCTTCCCGTCCGATATAGGTAAACGCGGTTTTGTCCGGCTGTGCGCGAACCTGTTGCTCCAGCACATCCATGATGGTCTTTGCGGTCATTACTACAACTCCTGAACGTTTCAATGTTAATCAAGTCAGTGTCAATCAAGATTGTGCTCAGTGTGCGCAACCGGACCGGGCAATTCTGTGACTTAATAAAGTGGTAAAACGTGAATTTTCACAAAATGGCGGGGAGATGGCGGGGAGATAATGGGGAGATAGACGAAAGATAGATGGAAAAAGTACAGTGGACTAACCGCGGCAAAATCTGCGATCAGTGAACACCCAGACCGCGTTAATGAAACACGGCGGTCCCTTCAAGCCGGTGCATGCAGGTCCAGGCCAATGCGTATCCCGCGGTTGCCGGATCTGATCCCGCAAAAAATATAATTAATTGACTTGCGGAGATATTTCATTTAATACCCTGAGCCTGTCTCAATCAGTTTGTCCCTGAATGACCATCGATTCGGTCGAAATCAGGTAGCCTGATCTAATAAAAATGTCCGCCGCTGGAGGAAGGTCTCACATGGTGAATTGTTTTCGTTCAATGAAAATGGCCTGCAAATGTTACCTGTCTGGCTGCCTTCTGCTGGCAATGTTACTGACGGCCGCCGCGCGGGCGGAGACCGTTGTGGCCCGGGTGCCTGTCTATCTCGATTATCCCCTGTTGAACCACCTGCTGGTATCCCAGCTGTTTTCGTCGACAGACCGGAGTCGTGAGCTACTCAACGATCCGAGCGGCTGCAGCCGCGTTCTGGTGCTGGATCCGCAGATGGGACCCAATGAAGACAACCTGGAAATCAGGGCACGGGTCGATGCAAACCTGGGGCTGGCGGTACTGGGCGCCTGTCGGAGCCTGGTGCAATGGAACGGCGGCGTCCGTTTTGTCGCCCGGCCAGTGCTGCAGCCCGACGGCCGGTCAGTGCGGCTCGAGCCCCGGGAAACATGGCTCCTGGACGCCGGTGGGAACAAGATCCTGTCGGGTCCCATATGGGAGGCTGCTCACAACAGCCTGCAGCAACTGTTGAGCGGTTTTTTGCTGGACCTGACCCCGTATTTCGATTCCCTGGCCGCTTTCCTGCCGGAGGTTCTGCCCCAGAGCGGCAGGGTGCAACTGCAGGCCATGGTTGACAGCCTGGCCATCGGCTCCATGGCGGTGCAACCGGAGAGTCTTGACCTCAGCCTGCAGTTTGCAGTTGATGTCCCCGACCGGCCGGAGGAGCCGGCGACCGAATTGACCAGTGATGAGCTGGCGCAGTTCGAGGAACGCTGGCAGATGATGGACGCCCTGCTGGTGGGTGCGGTGAAGCAGTATGCATCCGCAACCAGCCTGCAACCGTTGCGCGCCGCCTTGCTTGATATTCTGCTCGATAGCCGTTACCGCCTGCGCGATGCCCTCAGCGCCGATTCCGGTCATGCCGATGACCAGGTCCGACACCTGTTTATCGAAAGTTGGCAACGGCTGGGCCCGGTGGTGCGTCAGATCGCACTGGATCAGTCGGGTCAGGAACACTGGCTCTGGTTGACCGTTTTGACTGCGACCGATGCGCTGGCGGCGCTTGATCAGATAGGTCCCGCGCTCGGTCTTGATATTTCCACCAGCGGTCTGCGTCGTTTGGCGCGGATGATTAACGCTGAAAATTCCGAGAGCCTGCTGCGCTACAACCAGGAACTGGATCCGCAATTGGAGCAGTTGTGGCATGAGGGAAATCTGTCCCAGGCGCCTGATGCCTCCCTCTTTAATTTTTTCCTCTTTCCCCGGGCTCACGCCGCCGTGTCCACGGACAGGCTCAATAAGTGGGTGCCCGAAACCGATGAACTGGGAACCTATCTGCCGCTGGTGGACAGTTTTTTGCAGCAAGTCAGCGACAAAATCCTGCAGCAGCAAAAGATGGAACCGACGTACGCAACGGTCTACGAGAAACTGGTGGTGGCAACCGCCTGGCAGGAGAGCTGCTGGCGTCAATACGTGGTGAAGAACAAGCGCATCGAGCCGCTGCGATCCAGTTCCGGCGATGTCGGCCTGATGCAGGTCAATGAACGGGTCTGGCGCGGCTTCTACGACATTCAAAAGTTACGCTGGGATATCGACTACAACGCCAGCGCCGGTGCGGAAATCCTCTTCAATTACCTGACCAGATACGCCATTCGAAAAGGAGAGCATAAACAGCAGGGAGGGGTCATCAATCTGGCCCGCGCCAGTTATTCTGCCTACAACGGTGGGCCCAGCCAGGTAGCGCGCTATCGCAGTGCCAATGTAGCCAGCGGCCATCGCAAAATCGATCGCCTGTTCTGGGAGAAGTACCAGCAGGTAGATGCTGGCAACAGCCTCAACGTCGCCATCTGTCTGGGGGGCGAACCGCCCCGCACCGCCGGCAAGACCGCAAAACCGGTGGCCAAAAAGGCGGAAGTGGTTGCGACTGCACCGGCCACCGCTGCAGGGGCGGGGGGTGATGCCTGTAATGCCTGGCGGCGGACACAACCGGGGAACAACTTCACCCTGCAACTGGCCACACTCAGCACCCGGGAGTCCGCCGACCGACTGATCCGCGAGCAGTCCCTGGCCGGCAAGGCCTATACCTGTCCGTTACGCAGGGGGCAGGAGACCCTGTTCGTGGTTCTGCATGGCAGCTATCCCAGTCGCGCCGCCGCGGACCCCGACAAACGGAAATTCCAGAAACTGAAGCCCTGGCTGCGACAATTCAAGGATTTGCTGTAACAGTGGACAAGGAAAGTCCAGGTTCTGGGAAATCCCCCGTCCCCACCGAGGCCTTTACCCGGAAACAATCACCGGTATTCCGGGCTGACATAACAACAGGTACCGCCGCAAAATCAGTTTTCGATCCAATATTCCGATAGATTCCGGAAGAGAGCCCTCAGCGATTTGCCCAAAGAGAGCCCTCAGCAGATTGCCCACAGAGAGCCCTCAGCAGATTGCCCAGAGAGAGCCCTCAGCGGGTTGCCCAAAGAAAGCCCTCAGCGGGTTGCCCAAAGAGAGCCCTCAACGATTTGCCTAAAGAAAGCCCGGATAAATTTGAGTAGCGCCGCTGTGCAATGCAAACTAGTCTGAGACAAACGAGGTGTTTAAAGCTTTTGTGCCCTCCAGGACTTACTGATCGGCAGGTTGACATGAAAAATTACGATTGCGGTTCGGCGGTGCCAGGGCTTGTTTGTTTTCTGGCAGCCTGTTTTTGTCTGGCTCCGGCCCATACTCAATCTGTCAGCCAGTTTATTACCACTGGCAGCCAGTCCATGTTACTGGAGGAACAGAGCGCAAAACCGGTGTTCGCACCGGGTTCAAACGGTTATCCGACGGTTTCCTTTGATCCCTTTACCCGTTTTCAGACCATAGATGGGTTCGGTTACACGTTAACCCAGGGCAGCGCCTACGTGCTGATGACGGAAATCGATTCCTCCCGGCGTACAGCGCTACTTCAGGAAATGTTTGATCCGGCACCGGGAATTGCAACGGGCGTGGGTTCTTCCTTTTTGCGGATAGGCATCGGGGCTACCGATTTAAGCCTGTACCCTTATACATACAATGACTTGCCCCCGGGGCAGACAGACCCGGATCAGTCGGAATTTGGTCTGGAAGGACCGGATCTAGACTACCTGATACCTGTGTTACAGGAGATCGTGAGCATCAACCCGGATATCAGGATCAAAGCGGTTCCCTGGACCGCCCCGGCCTGGATGAAAACCAGTGACTCCCTCAGTGACGGTCACCTGAAGCCGGAGTATTACGCCTCCTATGCCACATATTTTGTCAAGTACCTGCAGGCCATGCGCGAACTGGGGATTGAGATCTATGCCCTAGCCCCCCAGAACGAGCCCGAGCATTGCTGCAACAACCCGGCCATGCTGATGACGGCATCGGAGCAGATCGCGTTCATTCTTGAGCTGGGTCCCGCACTGCAAACCGCCGGGTTCGCCACAAAAATTCTGACCTGGGACCACAACCTCGACGTCCCCGAGTATCCGCTGGAGGTCCTTGCCAGCGAGGCCGGCCAGTATGTGGATGGCGTCGCCTGGCATCTGTATGCCGGTGCTATCAGCACCATGTCCGAGGTTCACAATGCCTACCCGGACAAGAATATGTACTTCACCGAACAGTACACGTCATCAAGTGGAAGCTTTCTGGGCGATATGGCCTGGCACATGAAGAACGTGATGCTGGGCGGAACCAACAACTGGGCCCGCGCGGTGCTGGAGTGGAACCTGGCGGCGGATGCCAATGAAGAGCCTCACACGGAGGGTGGCTGCTCTGTCTGCCTTGGCGCATACACGGTGGATGCCGGTACCGTCACCAGAAATGTGGCCTTTTATAACGTGGCCCACATGTCCAGGTTCGTTCGCCCCGGTGCCGTGCGCGTGGCCACCTATTCCTCCAGTGGCAGTTTGCATGCGGCGGGTTTTGTTAATGCCGATACACAGGGTAGTACCCGGGTGCTGGTGGTTTACAACGACAGCAACAGGCCGACAGCCACGTTCAATATTGGCTACCAGGGACAGATTGCCACTGTCACGCTGCCCAAAAAGTCCGTGGCCACCTACCTCTGGAGCGACAGCGGGGGCGGGGTGAACGCTCCCCCGGTTGCCTCTTTTACCCACAGCGCCACTGGCTTGACGGTTGATTTTGACGCCTCCGGGAGTTTGGATACTGACGGTTTTATTGCCAACTGGGCCTGGGATTTTGGCGACGGGTCGAGCGGCAACGGTGAATTGACATCCCATACCTATGCCGGTGCCGGCGACTACACCGTCCTGCTCACCGTCACTGACGACGACGGCGCCACCGCTCAGACGCAGCAGACGGTAGCCGTAACTGACACCGGAGGAGCCGCCACTTCCCTGCATGTTGAGAGCTTATCCGCCTACGCTGGAAATATAGGGCAGGGCTGGAAGCAGGGCATAGCCGAGGTGCTGCTGCGGGATAACCTGGGCCAGCCGGTGGCGGAAGTCATGGTCACGGTCACCTTTGCCGGCACTTTCAACGAAACCGTCAGCGGTCAGACCGATCCGGCAGGTTTCGTGAGGCTGTTTACCGCCGATCGGGTCAAGGGTGCCACCAGCGTCAGCGCCTGCGTTGACTCAATCAGCACGCTGTCGCTGGACTATATTCCCAATGGTACAGACTGCGGAAGCTAGTAGCCCGCAGATGTGATTGTCACAAGTCATAGGGGAAGGCCACCGGAGGAGGCAACGCCCTCGAAAATTTCAGACATATGGTTGAAGAACGGGTCCTTGGCACCGTTGATACCTGCGGTGCTGCAGGCCTGGGGAAGAGAAGATTACGGCGAATAAGGTCAAACTGAGCACCTGCATTGATTCCTTGTCTGCCAGGCTTCCATCTTTGCTCCATTTAGTAATATAATAATACATATTGGCCAATGAAAGCCTATACTATTTGAAGACTGGCTCAAAAAATTTTATTCGGGGTGTAAATAATGTCGGATCGAAACGAATACAAATCAAACATTTCGCAACAGGTATCGAAAAAAATTGGCAGTGACATCGTCAACGGAGTGTACCAAGTGGGCCAGGCGCTGCCTACGGAGGCGGAGTTCAGTACCGAGTTTAATGCCAGCCGCACGTCCGTGCGAGAGGCCATCAAGATGTTGTCCGCCAAGGGGCTCGTTTCCAGCAAGCCACGCAGAGGCATTCGTGTGATGCCGGAGGAGGCCTGGAATATCTTCGACACCGATATCCTGACCTGGGCACTCAAGGGTAAACCCTCTTTTCGCGTGGTCACTGAATTCTTTCAGCTGCGCGTTGCGGTTGAACCGGAAGCGGCGGGGCTTGCAGCCCAATTCGGCTTGCCGGAACAAAAAGCGGCAATCTGGGACGCGTTAGGTCGGATGCGGGATACCGAAGATAAATCAGAGGATGCCATGTCCGCAGATCTGGATTTTCACATCGGTATCCTTTACGCCACCAGGAACCGTTTCTATATTCACCTGAAGGATTTTATCCGGTCGGCTCTGAACGTAACCATCCAGCATACGACGCCGGCAGCCGCTTCTTATGACGAAGTCCTGGCGACCCATGAAAGAGTTGTCCGGGCCATCGAGGCCGGTGATACCCAACGTGCGCGCATGAGTATGAGGCTGCTCATCGAAGACGCCTACTCTCTGATGAAAGAGCCGGATGTCGACATTGAAGTGACAGCATCCTGATAACTGAGAAAACAACTATGACTGACATGCAAAACGAAAAATTACTGATAGAGGCGGGTAGCGCCATACTCGGCTGTGAGCTGGGCTCAACCACGATAAAAGCGACATTAATTCAACCAGATGGCAAGCCGCTGGCATCGGGATCTTTCCGATGGGAAAATCGGTTAGTGGACGGCTTTTGGACCTACGACATGGCTGATGTGCTATCGGGTCTCAAACAGTGCTACGCCGATCTGGCCGGGAATATCAGTCGCCAGTATGGCGTGCCGTTGCGACGAATAGCCGCTACGGGATTCAGCGCGATGATGCATGGCTATATAGCGGTAGACGAGCGGGGAGAACTGTTGGTGCCGTTTCGTACCTGGCGCAACAATAATACCGCTGCCGCTGCCAGCGAGCTCACGGAGCTCCTGGGTTGGCCGATTCCCCAACGATGGAGTATTGCGCATCTTTATCAGGCCATCCTCAACGGCGAGGCACATGTCCCCCGGATCAGGCGTATTACGACGCTTGCCGGATACGTGCACTGGAAGCTGACAGGCAACTGGAGCATCGGTATCGGCGATGCGTCCGGAATGTTCCCGGTCGATCCCGAAACCAATCACTACGACAGGAAGGCGCTAAAAGTATTTGACGATCACATTGCTGATCGCGGGTATCCCTGGCAATTGGAGGACCTGCTCCCCGAGATTGTGCCGGTGGGCGAAAGTGCCGGAATTCTGACAGCCGAGGGTGCAAAAATTCTTGATGAATCCGGCAATCTGGAAGCCGGAGCACTACTGTGTCCACCGGAAGGTGATGCCGGCACCGGTATGGTCGTGACCAACAGCGTTCGCCCCAGAACGGGCAACGTATCTGCGGGAACATCTGTATTCGCAATGCTCGTTCTGGAAGAGAAACTTTCGCAAGTGCATTCGGAAATCGACCTGGTGCTGACACCGGACGGTAAACTGGTTGGCATGGTGCACGCCAATAACTGTACATCAGACTTGAACGCCTGGATGTCCCTGTTCGGTGAGCTCGCCAGCTGTCTCGGTATTGAAATCGAGAGTTCAGAGTTCTATACCCGCCTGATACCACTGGCCATGAGTGCTGACGCCGATGCCGGAGGTTTGCTCAGCTATGGCTACGTGTCAGGCGAGCACATTACCCACATAGACGAGGGACGGCCACTTTTCGTCAGACGGCCCAATTCTGCCTTCACGCTTGCCAACTTTATGCGCTCGCATCTGTTTTCCGCCCTGGGGGCCTTGCGAGTAGGGCTGGACATACTGCAGGAGAAAGAAGGCGCCAGTGTTGAAACACTGTGCGGTCACGGCGGCTTTTTCAAAACGCCCGGCGTTGGTCAGTTGATTATGGCCGCTGTGGCCAATGCCCCTGTCAGCGTGCCGACGGCGGCCGGTGAAGGCGGAGCCTGGGGTATGGCCCTATTGGCGACCTATGTCTTGCGGGAAGACCGTGCCCTTGGACTGGCGGATTACCTCGATGAACTTATTGGTGACGATATCGGTGCGGCCTTGCCACCCCGGCCGGAGGACGTTGACGGTTTTCAGCAGTACTTTGAGCGTTACAAAAAAGGGCTGGCTATCGAGGCCGCAGCGGTCGAGCATTTCCGCTGATTCCCCGACGGATTCAAATGGTGAGGATTTTGCACAGAAGAGGAGCGACAAACGCACAATGACCAAACCAGGTGCGCTGTTTGATTGGGATGGAGTGGTTATCGACTCATCCACACAACATGAAAAAAGCTGGGAACTGCTTGCCGATGAAATCGGCAAGCCGCTGCCACGGGATCACTTTACCCGCGGCTTTGGCATGAAAAACCAGGTCATCATCCCGGAGATTCTTGGCTGGACCAGTGATCCCGAGCAGGTGGAGATCTACTCTCTGCGCAAGGAACATCTCTACCGGGAGATCATCCGGGATGAGGGGATCAGGGCGTTGCCGGGCGTTATCGAGTTGCTGCAATTGCTCCAAAGCCGGGAGGTCCCCTGTGCGGTTGCCTCCTCGACACACCGTGAAAACATCGACGCAGTATTCGACGTCATCGGGCTGCGTCCCTACTTCCAGGCGATTGTCACCGCCGAAGACGTCAAACGCGGCAAGCCGGACCCGGAGGTTTTTGTCAAAAGCGCCGAGAAAATCGGGCGTCCGGCGAGTGCCTGTGTCGTGTTTGAAGACGCCCACGTGGGAATAGAGGCCGGTCTGTCAGCGGGTGCTCGCGTCATTGCAGTGGCGACGACCAACCCCCTGGATGATCTGGGCAAGGCGAATCTTGCAGTCAGATCGCTGCAGGACGTGGACTGGGACAGTTTCATCGGCCTTTTTGGCTGACCCGCTAACCGTCACGGTTGGTGAATCCTTTATTAGCAATACAGCTAAACCTGACAACGGAGAACTTATGAAATATTCAGAATTGAAGCAGCAGGCGTACGAAGCCAATATGGAGCTCAACAACCGGGGGCTTGTACTTTACACCTGGGGTAATGTTTCACAATTGGACCGCGATCTGGGTGTCTACGCGATCAAGCCGAGCGGTGTACCCTACGAGAAACTGACAGCCGGCGACATGGTTGTGGTCGACCTCGACAATCGGGTTGTCGAGGGCAAGCTGAGGCCGTCCTCCGATACCCGGACGCACACACATCTGTACCGTCATTTCGAGAAAATCGGCGGTGTCACTCACACCCATTCAACCTACGCGGCTGCCTGGGCCCAGGCTCAGATGGAGATTCCCTGTTTTGGCACAACCCATGCGGACTATGCCTATGGCGCCATACCCTGTACGGCGGTCATGACTGATGAGCAGATCAAGCGGGATTACGAAGAGGAGACCGGGGTTCAGATTACGGATGCTTTTGTTCAGCGCAATCCGCTGGAAACGCCCATGGTCATCGTCGCCGGTCACGCGCCGTTTACCTGGGGCAAAGATGCCCGGGAAGCCGTTTACAATGCCGTTGTACTCGAAGAGATCGCGCGGATGGCCTACCTCACGAAAACCATAAATCCGTCGGTTGCTCCGTTGAAACAGGAAATCGTCGACAAACACTACCTTCGCAAGCACGGCAAAGATGCCTATTACGGTCAGAAATGACTGAGCTGAATATGACGAGAATTACCTGCGAATACTGTTGCTGACAAACTCCTTCGGAGCGTCACCGATTCACAAAAGCTGTCGGGCGAACGGGTAATGGTAATGG
Organism: Gammaproteobacteria bacterium; assembly: GCA_003235325.1. Lineage (GTDB taxonomy): Bacteria > Pseudomonadota > Gammaproteobacteria > Pseudomonadales > Porticoccaceae > SZUA-272. The sequence continues at coordinate 7,545 of QJWQ01000029.1, read as the reverse complement.
GTAAAAATGCAAATATTCGAAAACAGCCAGAATGTTGCTGATAGCTCGGCGATATTGGAAAAAATATAGCCGCAGGTGGTGCCCAGAGAAGCAGTGTCGATTCTGGCAGAAATAGTAAGGTAGTCGGCAACGGCGGCGTTGAGGATGTTGTTGGCTTGATACTTTAGACGCGTATCTCTTTACCCGCCAAGAGTGGAACTGAAATGGCTCGGTACAACCGGGTGGACAACCTGCGCCGGCTTGCCTGGTTGACGGGCTGATGCAGAAAGGGAGATTATAAAGCCACCCGCAATTTATCCGAAAAATCCGATCTTAAACTGTCTGTCACCAATTTCTTCAGCACAAAACGGTATCCACATTGATAATCTGAAAATTGGTTGTTAGAGGTTGCCAAAGGAAAATTTCAAATCGTTCGTTTTTGTTCATCGGTGTGACGCTTTCTGTGGCGTTGCTGTGTCACCCTGTGTCCATCGCCAGAAATCCAACTCTGTCATCGCAACTTACTGTCCTGATTCCACCGCATGTATGGTGGCTACCTCTGTGGCCGTCAGTGCCTGATTGTAGAACTTCAACTCGTCGATAGACCCCTGGTAGGGGGGATCCCAATGATTGATGCCGATCCAGAATCCCGAGCTTGCGACGCCCGAGAACACATCAGGGAAATCGGTGCCACTGAATTTCTCCACACCATCCAGGTACACACGCACATTGCCATTGTCGTTGACGGCGACAAAATGTGTCCAGTTGCCTGCAGGAATACGCAGTCCTGTCGGAGCGTCATACCAGGCAGTTCCTGACCAGAGCATGGTTTCGCCTCCCGGGTCCAGCCCGCCGGGTACCAGACTGATCCAACTGCTGCAGGCCGCACCATCCAGAGTGCAATCCAGGCCACCGAATAATGCAGGCGAGTAAAACTGCAGTACTGCAGGATTTAGCCACACCGAAATGCTGTAGGTGGCGTCCTTGACCAGATTCTCACCCAGCGCCACACCTGTGGCACCGTCGAGTACCAAAGCCCTTCCTGCAACCCCGTCGCCGAACCCGATAGAACCGCCGGGACTGGTTATGCGGTCGCCGGTCGATACGCCGGTGCCGAAGTTGCCGGTACTGTCGTCCAGATTGTCTTCGAAAGCGTAAATCGCGACAGGCTCCGGGACTGCGCCCTGGCTGAGGACGGTTACCGTAAACTCTCGCATCGCGGGCATTCCCTCGAGCGTGACAATGGCCGTTAATGTGACCTCGACATTCGGAAGTCCTGCTTCCGGTCGTGTAACTACCCCGGTATCCGCCTTTACGGCGATGACGTATGGATCGGAAGACATCCAGTCGATAGCTGTTGCAAATGCGCCTGTTACCGGCAAATGCAGGTCCTCCTTGACCGCCGACAGGTCACCCGGATCCAGCCGGTCAACGGCGATTTGCAGGAGCTGGTCCGCAGGCAGCCGGTCGATATCGAGAGCCTTGATTTCTTCCGCTGCCAGAGCCGCGTCGTAAATCCTGAGATCGTCAATCATGCCGTTGAAGGGCGTATCCCAGTAGTTCACGCCCAGTGAAAAAATACCCTGGCTGTCCGAGAACAGGTCGCCCAGATTGCCTGCCGAAAAAGTTTCGATGCCATTGATAAAGACCTTCACCAGACCCTGGTTGACAGAAAAACCGACATGAGACCAGGCCGATGCAGGAATGAGCTGTCCGGTGATGCCATCGAACCAGGGATCGCTGCCGCTCCAGAACATCGTATTGCCGTCCCATCCCTGCGGCAGCAGACTGATCCAGTGATTGGAGAACGGATCGCCGTCGGTTTGCTGTTGATCAATGGCGCCGAAGAATGCGGTCGCAAACTGTGATAGGGCAGTAGGATTGATCCAGAACGACACGGAATATTCGTAGTTGCTGATCAGGCCATCGGGCAGGCGTACGCCATTGCTGCCATCCAGATTCAGGGCCAGACCATCGTGTCCGGCAGGGTACGAAACCACATTGCCGCTGATTTTCCATAACCGGTCACCGGTGCCCCGGGCATCGGAAAAGTTGCCGAGCGTATCGTCAAGCCCATTTTCGAAGTCAAATTGAGCGACGCGATTGTATTGTGATCTTGCCCTGACAGTAACATCAAACATCGCTGTTTGCTCTTCACCTTCGAGAGAAACAGTCGCCGTCAGGGTCACGGTGGCGTCGCCGTCGCCGTAGTTGGGTCGAATGACGGTGCCGTCGGTTTTTATAATGTCGTTATTGCTTGTAGACCAGCTGATGGTTGCCCCGCGCGTACCCAGGGTGGGTAATTCAATACTGTCGCCGGTCAATTTTTGCGGAATGTCGAAAGTGTCAACAATAGAAGCCAGGACCGTTGACGTATCTAAATCCGGTACCTGGCTTAACCAGATGGTTTCACCGGTTGATGCGAGGGCCGAGACTACCGGCGTCAACCTCTGCCCGGGGTCATCCCATTGCCACTGCACTACACCTTCGTAATCCAGCCCGTCTATTGTCAACGATATTTCAGTGCCTCCAGTTGTAGACAGAGCGTACTGGCCGGTCGAGTCACCGGTTATTGCCCCGTCGGCCTCGAGCCGCACATAGGTGCTCTGTTTTGGCGTGCGATTGATATCCTTGCCGTGGTTAATGAACTGATACAGACCCGTGACCTCGTTCGCACCGACGACATTGTCTCCGCTCAGAGGAACATAGCGTTGCGGTGAGGCCACCGGCCAATCGCTTTCAGTAACGAACAGTTCGTGAACCCGAATGGCGTGCGCCTCGCCGCGACCGGGAAACCGGGCATGATGAATCAGGATGTGTTTGCCGGTGTCCGCATCGTAATAGGCCGAGTTGTGCCCCGGTGCTTTATAACCCCACCCCGGTGATTTGTTGCCAATATCAGCAGTAAATTCAAATCCCCCCATGATCTTGACGCCGTAGGGCGAGATACTCTCCCAGTTGCCACGGGCCTGAATCATATCGTTGCCCTCGGCGTCGACAAAGGGCCCGTTTGGATTGCGGGATCTCGAAACCCGCATGTTATAGCCGTCGTCAGCGACGTAGCCACCAAACGAAGTAAACAGGTAGTAATAATCGGTTTCCGGGCTATAGAGGACAAAGGGACCCTCTATTGCGCTATGGGAGCCGCCGGCAACATGGGTGCCGTAGCCCTGTCCCGGTTTTGGCTTGCCGGTCGATTGGTCCATTTCGAGTACAAAAATACCGCCCGAATAGGACCCGTATACCAACCACAAGCCACCGTCCTTGTCGTGGAACGCGGTGGGGTCAATGACATTCGGATGGACAACAGGATCAAAGGAAACGATGGAACCAACACCATAGCCATTGGCGATTTCCTGGTCAGTCTGTCCTGACCACAGAAAAATGCCGAGATCGCTGTAGGGTCCTTCGATATCCTCAGAAACCGCGACACCCAGATAGGATCGCGGCCAATCACACTCGCCGTCGTCGGCGGTAGCGCAGTGATCGTAGTAAAAATACCAGCGGCCATCGGCGAGTTTGATGATGTCCGAAGCCCAGGAGCCCTGCCAGCCGCCGACATAATCAATGCCCTCGGCAATCTCCGAGGCGTAGGTGTTAAACAACGGATTGGCATCGTTAACGTCTGTGGCAACCAGCTCCCATGAAACCAGGTCCGGTGACTTGGCCATGGCCAGATGTGACCCGACCACATAGAAGGTGTCGTCATCAGCGCGAACCACGGAAGGGTCGTGCACCCCGACATCATTGAAGACCATCGAACCATCCACAGTCGGCTTGGCGGAAACAGGAGCCGTAGGGTCGGCATCTGGTGGCGGCGTATTATTATTGCCATCGTCATTGCTACTGCTGCCGCCGCCACCTCCGCCGCCGCAGGCCGTCAGGAACAATACGATAGATATCAAGAAAGCCAAGCCGTTAAAGACACGCATTTAATGCCCCCGAAATTCAACCCTGTTCTATATCGGCTGGCCAACAGCCCGCACCGGTGACCACCCGTATTTTAATTGCAACACCAGCACCACAATTGATTGGGCTAAGCCCAGCGGACATTAATGTTTGCTGAAAAGACCCGCCTGAAGGACGCAGTTGAGAAACTCTTTCAAACTGCTCGCGAGAGATATTGTCCGAGGCTGAATGGCTATTGCGGGTGTCAGTGCGAGTATCTGGCTTTGGACCGGCCGGCGGAATGAAATTATCCGCCGGCCGTCCTGCACCAAGCACTACATGCTGAAGCGAACACCCAGGGCGAACGTTCTGCTGTAGATATAGTTGTGGAAATTAAACAGTTCCGGTTCGTCACCGTAGTTCCAGTGGTAAGTTGGCTCGGTGAGATTGGTGGCGTCGAAGGTCAGGGTCCACTGATCGTTGACATCCCAGGAGAACTGGAGGTCCAGACTTTCTTCCTCGCCTCTCCATACCTGCAACGGATTAGCAAACAGAGCCGCTTCGTTGTTGTTGTAAAAATCCTCTCGCCAGAAGTACGACAGTCTGCCGCTGAAAGCACCCCGGTCGTAGGCCAGAATCGCACTGTAGGAACTATCGGATACACCACCGATTGATACGGTATCAGTGCCGGTGACATTACCCAGTTGGTCCAAAATCGGCAATTCCTGCTCCGAATCGAGGAGCGTGTAGCTTGCCTGGATACCAAAGCCGTTTAACCAGCCCTCCAGTTCCGGAAACCAGGTGACACCGAATTCCCAACCGTCCAGCTGACCCTCACCAGCATTGTCCGGTTGGCTGAGGATGTAGGTATAAGGCCCGCGATCCGGTACATCGTTCGGCACGTCGACAACGACGGCGTTACGGAACGGTGTAATAAAGTTGGTGATGTCGCGTTTGAACCAGGTGGCATACAGAACGCTGTCCTTGGCGAAATACCACTCAAGAGATATATCCAGATTCTCTGATTCCACGGGATCCAGGTCCGGGTTGCCGCCGGTGGCCGTGCCGTAGCCGATATCAGTGACATCGGGGAAGTACTGAATATAGGGGTTCAGATCGGCAAATGTTGGCAGGTTGAAAGTCTCGGTGTAGCTAAGACGAGCCATCAGGTCCTCTGTGATGCCCCAGCGGACCATCAGGCTGGGCAGGATGGTGTCGCTGGCATTGGTGGCATCGACGAATTGACCGTCTGCACCGGGAGCTGAAATATCCGTTTCCACGTCGAGCCAACGAAAGCCGAATCTCCCGTCCAGCACACTGCCGTTGCCAAATTCAGTCGCGAAATCGGCCTGGACATAAAACGCCTTCTGGGTTTCGTCGATCTCGAAAGTCGGATCATAAACCGGGGCATTAAAGCCATACACGGTAGAGCGAAGGAAATCGACATTTGAGCGGACATAGCTCTCGTCGGCCACGGCCCAACTCTGGACGACACCGCTCCTGCCGTTGAAGAACTCATCGGTGCCTGCGGTTGCTATTCCTTCCAGATCGGCCAGAGCATAGGGCGCGTCAGTCTCAGGATTGTTTTGCGGGCCACCTGCCTCAAGCACATTGGTGCGGACCTCGGCACTTCGATTATCCCAGCGCACACCAAAGCTGATTTTGTTGATCCAGCCCAGATCGAAGTCGTAGTCGCCATCCACGGTCCAGGTGCTGGCGTCGCCGCTTCTGCGCTCTCCACTGTCGAACGCCCAGTCCAGCCAGTAGTTGCTCGGGTCCGCTGGATCCGTAGCTGCACTGCCACTGCCAGAAGGATCGTAGTCGAGGGAAGGTACACCACCACCGCCATTGATATCGATGAAGAACTCGGGAGCCACTCGTGCCAGTCGCTGCCCCCAGAAGTCGGTCTCGAAGTCACTTTCCTGATAGACCACCTCGGATTCCAGGGTCAAGGCATCGCCAACCTGCCATTCGCCCCGCAAGGCGTGCAGGTAGCTGTCCGTGCGGTCTTTGGAGATATCGCCACTGGTAAAGCTGAAGCCATCGGTCATGGTTCGTGACTTGATAACGTTGGTATCAGGATAAATCTCAACAGGGTCGTTCGGATCGTAGGCGCCATTGAGGAACTGGAACCAGAGGCTGTTGTAAACATCGACCCGATAGCCGGTGTAGAAGGTCTCGTAGGTGTACTCGGAACGATCATTGGGGGCCCACTGCAGGGCGATGTTTGCCGCCGGTCGCTCCCGCTCTCCCCTGAAATCGAAATTGAACATGGCATCGCGCCAGTGCAGAAATTCCTGATCCGGGTTCATGTTCAGGGTCGAACCGGGCGCAGTAGGCAATCCGCGATCAAGACCCGGAGTCCAGCCTTCAGAAGGAGGGATTTGCCGCAATGGCGTTGTGCCGTCCAGGGGTTCAAATGGGAAAGATGCGCCGGCATTGGCACCCATATCGCGATAGTTGGTGCGGGTATAAGCCACGTTGACCAAGGCCCCGAATTCCCCTGCATTGTCCAGATCCCAGCGGTTGCTGACCAGGAGGCTCGCCTGGGGGTCGTTCTTTTCCGCCTGTTCCTGACGAATGCCGCGCAACACCGCCGCCACCTTGAGACCATCGAAGTCGAACGGCCGGTTGGTGTGAACGTCAATCTGGCCGGCAATCCCCCGGGAAATATTCTCGGGAGAACGGGTCTTGTAGACATCGACACGGTTGATCAGGGTTGAAGGGATGTCCTGCAGGGCAACTGATCGACCAGAGTCTGTGAATATATTGCGGCCGTTGATGGTGGTGGTGACATCGGAGAGGCCTCGAATAGAGACACCGCTGACTTCGCCGCCTCCGCGATCAGTGGTCTGTACACCCGGTATACGCTGCATGGATTCGACCACGTTGTTATCCGGAAACTTACCAAGGTCCTCGGCGACGATTGCATCGACAATCTGCATTGAGTCGCGTTTTACATCAATAGCTTGAGACAGACTGTAGCGTACGCCGGTGACGACCACCTCCTGAATGTCATTGCTGTCCGCCTCTGTTTGTTCATTCTGTAGGTTCTGCGCCATAGCCGTGTTTCCAAATGAAAGCAGGGAAAGAGCTATGACGGATGGTTGAAGCAAGTTGTTATATTTCATCGTTGCGATCCATTAATGGTTGCAGTTGTGAATTGAAGAATGTGTTGAAAATACCCCGACTGCCCATGTCTACTGATTCATGTACGGGCAGCTGGACCAAAAAAGCTGGATTAATACCCTGAAGAAAATGGTTTTTCGGGTACGGGGTGATAAATGCAGGCCCTTGCCCGATAGGGTGTCCTCCACACAAATTCATTGTTGGTCCAGAGTCAGAACATATTGTGTCTTACTGCGGAGTGAGCTAATATTATAATATAATATGACATTATACAACCCTGTTGAAAAATTGATCAAAGAAATTTTTATCGTGGACTTACGCCGGGTGTTAGGTTATTTTTCAGGGTTAATGTTAGCTGTCAGACATATTTTACCGGCGCTATACCGGCTCTTTGCCGGTAAAGCGCCAAAAAAATTTTGGGTAGTGAGAGTCGCCTGGCGTATTGACATTATATTTGTATGACAAATAATCCGCCGGCCACGCAAATTTTTTGCTTTTATTCCCCTGCAACAAGGGAGATTAGTAATTGAAACCCGACAAGCGGAGCCC
>QJWQ01000112.1 GCA_003235325.1 Gammaproteobacteria bacterium | reverse complement strand
ATGATGCCCTGTGAAAAAGCCGCTGCCAGGGACCCCAGAAAGAAACTCCAGTCCCAGACAAACTTGCCCCGGGTGGTCGTGAACCGGAACTCGAAGGCAACCCCCCTGAATACCAGTCCCAGTAACATGACAATAATCGGGACATAGAGAGCCGGCATAAGGATGGCATAGGCCAGGGGAAAGACGGCGAACAGACCGCCGCCGCCGAGGATCAGCCAGGTTTCATTGCCGTCCCAGACCGGCGCCACGGTGTTGACCATATGGTTCCGTTCCTCCGGGTCCTTGAATACGGCGAAAAGCATGGCGACGCCCAGGTCAAAGCCGTCGAGGACAACGTAGGCGAACACGGCAACTGCGATAAGGACAGCCCAGAAGAGTGCGTAATCCATGGCTTAACCCTCCGCGGACTTGGGTTTGGGTGAGGGGATGGAGGCCGCTGCTGCTGCGACCATTTCCGGCACTCCGGTTTCGATGGCCGGTTCGTTGTCCACCGGCGGTGCGGACATTTTCCTCAGAACGTAGAAAACCCCCGCGCCAAATACTGCGATGTAGACCACGACAAAGGCCAGCAGGGAGCCGAATACCCCGGGGGCGGCAATGGGAGATACCGATTCGCTGGTGCGCAACAGGCCGTAAACGGTATAGGGTTGGCGACCTACCTCCGTGGTGATCCATCCGGCCAGAACAGCGATGAAACCCGTCGGCGCCATCCAGGTGGCCAGCCGCAGAAAGGCGGGTTGATTGTAAAGGCGGCCCCTGGCTCTGAGAAACAGGGAAATAATGCCGGTAAGGGCCATCAGCATGCCCAGTGCCACCATGATGCGAAACGACCAGAACACGATGGGTACAGGTGGCCAGTCCTCCCGGGGCCACTCTTTCAGGCCGCGGACCTTGCCATCAATGTGGTGGGTCAGTATCAAACTGCCCAGTTTCGGAATTTCCAGGGCGTACCTGGTTTCCGCTGCCTCCATGTCAGGCATCCCGAACAGGATCAGGGGTGCACCCTCGTGACTGTCGAAGTGCCCCTCCATGGCGGCCACTTTGGCCGGCTGATGTTCTATGGTGTTCAGGCCGTGAAAATCTCCTGCAATGATCTGAATGGGCGCCACCAGGGTTGCCATCCACATGGCCATGGAGAACATTACCCGGGCTCCGGTGTTTTCGGGGGTTCGAAGCAAATGGTAGGCGCCGACAGCGCCGACAACAAAGGATGTGGTCAGATAGGCCGCCAATACCATGTGTACCAGGCGATAGGGAAAGGAAGGATTGAAAATTACCTCCATCCAGGACTCGGTGATGAACTGCCCCTGATCATTGATGCCATAACCGGCCGGTGTCTGCATCCAACTGTTAGCCGAGAGAATCCAGAAGGCACTGATCAGCGTGCCGACGGCTACCATCAGCGTCGAGAAGTAATGCAATCCGGGCCCGACCCGCTGGCGGCCGAAAAGCATGACGCCGAGAAAGCCGGCTTCCAGGAAGAACGCGGTCAGCACCTCGTAACCGATGACGGGGCCGAGTACGGGGCCGATCTTGTCGGAGAATACCGACCAGTTGGTGCCGAACTGGTAACTCATCACCAGGCCGGATACCACCCCCATGCCAAAGACAACGGCAAAAATCTTGATCCAGTAGTTGAACAGGTCGGAGTAGACCTGGCGGCCGGTTTTCAGGTGCAGGCCTTCAAGAACCGCCAGATAGCTGGCAAGGCCAATGGAAAAGGCCGGAAAAATGATGTGAAAACAGACCGTAAAGGCGAATTGCAATCTCGCCAGTGTCAGGGCATCAAGGGATTCGAACATGGCTGTACCTGTTAATTGTTGTTAGTACAAGTTTTCAGCTCCGTACCCAAGAATAGCACAGTAGCCCGGGGCATCACCTCCGGATATTCATTGCCCCGCAGAAGTTTGCCTACCGATTTCCCGGCACTGCCTGCGCACGGAATGTCAGCTCAGCAGTCGACTGCCGGTAGCAAAATTGACTGGAACTGTCAGGGGCATGTGTACGCCGAATAGGTGGCTGAGTTCTCTCGCTCGATTTCACGTACCAGCGTGTTGGCGCCGATATTTACGGCTTCCAGTTGGGCAAGTGCATCCAGTTCAGACAATACCTTGTCACGATTGCGGGAAATGCCGACAACACTTGCCTTGACCGAGGTGGTGGTTGTGCCTGCCTTTCTGCAGTCCTGAACCCTGCCTGCGGGAACGATAGCCACCTGTTCGGCTTCCGGCGTGACGTTGACCCAGGTGCATGCCATGGGGGAAAGCAGGGCGCAGCAACCGATCAGTGAGCAAAAGAGTTGCAGAAACAGGTTGCGTTCGGATTGTTGAGGGATGGCGGGGGCCATGGTTTTCTCCAAAATTAAGGGTTCGATTGAAAAGAATTCAGAACGGCAGGTGCCTCGGATTTAACAGAAGACAGCCGGACACTTGATGAAGCGATAGACCTCAAATTATAGCGCCGGACGTGAACTGGGATCAGCCGTTTGCGGTCATGACCAGAGCGCGCTGTAGGGCAGGAAAGGAATGTTGTCCCCCTCGGCGACACTCTGTCCAAGTCGGTGCACGGCGAAGCCATTGCCAACGCTGGCGGTGGACAGAATGCCGCTGCTCTGGTTGCCACTAAGTTCCGCCCACAGGCCGCCATCGGCATTGACCACAAGCCGGGCACGAAGATACTCCTGCCGTTTTGCCGGCCCCGGGCGGCTGAACCTTGCCCGCACGACCAGGGAGTTGGGCAGCACCTCGCCCTGACCCTGCAATTTCAGCAGGAACGGGCGGGCAACAATGGCAAAAGTAACAAATACCGAGGCGGGGTTGCCCGGAAGTCCGATAAAGGGCACGCCCAGAACCTGGCCGAAGGCAAGGGGCTTGCCTGGCTTGATCGCCAGTTTCCAGAGCGTCAGACTGCCCAGTTTCTCGACACTGGACTTGACGTGATCCTCCTCGCCGACAGAGACGCCGCCGCTGCTGAGGATGCAGTCAGCTTCGGCCGCCCCTTGCCTGAGTATCTTTTCAGTGGCAGCCGGTGAGTCCGGCACAATGCCCAGGTCGAGCTTTTCCATGCCCAGGGCATCGAGCATACCTGCCAGGGTAAATCGGTTTGAATTATAGATCTGCCCGGGGGCAAGGGGCTGACCTGGCTCAACGAGCTCGTCTCCGGTCGAGAAAAAAGCGACTCGGATCGGGCGATAGACTGCAATTCTGCCCATGCCTGCCGATGCCAGAAGTCCCATATCCTGTGGCCGCAACCGGTGGCCGCGGCGCAACAGGGTGGCACCTCGAAGGATGTCCTGGCCGCGAGGACGAATATTGGCGCCCGGCTCGACAGCGCCGGTGATGGCCACCCGCCCCTGTTGCCAGCGGCAGTTTTCCTGGATAACCACGGCATCGGCGCCGGCGGGGATGGCAGCTCCGGTAAATATGCGGGCAGCGGTGCCGGGTTGCAGTGGCGCAGGCGCAGTGCCCGCAGGCAGGCGCTGGCTGATAGTCAGGGTGGTTTCGGCCCCGCCCCGGCAATCGGCGCTGTTCAGGGCAAAACCATCCATGGCGCTGTTGTCGGCGGGGGGTACGTCCACCAGCGCTTGCTGGTCCTGAGCCAGCACCCGGCCCAGGGCCCGCTCCAGGAAAATGGACTCGCTTTCAGTGATCGGCGAAGCCCCTCCCAGCATCTGCTCGATGGCGGCTTCGACAGTCTTCAGTCCCGCTGAACTAGATCCTTTCATCGGGATTTCCTTTTCGACGTGGCAGGTGGGGTTGACCCCGTATGGGCCGGTTCAATCGTGGGTCGGGTGGCGGCTGTCGCACTCTTGGGAAAAACGCAGGTGCGGTAAGAAATTGCAGGGCCTGGTGCGATTGTCCAGTTGTTCCCCCAGGATTCGGTCCCAGGCCGTACGACAGGCATTGGTGGATCCCGGCATGCAGAACACCACCGTATGGTTGGCGATGCCGGCCACCGCCCTTGATTGCAGGCTGGAGGTGCCGATTTCCGCCAGGGAAAAATGCCGGAAAATTTCGCCAAAGCCCTCAATTTGCTTGTCAAACAGGGGCATCAGCGCTTCAGGCGTCGAGTCCCGGTCAGTAAAGCCGGTGCCGCCGGTGACCAGCACAGCCTGAACACCGGGGTCGGCAATCCAGCTGGATACCTCGGCACGCAACTGGTAGATATCGTCGGCCACCAGTGATCGGGCCGCCAGTCGGTGACCGGCATCCTGCAATCGCTCCACCAGCAGCTGGCCGGAAGTATCGGTTTCGAGGGTTCGACTGTCAGAGACGGTCAGCACCGCAATATTCAGAGGGACAAAGACCTTGTTCGCTTTTGCCATTTGTTACCTTGCTCGCATGCCACCAGATCAGCCCTTGCGCCGTTGGGGGCGAAAGCGGAATATCGATCAGATTGTGTCCAATAATAGCACGCCGGTTCCGGATGCCGGGAAGGTTCATCGTGGCTGTATTGGCAGCGTTTCGCCATAACGGCTGTGGCGAAAGATCTTGTCAGCTCTCAGACCCGGCTCCGCCCCTGGGACAATTGACCACCGGATTGACTACCTGTTTTGGCTTTAAAACTCCGGCGTAATAATCTGTCGCTGTCGATAGCTTATTACGCCGGACATCATTTTCAGGTCATCGGTTGCAGATCCATTCCGGGACAACCGCGGTTCACTGATCGGGGTCCATGCCGGTTACCTCGTAGCGGTCGATGATGTCTCTGACCAGGCCGCTACGAACGATATCATTGCGCTCGAACCTGTGGATATAGACGCCGGGCAGACCGTTGAGGCGTCCGAGGGCATCTGACAGGCCGTTGTGGCCGCGGATATCGCTCTGTTCAATATCGCCGTTAATCACCACCCGGCAATTGTCACCAATGCGGGTCAGAAACATTTTCATCTGTGCCGGTGTGGTGTTCTGGGCCTCGTCGAGAATTACGAAAGTCTTGCTGTTGAAGGTCTTGCCCCGCATAAAAGCCAGTGGGGCGGCGACTATACGACCATGACGCAGGCAGTAGTCAACCGTGCCGGCGCCAAGGCGCTCGTTGAGAATATCCCGAAAGGCGTCGATATAGACCGAGAACTTCTCGTCCAGAGCCCCGGGCAGAAAGCCGAGATTTTCCCCGGCTTCAACGGCGGGACGGGTAAGAATGATGCGCTCGATCTGTCCCGACTCCAGCGCCTCAGCCGCCAGCGCGCCGGCACAATAGCTCTTGCCGGTGCCGGCAGGGCCGATGCCAAAGGTGAGGCTGTTGTTGAGAATGGCGACGATGTACTTGTGCTGGGCGGGAGTCCTGGGGTGAAGCGGTTGTGTGATGCGTTGGGGAGAGTAGGCTGTGCCCAGATGTTGCGCGCGGGCGTTGATATCAACTATTTCTGCGGTGTCTCGGTGTCGGTACCTTTTCTTTCTGCTGTCTCTGAGTCCTGAGTCGTCTGTTTGAGGGTATTTTGTGCGTCTTGAGTGAGCTTTTCTCGCCATAATTAACAAGTTCCTTGTGAGTAGAAGCAGGTACTGAAGTTAATGTGGTGATGCGATTTGCACTTGGGACTTTTCGAGTGGGCGATCCTCCTATTGGACTGGATGCCAGTCAGTCTGCTGGTGTCAGCCGGTGTTGTCAAATGCGTACCGACATTTTTTTGACCCTATGTGCACCGGTTCGAGAAGCGGCACAACCTTTAATGGCGACTTGACTCCTCGGGGAAGTCAATAGTCGAATGTCTGTGGAGAGGGGCCAGGTTAGCTGGGTTGCTTGAACACCTGAACAACGGTAGCGCCTTTCGTTTGCTTTCGCGGCCGGTGCGGGCCGGAAATTCTGAATCGGAAGGCTTTAGGGGAAATCAGCGTGCAGAATCGTCCGTCGATGACTGTTGCAGTAAATGGCTCGCAGGCATGTCAAAACCGGGGGCTCCGGAAATAAATGTTGCCGGCAGCGTTCCTGCTGAAGTTGGCGCTACTCAGGTCGAAGTAAATTCCCGGTTGGCGGCCGCCACAGCGACGCCGGTATAGATGGGAGCGCCCGCAGCGGCCAGAACGGCTTCCAGCGCTGACAGACACTGCAGGACATTCTGCTTACGGCTGGCGTAACCCATCAGTCCAATTCGCCAGACCCTCCCGGCGTATTCGCCAAGGCCGGCGCCGATTTCCAGGTTGAAATCCTGTAACAAAGTCGAGCGCACGGCAGCATCGTCAACACCCTCCGGAATCCAGACCGCATTGAGCTGTGGCAACCGATAGGGCTCATCTACCAGAAAACTGATGCCCATGGCCTCCAGGCCGGCCGCCAGTGCCCGGTGATTCTGTTGGTGACGGTTCCAGGATTGCTCCAGCCCCTCCTCTTCCAGCATCACCAGGGCTTCGTGCAGGGCGTAGAGTGGGTTAATGGGAGCCGTGTGGTGATAGGCTCTTTTGCCGCCGGTGCCCCAGTAGCCCATCACCAGGTTCATATCCAGGAACCAGCTCTGGACTTTGCTTTTGCGGTTTTTGATGCGATAGGTGGCCCGATCGCTGAAACTGACCGGCGAAATGCCGGGAACACATGACAGACATTTCTGGGTGCCTGAATAAACGGCGTCGATACCCCACTGGTCGACGCGCAGTTCGATTCCAGCCAGTGAGGTGACGGCGTCGACAATGCTGAGGCAGCCATATTGCCGGGCCAGTTCGCACAGGGTTCTGGTATCGGAGGCGGCGCCGGTTGAGGTTTCGGCATGGACAAACGCCAGGGCGGCGGCATCCGGGTGAGCCTTTAGGGTATCTTCGACAGCCTGGGGATCGACTGGCTTACCCCAGGGGTTGGCAACCATTACCGCCGCGGCGCCACAGCGCTCGACGTTTTCTCTCATCCGGCCGCCAAAGACACCATTCTGGCAGACTATGACCTTGTCGCCAGGTTCGATCAGGTTGACGAAACAGGACTCCATGCCCGCCGATCCCGGCGCCGATACCGGAATGGTCAGGGGATTGTCTGTCTGAAAGGCATATTGCAGCAGGCTCTTGATCTCATCCATCATGGCGATGAATGCCGGATCCAGGTGACCGATTGTGGGCCGGGAAAGGGCCGACAGTACGCGCGGATGAATATCCGACGGACCCGGGCCCATGAGAGTTCTCGACGGCGGATGAAAACTGTTGGTCACTGGCATTCCTTTGGAGTACTTCGGGAGCCCGAAGGCAAAATTCAAAGGCTGCATTGTAGTCGCGGCAACGCAAAAGGAAACCGCCGGTTGCATAATTTTACTGATCCAGTACCTGTCCGGGCCGTAATGTTCACTGTCGCTGGCGGATTGCGCGGTGAGTAACTACCATACGGACACACTCACGCGGGAAAGCCCTCACTGACAGCCACCGGTAAGGTGGTCCGCCCGACGAGGCCGGAGAATCCAACCTGTGTCCGAACAATACGTCAAGCGGATACTCAACGCCAATATCTATGACCTGGTAAAGGAAACGCCGGTGGACGAGGCAATGCAGCTGAGTCGGCGACTGGACAACAGGATCCTGCTGAAGCGGGAGGATTTGCAACCGGTATTTTCTTTCAAGATTCGCGGCGCCTACAACCGGATGCTCAAGCTCACAGACGCTGAGAGAGCGCGGGGGGTCATAGCTGCCTCTGCGGGCAACCATGCACAGGGTGTGGCGCTGGCGGCCAGAAAGCTGGGCGTCAATGCCACCATCGTCATGCCCCGCACCACGCCGCAGATCAAGGTTGACGCCGTGCGATCTCTCGGCGCCCGGGTGATCCTGACCGGTGACAACTACGATGCCGCTGCCCGGCAGGCGATGATCCTCAAAAACGACAAGCAACTGGTCTATATCCATCCCTTTGACGATCGCGATGTCATCGCCGGCCAAGGGACTGTCGGTATGGAAATCCTGAGGCAGGTGGCTGGCCCCCTGGATGCGGTGTTTGTCTGCGTCGGTGGCGGCGGTCTCTGTGCCGGTGTCGCAGCCTTTATCAGGTACGTGCGCCCGGAAGTAAAAATTATCGCCGTGGAGCCAGATGACGCCGCCTGCCTGGCGGCGGCACTGGACCGCGGTCGCCGGGTCAAATTGAAGCAGGTCGGTATTTTTGCCGATGGCGCCGCCGTGGCGCAGGTGGGCAAGGAAACGTTTCGCGTGCTGAGGCAGACACTGGATGATGCCATCACTGTCAATGCTGACGAGATCAGCGCTGCCATCAAGGATATTTTCGAGGATACCCGCTCCATTGCCGAACCCGCCGGCGCCCTGGCGGTGGCCGGGCTGAAAAAGTATGTAATACAAAAAGGATGGAAAGGAAAAACACTGGTGGCTATCGACAGCGGTGCCAATATTAATTTTGATCGCCTGCGCTATATCTCCGAACGCACAGAAACTGGTGAAAAGCGCGAGGCGGTGCTGGCAGTGACCATCCCCGAGGTTCCAGGCAGCTTTCTGCAATTCTGCCAGGCCCTGCACCGGCGCATGATTACTGAATTCAACTACCGAATGGGCGATCCTCAACAGGCGCATATCTTCGTCGGCCTGCGGGTGGAATCCGACGCCGACCGGCAGGATCTGGTGCAACAATTACGGGATCGGGGCTATCCGGTGGTCGATATGACGGAAAATGAAATGGCCAAGCTGCATATTCGCCACATGGTGGGCGGGCGGGCCGGAGGTGTCGCCGAAGAGGTGGTCTACCGGTTTGAATTTCCCGAGCGACCGGGTGCGCTGCTGGATTTTCTCACCCGCCTGGGCGGGCACTGGAATATTTCGATGTTTCACTACCGGAATCACGGTGCTGCCTTTGGCCGGGTGCTGGTGGGCATGGAGGCTGTGGCCGGCGAGCGCAGAGTCTTCCCGGCGTTTCTCGATGAACTGGGCTATGCCTACAGCGAGGAAACAGACAATCCGGCCTACCGCTATTTCCTGAAATAACCGGTAAAGCCATCGGCTTGCCGGGACGCAAGCATTCACGGACCGGTCCCGTGGCCCATGCTGCCAACGGTATGGCACACCAAGCCTGTGTTGCTCTACCACGCCTGAGCCCCAAACCACACGATTTTTGATATACAGGGCTGTTGAAAAACCCTGTTTTCAACAGCCTGCCAAGAATCTATTTGTCGCTGTCCTGCAGGGGGTTATGTTCCAGAAGATGGCTCAGCTGTCGAATCTGGATAGCCTCGATGCCGGCCCCGGAGAGAGCGTCAGACAGTACCACCACCTTGTCCCGGGGCGAGAATTCCTCGCGGCTTATCAGTATCCGGGCCGCGTGTCCCAGGGTTTTTTCGGGGTCGGAACTGAAGTCGATCCGGTAACTGAGAACGTTGCGGTTCAACACCAACTGCCGGCGGGTGCGACTGTCGTTGGTAAAGGCGCAGACCACGGATTTGTGGGGGTGGCAATTGGTGACCAGATTGGCCATCAGTCCCCGACGAGTGGGTACGATAATGGCCTTGGCATCCAGGGATTCCGCCAGTCTGACGGCGGCAGCGGCGATTTCCTGCTTGTCATCGTTCAGGACCAGATCATCGGTGAATCTCAGGCCCCTGGCGCTTTCGATGGAGCGGGCAATCCGGTCCAGCATTTCCACGCATTTAACCGGGTATTTGCCCACCGAGGTTTCACCGGACAGCATGATTGCATCCGCTTCCTCGTAGACGGCATTGGCGACGTCGGTGACTTCGGCCCGGGTCGGCATCGGGTGCTCGATCATCGATTCCAGCATGTGAGTGGCGACAATGACTCTCTTGCCGTGAATAGCGCACTGGCGAATGATACGACGCTGGACCCGGGGCAGAAATTCAATGGGAATTTCGACGCCGAGGTCGCCTCGAGCGACCATGACGCCATCGGCCTCGGCGATAATTTGGTCCAGATTGGTAACACCCTCCTGGTCCTCGATTTTGGCGATCACCTTGATTTTATCCGCCTTGGGGCCGAGCAGGGTTTTCAGTTCGCGAATGTCATCGGGGCTGCGGACAAAGGACAGGGCGATAAAATCGACTTCCTGTTCGACGGCGAAGGCCAGGTCACGGCGATCTTTCTCAGTAATCGCCGGCAGATTGACCCGAATACCCGGAAGATTGACGTGTCGCTTGCTTTTGAGTACACCGCCGTCAATGACCTGGCACTGCATGGTCCGATCCTGCTTGCTCAGAACCGCCAGGTTGATCAGGCCGTTATCGACGGTGATTTTATCGCCGACATTGACATCGTTGATCAGGTCTTCGTAATTGATACGGATCGAGCTGGATTCAACGTCCGCCTCACCCCGGGCGACCACGGAAATGATATCTCCGGCTTTAAGGTTCAGATCGTTGCTCAGGTCGCCGGTGCGAATTTCCGGACCCTGGGTATCGATCAGGACGGCGATAGGGTGTTTGACCTTGCGGTTGAGGGTGCGAATTGACTTGATAATGCCTGCGCAGACGCTGTGCTCGCCGTGGGACATGTTCAGACGAATGACGTTCATGCCGGCGTTGGCCAGTTTTTCCAGCATGTCAAAGGAGCTGGTGGCCGGGCCGATGGTGCAGATGATTTTGGTCTTGCGCATGAAAACTTCCAGTGGGGTTGGGTCAGATAAGGATAAATTCTTTTTCGGTGGCAATGCCGTGCAGGGGCACGTCCCAGGGGCAGGGCGTCAGCTGGGCTACTTCCTGAAAGGCGTGGGCGACACCGATCAGCGCCGGCTTTTTGCTTGAGGATCGACCAATATTCGCCAGTGTCCGGTCGTAGAAACCGGCGCCCATGCCCAGACGATTGCCCTGGCGATCAAAGGCCACCAGTGGCAGAAATATGATGTCCAGCGCCCAGGGTGGCGTCGGTGCCACGCCCCGGAGGTCGGGCTCGGCAATGCCGTAGCGATTGCAGGTCAAGACTGTTTCCGGTCCATAGTCGACAAAATGCAGATGCCCCATTTGCAGTGGGTGCAGAACCGGCAGATAACAGCGCTTGCCCGCTGCCTGGGCGATGGCCAGGACCTCTCGGGGATCCAACTCGCCATCGCTGGGCCAGTAAAACGCCAGCCGGTGGCTGTGAAGGAACAGGTTGTTGGTGGTCAGTATTGCCGTAAGGGCACTGGCCCGATGGCGCTGATCATCGGGTTCCAGGGTACGCCTTCGTTCGCGGTTGCGCCTGCGGATAGCCTGTCGGTCCTGCTGCATGAAATCGTTCTGTGGAATACGCAAAACCGTATGATCAGGCTTGTGCAAATAGTATTTTGAAAGGACGGTGGTAAAAAACCCCGGCAATGCCGCTGTCATGCTGGCCTTGAACCCAGTGGTTCAAGGTGGTGGCTCCGGCAGTGCATCAGGCTTTCCGTCTGGCGGACATGCGCAACAGCGCTACATGAAGCCCCCGGTTGATGATTTATCGGCTCAAGGACTAATTGACTGGCAAACATGCCAGGGTGGCTTACATTATACCGCAGGTGGGCGGACATAGCAGAGAAGTTTGTATGGACGCACCGGGACGGTGGGTTCCGGGAGTCTGTTTAAGCTTGCCCGATCTTTAGGGCCTGAAAACACTAATGGGTTAACAGGCCCTAAAGTTCGGGCTGTTCGATACCCTGTAACGCTTTTTCGAGTTTGACATCAAGGCGGCTGAGATCCCTGTTCTGGGCCTCTGCTTCCTGTACCCTGGACTCGGCGTTGAGCAGGTCGTATGACAGGTTAAGGGCGGCCATTACCGCAATACGCTCGAGGCCGATGACGCTGCCGGTCTTGCGAATTTCACGCATGCGCCGATCGAGGACCCTGGCTGAATTTATCAATGCCTGCTGTTCCTCCGGGGGGCAGCTGACCTGATATTCCTTGTCCATGATGTTGATGGCAACCATGTTGGGCATCGATTAACTTTCCGTATTGAGACTTTTGAGACGGTTGATCATGCTGTCAACCTTGGCGCGGGCCAATTCGTTCTTTTCCAGCAGTTTGCTCCGTTCCCGAAGCAGGTTGGACTCGCGCTCACGAAGCACGCGGTTTTCCGATTGCAGTCGATCCAGCAGTTCGACAAGGCGATCGACCTTATGCTCGAAGTTCTTGAAGGATTCAGGGTTCATATGAAGTTGGCTTTTGGCTCAGGTGAACTATATTGTGCCCTTCGTAGAGGGTCAATAAATATTAAGTCCGCTTCGAGGAAAGCCAGCTTACCCTATCTATCAGAAAAGGTTTTTTCCAATGGCGGATGTTGGGATGAACTTGTCCCTGTCACAGTGATACGATGCACACTTTTGCCCTTCGAGCTTTCGATGAACTATGAACAATTGACGGAGCTGTTTCGAATCGAACATCTGGATGAAACGGCCGCGGACGTACACGGCATGCTCTGCGGTCGCATTGCCGGCGGTCAGCACCTGGAGGGAACCGGCTTCAAGCAAGCCATGTTGGAGAGTCTGGGTTGCGAGGAGGAAATTATCGACAACCTGCTTGAGCCTCTGCTGGACCTCTACCGGTACAGCCTGGCCCGATTTAATGACGGCCTTCTGGCTTTCCAGCCCCTGTTGCCGGCTGATGACGCCGAACTGGCCTCCAGGGTATCGGCTCTGGGTGAGTGGTGTCAGGGATTTATCAGTGGTCTCGGCGACTCCGGACTGTCGAATGAAACGCCGATCAGTGATGAAGTAGCTGCTACCCTCGAGGATTTCATGGCCATCACACAGGCCGGTTTCGACGACGATGTTGCTGAGGAGGATGAAAGGGACTTCATGGAACTGACAGAGTACGTGCGAGTGGCGGTGATGCTGGTTCATGCCGAGCTTGCCGGCGTCGACCGGCACCAGGTGCTGCACTGACAACCACAAGGCAGGAAACTGATGATTTCTTCCAGTGAATATGACCGCCGTCGGCGGGACCTGATGTCTCTCATGGCAGAGGACAGCATAGCCATCATTACCGCCGCCCCGGAGCGGACCCGGAGCCGCGACACTCATTTCCCCTTTCGCCAGGACAGTGATTTCCAGTATTTGACCGGTTTTCCTGAGCCGGAAGCGGCCCTGGTGCTGATTCCCGGGCGGGAGCAGGGTGAATTTGTCCTGTTCTGTCGCGATCGTGACCCGGCCCGGGAAATCTGGGACGGCTACCGTGCCGGTCCCGCAGGCGCCTGTGAGCGGTATGGTGCGGATGACGCTTTTCCCATAGGGGATATTGACGAAATTCTGCCCGGACTGCTTGAAGACAAGCAACGGGTCTACTATGCCGTGGGCAAGGATCAGGAGTTCGATCGGCATCTGACGGGCTGGATCAACGATATTCGCAGCCGAGCGCGCACCGGTGCCAGCCCCCCCGCCGAGTTTGTTGACCTGGACCACCTGCTTCACGAGATGCGTCTGTTCAAGAGCGCCGGTGAACTCAAGCTGATGCGGGAGTCAGCCAGCATATCCGCCAGGGCCCACTGCCGGGCAATGGGGGCCTGTCGCCCAGGCCTTCGGGAATACCAGTTGCAGGCAGAGATCGAGCACGAGTTTGCCATGGCCGGCGCCAGCTTCCCGGCCTACAGTTCCATTGTTGGCGCCGGCGCCAACGGCTGCATTCTCCATTATGTGGAAAACGGCGGAAGCCTCAGGGACGGTGAACTGGTGCTGATCGATGCCGGCTGTGAGTACCAGGGTTATGCGGCAGATATCACCCGCACTTTTCCGGTCAATGGCAGGTTCAGCCCCGAACAGGGCGCCCTGTACCAGATTGTGCTGGATGCCCAGCTTGAAGCCATTGGCAGGGTGCGGGCGAATGGCTACTGGAATGATGCCCACGATGCCACGGTGGAAGTGATTACCCGAGGCCTGGCGCAACTGGGGCTGCTCAAGGGCAGTGTGCCGGAACTGGTGGAATCCGGCGCTTACCGGGAATTTTACATGCACCGGGCCGGGCACTGGCTGGGTATGGATGTGCACGATGTCGGTGCTTACAAGGTGGATCACAGCTGGCGCCTGCTGGAACCAGGCATGGTAATGACGGTTGAACCCGGCATCTATGTGGCTCCGGACAACCCGAGGGTGGCCAAAAAATGGCGTGGTATCGGCATCCGCATTGAAGACGACGTCGCCATAACCAGCGCCGGTGTGGAGGTGCTGACCTCAGGGGTTCCAAAGGAAATCAAAGACATTGAACGGCTCATGGCCGGCTGATGGGCGGAATAGCTATTCCCTCAAGCACTGACGTCGCCATTGTCGGCGGCGGCATGGTGGGTCTCAGTCTGGCGTTGCTGCTGGGCAGGACCCGGCCTGAACGCCGGGTGATGGTGCTGGAAGCCGCAAATCGCGACGTCGCGCCAGGTGCGACCCCCTTGAGTCCGGGTTTCGACGCCAGGTCGACAGCGCTTTCGGAAAGCTCCAGGGTGATTTATTCTCAGGCGGGTATCTGGCACCAACTGGAGTCCATCGCCGAGCCGATTGCGGCTATTCACGTCTCTGATCGCGGCCACCCCGGGGTTACCCGCATCGATGCCGAGCAGACCGGCATTGCCGGACTCGGTTATGTGGTGGAAAACCCGAGGCTGGGGGCAGTCCTGAAGGCGGCCGTCGAGGCCATGGCCAATGTGCAATTGCTGGCGCCGGTAACCGTCGAGGGGCTGCAGCCGTTGCCGGATGCCATGCTGCTGTCGATGGCGGGCCAAAGCTGCAAGGCCGGGCTGGCAGTAGTGGCTGATGGTGCCGAATCAGCACTGCTAAAACACTGTGGTATTGCCACGCGCATCCGGGACTACGGCCAGCAAGCACTGATAGCCAATATCGGTCTCCGGCACCGCCATCGAGGCATAGCCTACGAACGCTTTACCGACTGGGGACCCATGGCGCTGTTGCCGTTGCCAGACCTTGAGGGGCAGCACCGGGCGGCCCTGGTCTGGACCCTGCCCCCTGATCAGGCCAGGACCATTCAGGACCTGAAGGAAGTGGAATTCCTGGAGCAATTGCATCGGCGTTTTGGCTACCGGGCAGGAAGCTTTCTGCACGCCGGCAGACGCCATTTCTACCCGCTGAAGCTGATGATTGCCACGGAACAGGTGCGGCGCCACCTGGTAGTGGTGGGCAATGCCGCCCACTTTTTGCACCCGGTAGCCGGACAGGGTTTCAACCTGGCGCTGCGGGACGTGGCACGGCTGGCCGAGGTGCTCAATGGCGGCAGGCAGGTGAATTTGCCCCCGGGCGATCTGGGTCTGCTGCAGCAGTACAGCCAGCGCCAGAGCGCCGACCAGGATCGTACCATTTTCTTCAGCGACCGATTGCCGGCCCTTTTTGGCAGCCGGCGATTGCCTCTGGCTGCCGGCCGCAACATGGGACTGATTGCCCTTGATCTGGTTCCCGACCTGCGCCAGCAATTTGCCAGGTTCGGGGCCGGACTGGCCAACGCCTCGGTGAAAATCAATGAACAACCGGTTTGATCTGCTGATTGCCGGCGCCGGACTGGTGGGCGCTGCCGCCGCGGTGCTGTTGGCGCAAAATCCCCGGGGACGGAACCTGAAAATAGCGTTGCTGGAAGCCAGACCCTTCTCGGGCCTGCCACCGGCAGGCAGTTTTGATCCGCGCGTGGTGGCGGTTACCGAGGCGACACGGCAGTTGCTTGAAAAAACCGGCGCCTGGAAGGCAATCGTTGGGCAGCGCTATTGTCCTTACACGCGAATGTCGGTGAGAGACGGTGAGGGCACCGGTCTGATTGAATTCGATTGCGCCGACGTTCACCAGTCAAATCTCGGCCATATCGTCGAAAACAGTATTGCCTTGAAGGCGCTGCTGGATGTGGTTGACCGGTTGGACAATATTGAAATGCGCTGTCCGGCACGCATTGTCGGTGTTGAGGGGTTTGATAACGGTAACGTTGACCTGGACCAGGTCAACAGGGGCGGTACAGGCGCCCGGGCCGCAGCGGATAGAAGTCCTGTGCAGATTCGGCTGGCCTCCGGTGAATACCTGGAAACCGATCTGCTGGTGGCAGCCGACGGGGCCGGTTCGCAGATCAGGACCATGGCCGGCTTCAGATTGCGCAGCTGGGAGTACAGGCACCGGGCCATCGTCACCACCATTCGCACCGCAATGCCCCACGGCTATACCGCAAGGCAATGGTTCATGGCATCGGGTCCCCTGGCCTTTCTGCCATTGCGGGAAGTTGATGGCGATTGTCATCAGATTTCCATTGTCTGGTCCCAGGAGGAAGCTGAAGCCAGGCGATTGATGACTCTGAATGAAGACGCATTTTGCCGGGAACTGACCCGTGCCAGCGAGTTTGCTCTGGGTGAAGTCGAGTCCGTAGCCGAACGGTTCAGTATCCCCCTGGTACAGCGCCACGCCGTTGATTACGTGTTGCCCGGGATCGCCCTGGTGGGAGACGCCGCCCACAGCATTCACCCCCTGGCCGGCCAGGGAGTGAATCTGGGAATTCAGGATATTGCCGTGTTGGTCGAAGAGGTCTGCCGAGGCCTGGGCCGGGGCCTTTCCCCCGGCGATATTTCCTGTCTGCGGCGCTATCAGCGGCGCCGCAAGCCGGAAAATCTGGCGATGATGGCGGCCATGGAAGCATTCAAGGGACTGTTTAGCCAGAAATTGCCCGCCATCAGGATCCTGCGCAACGAGGGCATGTCTCGAGTCAACCGGCTGTTGCCGCTGAAAAACCTGATGATCCGGAGGGCCATGGGGCTCTGAGCACGTCATTCAGCAGGCAGTGATCTGCTCTTGAGGTTCCATGGCGGCTTGGCAGTCAGGCTTTACGCCAGTCTCGACCGCGACAGCCCGGCAGTTTAAAATGCCCGGCCTCATTCAGGTCCATACGAGCGAGTCAACCATGGGTAATCGTACCCCCCTCTATCAGGCGCATCGGGACCTGGGCGCCAGAATCATCGATTTTGGTGGCTGGGATATGCCCCTGCATTACGGTTCCCAGATCGAGGAGCATCATCGGGTGCGACAGCACTGCGGCATGTTTGACGTCAGTCACATGACGGTGGTTGATATCACCGGAACCGGTGCCAGGCAGTACCTGCGAATCCTCTTGGCCAATGATGTCGACAAATTGAAATCAGCCGGCAAGGCGCTGTATTCGGCAATGCTCAATCATGAAGGCGGGGTCATCGACGATCTGATTGCCTACGCCATGCAGGACGGCAATTACCGGCTGGTGGTTAACTGCGCCACTCGGGACAAGGACCTGGCCTGGATGTGGCAACAGGCAGCCGGCCAGGACGTCAAAATTGTCGAACGTCCGGACCTGGCGATGATTGCCATTCAGGGTCCCGAGGCTGTTGCCAGGGTGAAGTCCCTGGTCTGCGACCAGGCGGCAACAGCCATAGACCATCTGGCGGCCTTTTCCGGTGTCGAGGTCGGTCGCTGGTTTATAGCCCGCACCGGCTACACCGGTGAAGACGGAGTGGAAATCATGTTACCTGGAGAACAGGCGGCAGAATTCTGGATGCGACTTTACGCTGGCGGAGTGATGCCCGCCGGTCTGGCCGCCCGGGATACCCTGCGTCTCGAGGCCGGTATGAACCTCTATGGCAATGACATGGACGAAACAGTTTCGCCTCTGGAGGCGAACATGGCCTGGACCTTGGCCTGGGAGCCGACTAATCGACAGTTTGTCGGCCGCGAAGCCCTTGAACAGCAACGTCTTGCTGGATCCGGCGAAAGGCTGGTGGGTCTGGTGCTGGAAGGCAAGGGTGTGCTGCGCGCCCACCAGACGGTCATCGTGCCCGGAACGGCGCAGACCGGAGAGATCACCAGCGGCACTTTTTCACCCACCCTTGGCCATGCCATTGCCCTGGCCCGGGTGCCCGCGGAAACCGGGGACAGCTGCCTGGTGGAAATGCGCGGCAAGCGGGTGCCGGTACGGGTGGTGAAGCCCTGTTTTGTCCGCAAGGGTAAAAAAGTATTCAATTGAATTGTGTAAATGGAGACACCAGCATGAGCGAGATTCCAGCAGAACTTAAATATATTGACAGTCACGAATGGGTTCGGGACGAGGGAGATGGCACCGTCACTGTCGGCATCACCGATCATGCCCAGATAAGTCTGGGGGACGTGGTGTATATCGAGTTTCCGGAACTGGGAGCGGAATTGGATGCCGGCGATGAGGCGGGAGTGGTGGAGTCGGTAAAGGCCGCCTCGGATATCTATACCCCGGTGTCGGGTGAAGTTATCGCCGTCAACGATGCCCTTGAGGATCAGCCGGAAACGGTCAATGCTTCCCCCTACGGCGACGGTTGGTTTTTCCGTATCCGCCTGTCAGACCCTTCGGAATTGGATGAACTGCTGGATGCCGACGGTTACCGGGAAGTGACGGAAGACGAATGATTTTCCGGCAGTATATGGGATCTGACCGTCGGATCGTTTGAGGCCGCATGTGTCTTATCGTCCTGGCCAGGGGAGTACACCCGGACTATCCGCTGCTTCTGGTTGCCAACCGCGATGAGTATTATCGACGTCCAACCCGGGCTGCAGACTGGTGGCCCGAATGCCCCGATATGCTGGCTGGAAGGGATTTGCAGGCGGGTGGCACCTGGTTGGGTGTCACCCGTAACGGCCGCTGGGCGGCGGTAACCAATTACAGGGAAGGATTGCCGCCTCCGGCACTGCGGAGCCGGGGAGAACTGACCGCGAATTACCTTCTGGGTCGACAGGGTCCGGCCGAATTTGCCCGCGAGATTCAGGGCTGCGGCGATCTCTATAACGGCTACAATTTACTGCTCGGCACGCCGAAGCAATTGCTGTACACATCCAATAGAAGTAATGGCGCCCGGACGCTGACCACGGGGATCCATACCCTCAGCAACCATCTGCTCGACACCCCCTGGCCCAAGGCCGTGCTGGCGCAACGACAGCTGACCTCCCTGCTGACATCAAACCTGGAACTCACCCCCGGTCGACTGATGGAAGTGCTTCGGGATCGCACGCCGTTTGCCGATCAACTGTTGCCTTCGACCGGGGTGGATCCGGCCTGGGAGCGGACCCTGTCGCCGCCCTTTATCGTCAGCGACGATTATGGTACCCGCAGCACCACGGTACTGATGATGCACCGATCCGGGCAGGTTCGCTTTGTCGAGCAGACCTATCAGGAGGGCGAAGTCATTGACGAGGCTGCGGACTATTGCTTTGAACTGGAGGGGGGCACAGGCGGCGGATTTGTCGATGGCAAGGAGGGGTGATCGTCGGCGAGGCGGATGCCAGGCTGACCTGGTGACTTCAGGCAATGGTGGTTTTGTACAGTGACACGATTTCCGGTTGGGTGAGTGTATTTTCCAGATAATTCAGCACCGCCCTGTTATCCGGTAGCCGGAGTACGTGCTGGACCATTTTTTGGGCGTCGGTGAGGCTGACAAGACGCAGGATCGCTTTCACCCGCAACAGGTTAGAAGCGCTCATTGACAGTATCCTGTAACCCATGCCCACCAGTAACAGAGCGCCGAGAGGGTCGCCAGCCATTTCACCGCAGACGCTGGCCTGGCAGTTTTCCTGCTTGGCACCGTTGATGATTTCCTGCAGAGCCTGCAACAATCCCGGGTGGAAGGCATGGTAGAGTTCGGCCACCTGGGGGTTGTTTCGGTCCACAGCCAGCAGGTACTGGGTCAGGTCATTGGTGCCCACGGACAGGAAACTGACCCGCCTGGCCAGTTCCCGAACCTGGTAGACGGCGGCCGGCACCTCGATCATGGCGCCAATATCCGGTTTGGCAAGATTGTGGCCCTCTTCCTCGGTCAGCTCCCGGTAGACCCTTTCGATGAATTCGATGGCACCTTTCAGTTCCGGCACGTTGGAGATCATCGGTAACAGTATGCGCAGATTGTTCAGCCCCTCGCTGGCCCGCATCATGGCCCGCAACTGGGTCAGGAAGATTTCCGGATGGTCCAGGCTGATGCGAATACCGCGCCAGCCCAGAAACGGGTTGGCCTCTTCAATGGGGAAATAGGGCAGTGCCTTGTCGCCGCCGATGTCGAGTGTGCGCATGGTGACCGGCAAGGGTGCGAACATTTCCAGTTGTTCCCGGTAGATCTGTCGCTGCTCTTCCTCGGAGGGAAACCGTGTGCGGGTCAGGAAAGGCACTTCGGAGCGATAGAGGCCCACTCCTTCCGCCCCGCGCTCCAGGGAGAGCAGGGTATCCATGCGCAGGCCGGTGTTGACCCACAGGGCGATATGTTGATTGTCGGCGGTAACGCTGGGTTGATCCCGAAGACTTTCCAGGTTTTTCGCCAACACCTTCTCTTCCCGGTGCTGGGCTTCGTAGATACTGAGCAGGGCAGCCGAGGGGTTGACTATCAGGTGTCCCTGGTTGCCGTCGACGATGATCTGTACATTTTCCAGAGTGCGCCAGGGCAGGTCGACTGCGCCCATGATGGTGGGAATCCCCATAGCACGACCCAGGATGGCCATGTGGGAGTTGCGTGAACCCTTTACCGAAACCATGCCGGCAATAACTTCCACCGGCACATCTGCCAGGCTCGGTGCCGCCAGTTCCTCGCCTATCAGGATAGTATTTTCAGGGTAATGCTTGCGAACTTCTCTGGACTGTTGCAGATAGCCCAGCACGCGCTGGCCCAGATCCAGGACATCTGATGCCCGCTCGCGCAGATAGGTATCTTCCATGGACTCGAAATTGCGCACGTGTTCGATGATGACCTGGCTCCAGGCGCTGTCGGCGGCAATGCCCGTCTCGATGAGATGTGAGACTTCGCCGCCCAGTGAATGGTCATCAAGCATGCTGACGTAGACGTCAAACAGGGCTCTTTCCTGATCGTTGAGCTTGTCCGCCAGCCCCCGATGTACTGCCCGCAGATCCTCCTTGGTTTTTTCCAGGGCATTGCGAAATAAATCGAGTTCACCGCTGGTGTCGGTGGTTTTCCGGTGGGCTACCGCGTAGATATCGCTCGGTGAGGAAACCACCACCGCTGTGCCGATATTGATGCCCGGGGCGCTGGCAATGCCCCTGTAAAAAGCCTCGTTGTCCTTTTTAACCCTGTCGGGTGAGGTGACCCGGGTCAATTCACCGGTGGCCTCGGCATGGGCGATAACGGCTGCAAGTTGCGCCGATACCGTCACCAGAAATGATTCTTCACCTTCATCGAAACGCCGGTGCTCCACCTGCTGCACTACAAGAACGCCCCTGACCTTGCGCTGGTGAATGATGGGGGCGCCGAGAAACGAGCTGAACTGCTCCTCGCCGGTTTCGGGGAAGTAGACAAATCTGGGGTGTTTGTGGGCATTTTCAATGTTGAGGGGCTCGACCTTGGTGGCAACCAGCCCCACCAGGCCCTCGCTGCTTTTCAACCGTATCCTGCCAACGCATTCGGGCTTCAAACCCTCGGTGGCAGTGAGGACAAAACTGTCGTCTGCGGGGTCATGCAGGTATATCGAGCACACCCCGGTGTTGGTCGCTTTTTTTACACGTTTGACAATGATGCGTAAAACCTCGGCAAAATCCGTTGCCGAGTTTACTTCCTGAACGATGCTGCGCAGGTAATTGAGCATTTATTGCTTCCCTGTTCCAACAATCTTGCGTTCAAGTTCTGCATGAATGCCGGACAGTTCCTTGAGTGCGCGCCGGTAGACATCCCTCTTGAAATCGATGACCTGGGTTACCGGGTACCAGTAGTTGACCCAGCGCCAGTCATCGAACTCGGCTTTGTGGCCGCAGTCAAATCTGATCAGGGTTTCCTCGCCAACCAGTTCCAGCAGAAACCATTTCTGTTTCTGACCAATACAGAGTGGCGACGCATTGCGGCGAATGTAGCGTTTTGGCAGCCGGTACCGCAGCCAGCCCCGGGTCTGATCAATAATGGTGACGGATTCAGGTGGCAGGCCAATTTCCTCGTGAAGTTCGCGATACATGGCTTCTTCCGGAGATTCGGTGCTGTTGATGCCTCCCTGGGGAAATTGCCAGGCATTCTGGCCAATGCGCTTGGCCCAAAGCAGACGGCCGTAGACATTTCTGATGATAATGCCTACGTTGGGTCTGAAGCCTTCATTGTCCACCACTGCTCACACCTCGTCGCCGAACATCCGTATAGTCATTGTTCCACAGATTCAAGCACTCCAGCAATGCAGGCTCGCACAGATTTGCTATTGAGCCGCACCCCTGCAATGAGTATTCTCCACGCTTTTGTCCAGCCAGCCGCCAAAAGGTAAATTCAATATGCCACTAGCAATTTTCGACCTGGATAATACCCTGATTGCCGGCGACAGTGATTACAGCTGGGGTCAGTTTCTGGTGCGCAAAAACAGGGTGAACGGTGAATATTACCAGCGCATGAACGAGCAGTTTTATCGCGATTACGAGGAGGGCAATATGGATATTTTCAAGTATCTCCACTTTGCTCTCGAACCTCTGGCTGCCATGGCCCCGGAAGAGCTGGCTGCATTACACCGGGAATTCATGGCGACAGTGATAGCGCCCATGTGGCTGCCGAAAGCCGTGGCCCTGATTCAGCACCATCGCGCTGCCGGTGACTACCTGCTGGCAATTACTTCTACCAATCGCTTTGTTGCTGAACCCATCTGCCAACAATTGGGTCTGGAAGATTTAATTGCCACAGAGCTCGAGATCCGGGATGACCGTTACACCGGCGCCATCATTGGTGAACCCAGTTTTCGTGAAGGTAAGGTCCGGCGCTTGAGGCAATGGCTGGAGGAGACCGGTTTCAATCTTGATCACAGCTGTTTTTACAGTGACTCCATTAATGATCTGCCATTGCTCGAACAGGTGGACCGGCCGGTAGCCGTGGACCCAGACAATCGATTGCGACAGTGTGCGCAGGCACGTGGCTGGGAGATTATCAGCTTGCGCGCATAATGCTCCGGTCGGCGATCAGGGTTCCCTCCGCCAATTGATATCAGTATGATCCCGCTGCTGAATTCCCCGGTGGACACTCTTTTCCTATGGCATACCCAGAAATAGATCCTGTAGCCTTCAGTATTGGCCGGATCTCGGTCCACTGGTACGGCATCATGTATTTGCTGGGTTTTCTGGCGGCCTGGTACCTGGGGGTCCGCCGCAGTGAGAAACGCTGGTCACCCATTCGTCGCAACAAGGTCGAGGACCTGATTGTCTATGCCGCTTTCGGGGTTATTCTCGGTGGGCGTTGCGGCTATGTGCTTTTTTACAATTTCGACAAATGGCTTGCCGATCCCTTGTGGCTGATCAGAATCTGGGAGGGCGGAATGTCCTTTCACGGCGGACTGCTGGGAGTTGTTATTGCTCTGGCAATTTTTGCTCGACAGGTGAGACAGCCATTTCTGGCAATTGCCGATTTTGTCGCGCCTCTGGTGCCTATCGGCCTGGGACTCGGCCGAATCGGCAATTTCATCGGCCAGGAGCTTTGGGGCAGGCCCACTGATGTGCCCTGGGGCATGATTTTTCCCAGTGACCCGGAACGGCTGGTCAGGCATCCTTCGCAGCTCTACCAGGCAACGCTCGAGGGGCTGGTGCTCTTCATTCTCCTGTTCTGGTTCAGTCGTAAACCGCGGCCCATTGGCATGGTCTCGGGAATGTTCCTGGCTTTTTACGGCATTTTCCGGTTCGCTGTCGAATTCGTGCGCATGCCGGATAGCCATATCGGCTTTGTCTATCATGGCTGGATGACAAGGGGGCAAGTGCTGTCCCTGCCCATGATCCTGATCGGACTACTATTGATTATCTTTGCCTGGGTCCAGGATCGCCTGAACAAAGAACAGCAAATCTCGAAGCCGAAGGAGAAGCACTCGTCATGAGGCAGTATTTGCAACTTATGCGCCATGTTCGTGATCACGGCGTGGAAAAATCCGACCGTACAGGCACCGGGACACGCAGTATATTCGGCTACCAGATGCGATTTGATCTCGCTCATGGTTTCCCTCTGGTCACCACTAAAAAAGTACACCTGCGATCGATCATTCACGAATTGCTCTGGTTTCTGAAAGGCGAAACCAATACCCGCTACCTGAAAGACAACAGGGTCAGTATCTGGGACGAATGGGCGACAGCGGAAGGTGATCTGGGACCCATTTACGGTTATCAGTGGCGATCCTGGCCGGCAGCCGGTGGCGCCATTGATCAAATCGCGGAACTGCTTCGCCAGCTAAAGAATCGCCCCGACTCGCGCCGTCTGATCGTTTCGGCCTGGAACCCGGCTCAGCTTCCGGACGAGTCCTTGCCGCCTCAGGTTAACGTCGAGCACGGCAGGATGGCGCTGGCTCCCTGCCACGCCCTGTTTCAGTTCTACGTCGTCAATGGCAGACTTTCCTGCCAGCTCTATCAGCGCAGCGCCGACATTTTTCTGGGAGTTCCGTTTAACATCGCCTCCTACGCCCTGCTGACCATGATGGTGGCTCAGGTCTGCGGTTTGCAGCCCGGGGAATTCATACATACCTTCGGCGATGCCCATCTGTATCTCAATCATCTGGAGCAGGTGGAGTTGCAGCTGTCCAGGGCCCCGTTATCGCTGCCTTCGATGCGTATAAATGCTGACAAGCAGGACCTGTTCAGTTTCGAACTTGACGATTTTGAACTGGTGGATTATCAATGCCACCCTCATATTCCGGCACCCATCGCCATTTAAGGATCACTGGTAAGAAAACAGTGAAACTGGCCATTATCGTTGCCACTGCCAACAACCGTGTAATCGGGGCGGACAATGCCCTGCCCTGGCGATTGCCGGAAGATCTTAAATATTTCAGGTCCGTGACACTGGGCAAGCCGTTGATCATGGGGCGCAAAACCTACGAATCTATTGGTCGGCCGCTACCGGGCCGCACCAATATAGTGGTCAGCTCCAGGCCGGACTGGCGGCTTGAGGGTGCATACGTGGTCGGCAGCCTGGAACAGGCAATCGCCTGCGCAGGAAACCATCTGGATAGTTCGGGGGAAGTAATGATCATCGGTGGCGAACAGTTGTACTTGCGGAGCTTGCCGGTAGTTGACCGAATTTACCTGACGAAAATAAAACTGACTGTCGAAGGCGATGCCTTTTTTCCGCCGTACAACGAGTCCGACTGGAATGCTCACAAGGTTAAGTCCGGCTTCGGGGCAGACGGCCTTGCCTATGAATTCCTGATACTGGACCGGCGATGATGTCGCAATTCAATATTTGTTACCTAAGGTAACGGGGCATGGTATCGATCGGGAGCAATCCCGAAAAAAAAGACTGATTTGTTGTATCCCGTCAAACCGCGGTTAATAATTCTTGGTACTGACTTATTCAGAGTAGTCAGGTTCGCCAGGTTTTTAACTAATAAATTTACTGGTGGACCCACATCCAGTTTTCAAACCGCGTGATACCCAGACTGAGGGAATTATGAAAAATCATCGACTCAAAGTGGTGGCGTTGTCCGCGATGCTTTCTACAGGTGCGTTTATTGGAGCAGCTCATGCTGTGGACGTAGACGATGTCCTGAAAGCAGGCGCGGATAAAGTAGCTGCAGCTAAAGCTTCTCAAGATCGTGTCAGCAAGATTGCCCAGCAGACCTATGATCTGCTGCAGCAATTCAAGGTAGTTAACAAGCAGATCGAGGGTCTTCGGATCTACAACGCCCAGTTGGATCGGCAAATCCAGAACCAGAATCAGGCCATGGCTGATCTGCAGGAATCCATTGAGAACGCCACGGTTATGGAGCGGCAGATCATACCGCTGACACAGAAAATGCTGGATGCGCTGGATCAGTTTGTTGCTCTGGATGTTCCATTCAAGCAGCAGTCAAGGAAAGAGGCCATCCAGTCTGTTCGTGACAATATGGACAGTTCTCGATTCAGCTCTGCCGAGAAATTCCGGCAGGTACTTGAGCTTTATGATATCGAGGGCCAGTACAGCCAGACCATCGAGGAGTATGACGACATGCTGGCAATTGATGGCCAGGACCGCCAGGTCACATTTTTCCGTGTCGGCCGTATTGCATTGACCTATCAAACCCCTGACCAGGACATAACCGGCGCCTGGAATTCGGAAACGAAGCAGTGGGAAAAGGTTGATTCCGGCAAGTTCCGCACCGCGGTGAACAAGGGCATCAAAATAGCCAAGAAACAGGCCGCCATTGATATTCTTACTCTGCCCATCGTGGCTCCGGAGGCAGCACAATGAAAATTGGATTCCTAAAAAGTTGTCTGGTGGCGGCTTCCTGTGTGTTGTTGTCCAGCTTTCCTGTTCAAGCGCAGGAGGAAGCTGCTTCCCTCGATGCACTGATCAAGTTGATCGAAAGCGCCAAGATTGGCGAGTCTGCCGATCACAAGGCTCGCGAGGCTGAATTTATCAAGGCCAAGGAAAACCAGCAGTCACTGCTGAATCAGGCTAAAAGCACTCAGGACTCAGAAGAACGTCGAAGCGGGGAACTGGAAAAGACCTACGCTGACAACGAGCTGAAAATTCAGGCCCTGCAGAAGCAATTGAACGAGCGGCTCGGGTCCCTCAAGGAACTGTTTGGACACCTGACGTCAACCGCCGGCGACGTGCGCGCCACCATAAACCAGTCGATTGTAAGCGCCGAATACCCCGGCCGGACAGATTTTATTGATGACCTGATTGCCAAGATGGGCAGCGATACCAAACTGCCGACAATTGCGGAAATTGAGAGACTCTGGGCCGAAATGAGCCGTGAAATGGCTGAAAGCGGCAAGGTAGTCAAGTTTCCCGCCACGATTGTCAAGGTTGATGGTGAGCAGGTGCAGCAGGAAGTTGTGCGTGTTGGTATATACAATCTGGTTTCAGAAGGCGCGTATCTGGATTACAACCCCAAAAGTGGCCTGATTTCAGAACTGGCACGTCAGCCTAAATCTGCATATACCAGTGGGGCAGCAAATCTTCAGAGTGCAACAGAAGGCTTTACCGCCATGGGAATTGACCCGTCAGGTCCCAGCGGCGGCAACCTGTTGAAAGCCCTGATTGATACCCCGACCATTACGGAGAAATGGCATCAGGGTGGTCTGGTCGGCTACATCATCAGTGGCGTTGGTGCTTTTGCGGTTGTACTAGCCCTGTGGCGTTTCCTCATTCTCACAGGCATATCCGCCAAGGTGTCTTCCCAGTTGAAAAACCTCAAGACGGCCAACACCAACAACCCGTTGGGTCGCATATTGAAGGTTGCTGAAGAGAATCCCGGTATGGATGCGGAATCTCTTGAGCTGAAATTGCATGAGGCGGTGTTGAAGGAGCGGCCGGCCATTGAGGCGGGTCTGAACCTGCTGAAAATTATTGCCATGGTGGCGCCGCTGCTGGGGCTTCTGGGTACAGTGACCGGTATGATCAATACCTTCCAGCAGATCACGATCTTCGGTGCGGGAGATCCCAAGGCGATGGCTGGTGGTATTTCCCAGGCTCTGGTGACAACAGTGCTGGGTCTGGTTGTCGCAATTCCAACCGTTCTTATGCACACGCTTGTCAATGGTCGTGCTCAACGCGTTCTTCATATCATTGAGGAACAGAGCGCGGGAATTATCGCGGAGAATGCAGAGGGCTAATCCATGTATGCATTATTCGATGCGTGGGAGGGTGTCCGTGACTTTATGGACCAGGGTGGCGTAGTTCTCTACGCCATTGCTGGCCTGATCTTCGTCATGTGGACATTTATCTTCGAACGGATTTGGTACTTCAAGACATCCCTGAAAAATCAGGTCAAATGGGCGTTGGACAGGTGGGAAGCACGTCCTGAGCGCAAATCGACCCGAGCCCATCAGGTGAGGGAAGCGTTGATTTCAAAAGTCGGCATAGAAATTGACCAATTTATGCCATTTGTAAAGACCATGGTGGCAATAGCGCCTCTTTTTGGTCTGCTCGGAACGGTAACCGGTATGATTTCCGTGTTTGAAATCATGGCCATTACCGGCGGTGGTGATGCCAAATCGATGTCTTCCGGGGTTTCGAAAGCCACGATTCCAACAATGGCGGGCATGGTGGCGGCACTCTCCGGGGTCTTTGGCAACACCTATATTGAGCGGGTTGCCAGCCGAGAAAAATCGTTGCTTGAAGATCACTTAACAATGGATCACTAGTGCTCTGACACTCGTGAGCGGGAATTACCATGCGAAATAAATCTGCCAGGCAGGAACCCCAGGCTCAGGCAATCGACTTGACGCCGATGCTTGACGTGGTGTTCATCATGCTGATCTTTTTTATTGTGACTGCCTCGTTTATAAAGACGCCGGGCATTGAAGTTGCCAAGACCGAGGCATATACCTCGGAAAAGAGGAAGCCGGCAATCATTGCTGCGATCAATGCCAACAACGAAATCTATATCGACAAAAACCAGGTAGACAAAGAAGCACTGAAACTGGTGCTGTTGAGGTTGTACCAGGAAAATCCCAAGGGGGGGCTGATAATTCAGGCTGATAATGAGTCTAACCTTGAGATGATCGGTTTCATAGCCGATGCCGCTATTGAGATCGGCATAGTTGATATTGCCGTCTCGACTTTGACGGAGTGAGCAAATTATGAATGTTGCAACAAGAATGGGAATCTCGTTTGTCCCTGGCGTTATTGTCACATTTCTGTTGTTGGTGCTGATGTTTACACTCATTGTCACCGGCGCGCAAAAGCTGGATGAGGCGCCGACGAGGAAAATTGCCGATATATTCCAGCCCGAGAGGGAAGTGACGCAGAACGTCAAGGAAGCCAAACCGGAAAAGCCGGAAACTCCTGAAGAACCGCCACCGGAAATCCCCCAGCAGCAACTCGATGTGGATGTTCCGGATACGACGCTCTCCATGGCAGCTCCAACTACCGCTAACGTTGATATTGGCCTGGGTGGTGGATTTGCCCGGGATAGCGACTACATTCCGGTCTATGTTCCGCAGCCTCAATTTCCTCGACGGGCTCAATCCCGGGGGGTGAGTGGATATGCCGTGATCAAGGTGATTATTACCACTACGGGAGGTGTGAGAGATCCTGTCCTGGTGGAGGAAGACCCGGAGGGTTATGGCTTTGGTAGAGCGGCATTAAAGGCGGCGGAAAAGCTAAAATACAATCCCCGTGTGATCGATGGCGTGCCTCAGGAAGTGCCCGACGTGATCTACAAGTTCTCTTTCGCCATAGAACAATAGAACTTTGAGACAAACCGGGTTAATTCAGAAATTAATTTAGGGTACAGACAATGCAACTACGCGCCCTCAGGATAACAGCTAAAGCGTTGATGGCCGCATTTATGATATTGCCGCTACTGACGGCAACCCTTTCGTATTCGGCTGACGACGACGAAAAAGAAAAGAAATACGCCAATGTCAAAACCAAGCAAAGACATGCGGTCGGGCAGAAATGTGGTAAGGCCCTGGAGAGAATCCCCGAATTAGTGGAACAAGAAGCCTGGAAGGAAGCTGAACAGGTTCTGAAAGATGCCAAGGGCTCTACTTGCGCCACCAGCTACGAAATTTCGCAGGTATGGAATTATCTGGGTTTTATCTACTATTCATTGGATAACATTCCGGAGGCCATTAAAGCCTATAACAATGCCATCAACGAACCGGAGGCAGACGAACGCCAGCGGGTCAGCACCCTCTATACTATGGCTCAACTGTATTTCGTAGTTGAAGACTATACTGCCGCAGCCAAGACTCTTGAGACCTGGATGAAGGAATCTGAAATTGTCGGCTCAGATGCCAAGGTCCTGCTCGCCCAGGCTTATTACCAGTTGGACCGGAAGGACGATTCACTCAGGCTGGTTGAGGAAGCCCTTGCCGATGAGGAAGCCAAAGGCAACGTGCCCAAGGAGGGCTGGTGGTCATTGCAGCGGATACTTTATTACGAAAAGAAAGACTATAACAAGGTCATTGATATCCTGAAGTTACTGATTACCAACTACCCCAAATTTACCTATTGGTCGCAGTTAGGCGGCATGTATGGCGAAGTCGAGCAGGATATGAACCGCCTTGTTGCTATGGATGTTACCTATCTGGGCGGCGACCTGACCGAGGAGCGCAAATTGCTGGGACTTGGCTACATGTACCTCGGCGCAGAAGTCCCTTTCATGGCGGCGAAAGTCATCGAAAAAGGCATGAAAGACGGCATTATTTCCAGATCGGCTAAAAATCTGGAATTGTTGGGAACCGCCTGGCAGCAGGGTGAGGACGCGAAGAAAGCGCTGCCGGTGCTTGAAGAGGCTGCGAAGAAGGCGGACGAAGGAAACATTTATGCTCGTCTTGCCGGGGTCTATCTGGACCTGGGCCAGAATGCCAAATCAGTAGCTGCTGCAAAGAATGCGATAAGAAAAGGTGGGGTAAAG
>QJWQ01000138.1 GCA_003235325.1 Gammaproteobacteria bacterium | reverse complement strand
ACCGGATAATAAAATAATTACCATTGGACAAACAGTTGGAACCCACAAAAGCTGCCCCTGTGTCCGGCCCCTGAAATTCCACTGGAACTGACAATCCGGCTATGCGGGTACCAGTCAAACTCCATCGGATTTAGCACCAGGTTTAGCCCACGCAATGTCTAAATAACCTGCTTAAGATCTTCCCTTTTGAAAAAAAAAGGGCCTACTGATAATAGGCCCTGTTTCGGAGAGATTTTGACTATTTATTAGAAGTTATAGCTGAAGCTGGCTCCGAGATATCGCTCGAAATCACGAGGTATGGAATA
Source organism: Gammaproteobacteria bacterium (assembly GCA_003235325.1). Lineage (GTDB taxonomy): Bacteria > Pseudomonadota > Gammaproteobacteria > Pseudomonadales > Porticoccaceae > SZUA-272. The sequence goes on along the minus strand of QJWQ01000138.1, from coordinate 2,484 downwards.
GGTATCACCGGCACCCAGCGTGCTGGAAACTGCGCGAATACCGGTAACATATTGCTCATCAAGCAAGTTGCGAACAAAAACCTTTGCTGTCCAGGTATCGTCCGGTGAAGTCAGTGAGAAACTGATGTTGCTCATGGCATAGGAGTCGCGCGGCCGTGCCCTGTTCAGGGAGTAAAATACCTGGTCGGTCCAGGTGTAGGTATAAAACACGTTGGCTGCATAAGCGCCCAGATTGAAGTCATAGCTCAATGAAGCATTGGCTTTGTACTCCGGCGCCAGCGCCAGGGGTGAACCTTCGTTGCCGCGGCCACCGTCATCCGTAATTTCGGTGTTGTTATTGCTGAAGCCGAACACGGCCGTCAGTGCGTCAGTCGCCGCCCAGGTCAGGTTGGCCTCAACACCATCAATGGCCACATCACCGCCGACCAGCCGGGTGACATTGCGGGCACCGGCGCCGTTGGAACCATCAGTATGCAGACCGTCAAAGTCGAAGTTGTAGTAGGTGATATCAAAACGAACATTCTCCAGATCACCCTTGAAGCCCAGTTCGTAGCCTGCGGATGTCTCTGCTGCAGTCGGGTTGAAGATATCAAAAACATCGAACAGGAAGATGTCGGCATTGACAGCGGTTGATTTGTATCCGGTACCGTAGGAACCGAAAATCATGTAATCATCGCTGATATCAAACTGCAGGCCGGCCTTGTAGATCAGTTCCTGGTCATCGTAATCCTTGTCGAAAGACAGGTAATCGGGCGCACCGTCACGCTCTACAACATATCCCGCTTCAACCATTCGACTGTAAGCATCGGCGAATGTGGCGTTCATATTGCCATCGGTCACGACCTGGGCAACCTGTGCCGCATATTCGGGGTCGTTGGCCCAGACTGCGTTTTCTGCCGTTGCACTGCCGAAATGGTTGCCATAGGGACCACTGACATTGTCCATGGTCCAGTTATAGTCTTCATTGATCCAGCGAGCGCCGACGAAGCCGGTCAGTGCCTCGGTAAAGTGGAGATTGGCCTGGCCAAAGACGGAGAAGTTCTGCGTCTCCACCGTAGTAGTGAAATCGCCAAAGCGATAACAGGCTGCCGTACTACAGGTCACAATTCCGGTCACAGGATCAATGTTTGAGATTGGATTGGTCAGTACCGCACCGGCGGTTCGGTTCAATTTACCGGCAATGGTCATGTCTCGCGTTACCTTTTGATCGGCATAGTAGAGGCCGGCAACGTAATCCAGGAAACCACCGGTGGGGGATGTAATGCGCAATTCCTGGGAAAAGGTTTCGCTCAATTCGGTGCTGTTGTTGGTGCCATAGGTGCCGTTGCCATTGCTCATAAAGCCCAAGCCGTTTATTGACAAGGCATCAAGTTCTGCCAGCGCCGAGTCCATTTCACTGCGGGTGGGTGTGTCATTGATGTCGGCGGTACCCATCATCCAGGCAATTTCCGCTTCGTTCAGGCCACTCAAATCTGCGGAGGAACTGTCGCGGTCGCGGGTGGTGTTATCAGTCCATTTCCGGTAGGCAGTGACGGAAGTGAGGGTGTAGTCATTGCCAATACCCCAGTCCGCCTGCATCGACAGGCCCCAGCTGATTTGCTTGTCGAGCTGGTAGACATCGCTGGCCATTTTGTTGGATTCCATGCCGCCGGGAACATGGTTCCACTGGGCAGTGGTGACGCCAATGCCGTTCGGGTCCAGATCGCCGGTATCCGGATTGAAACGGGCATCAGTTCTGCTTTCATCTTCCGTAGTCGGTATCTGGGCACAGCAATTGGTCGTCTTTTCCGAATAATCACCGGTAAATAACAAAGACAGATCGGAAGTTGCATCCCATAGAATTTTTCCTCGAGCGCCCCGGGCATCCAGGCCGTTTTCATCGGTACCGTCAAAGACGTTTTTGGCATTACCGTCCATGCCACGATCAAACATGTACAGGCGGTAGCCCAGATTTTCGCTCAGGGGGCCGGTAAGGCTCAGGCCGACCTGGTGCTCGTTATCGGAAGCCAGGGTTGTGTCAAACCTGCCCTCGAACTCGTTCATGTTGGGTTTCTTGCTGGTGATGTTGACAACACCGGCAGAGGAGTTTTTACCAAAAAGCGTACCCTGGGGGCCGGACAAAACTTCAACCTGCTCCAGGTCACCCAGCGTATCGAAGGCGGAGCCGATGCGCGTGTAAACCACGCCATCGATCACCGTGGATACCGAGGGCTCGACGCCGATACTGAAGGACCGGGTGCCGATGCCGCGAATGGAAAAGTTAAATAAACGGGCCTCGTCAGCCGATTCAAAATTGAGTGACGGCGTCAACAGGGTAATATCACCGGCATCGACAATAGCCAGTTTTTCCATGGTGTCGGCGCTGACAGTGGAAACCGCCACAGGAACATCCTGCAGGCTCTGGGCCCGCTTTTGTGCGCTTACGATGATTTCTTCCAGTGCCGCCATTGACGGACTGGCATTAAAGCCCAGACCGATTGCTGC
>QJWQ01000175.1 GCA_003235325.1 Gammaproteobacteria bacterium | reverse complement strand
TTGGGGTCGATGCCAACCGGGTTGATTTCCAGCGCCTTGCGCAACAGGTACTCCGCTATCTTGTCATCGCCAAAGCCGAGAGGCCAGCCCGGGACCTTGTAATAGAGGGTGCCGAGACTGGTATAGGCGGAACCGTCGAGAGCCTTGGGGTCCAGTTCAAGGGCTCTTTCCAGGTCGGCCCTGGACTTTTTGGCATATTTCAGCGCACTCAGGCCGCCCTTGACGCCGGCGTAGGTGGACTTGATGATGCCACTCCAGATCAGCACCTTGGCATCATCCGTGAACTGGTGGCCAAAGCTTTCGGTCCGCTCCAGAAGCTCATCGAAGGCCCGAATCTGCTCCTTGCCCTGCAACCGGTAGTTGGCCTCGGCCCAGCCTTTCTGCATTTCTTTCACGGCCTCGTCGGAATTCTCCACGGCCAGGCCAACGCTGCAAAAAAGCACAATCACCAGGCCGAGGCTGTGGTTGATCAGGGTTTTCATGTCAGTGTCCTCCACTTGAACTTTTCATTGAACTGTCGTCGCCGAATCCGCCACTGGCAAATCGGCGAATGGTCGGCAATTGCTTGCCCAGCGCCCCGTCCACCAGCCGCGGAAACAGGCTGTTGAGGCGCACAAAAAAGGATTCCGGCCAGCCGAGGTAACGATTGCGCTGGCCTCTTCGCCCCAGGGTCCGCACCAGGCTTTGCGCGACCAGTTCCGGCGCATCGACGGCGGTGCCCAGGGCGTGGTTCAGGGCGGTCACCCGTTCACAGTTAATGGGCGTGTTGGTTGCCCGGGGAGCAAAGTAAATGACCCTGATCCCGGTATCCGCCAGTTCCCGTCGCAACGCCTCGGTAAAGCCGCGCAGGCCGAACTTGGAGCCGCAGTAGGCGGTTGAGCCGGCATAACCGATGCTGCCGAGAATGGAACCGATGTTGACGATGGTGGCGCCGGGGCGGGACGACAGCAGCGGCAACAGGTCCCGGCACAGCAACATGGGCACGGTGAGGTTGGTGGCAATCATCTGTTCCAGCGAGGCATCATCCATGTCCTGAAGCAGCGCCAGCTTACTCACCCCGGCATTGTTGATCAACAGGTCGATGCCGCCTTCCGCTTCGGCCCGTTGCCTCAGGCTGTTGCGGCCGTCAGCACTGGCCAGGTCGGCGACAATCGGGACGTGACCGCTCCCCGGCAATCGGCTTTTCAGTGCCTCCAGTTTCTCGCCACTGCGACCGGTGAGCAGCAGGCGAACGCCCTGCGCCGCCAGCGCCTCGGCCACCGCACCGCCGATGCCGCCGGTGGCGCCCGTGAGCAGTGCCGTTTTTCCCTTGAGGTGGTTGGTCATTGGCCTTGAACTCCCTGGGCTATCGCCCGATTAAATGAGTGAATGCCATGGGCATCAGGCGGCCAGCGCCTGGGCCTGTTCCGACGCCAGTTCCCGAAACAGGTTGCCGTAAAGCCGGTAGAACATGTTGGCGCTGTGGATGATTTGCGCCTGGTCGGAAGGCGTGTCGATACGGTTCATCAGCGACTGGAAAAAAACGATGTGCTCCTGATCCAGCTTGCCGTGGGAGCGCAGGTAACTGAATGCCTTGTTGGGCAGGTCGAGGGTTGCCTGGATGGCGTCGGCGGCGGCGTCGGCGATGCGGATGCTGGTGCCTTCCAGCACCTGCACCATGCCGAAAAAGCCCAGGGGATTGACCCGCTGTACCGTGTCGTAGGCATAGGCCACCATCAGTTCCGTGGACGGATTGGGCCGGCTGTTGCGGGCCCGTTCCCGGTCATAGCCGCAGGCGGCGATATCATTGAGGATCCATTCCTGGTGACCCAGCTCTTCCTCGATGTACTCGGCGATGGCTTCCCGCAGCCACTCCCGGGATTCCGGCAACCGTGAGCCGGTGGCCATCAACAGTGGCGTGGTGTGCTTGACGTGGTGGTAAGCCTGGCAGAGAAAAGCCACATAGTACTCAAGGCTGATATCGCCCCTGAGGCAGCGTTCGATAATCGGCGCGGTCAACAGGTACTGTCGGCCGGATTCGGTTTCTTGCAGCAGGCGGTCATAAAAATTCATGGTTCCTGATCCTTGTCAGACAATGGGCAGTGCCGTTGTACCGGTTTCATAAAGTCGTTCGATAACAGGCGCCAGACTCTGGCTGATCTGCTGGCGACGGGGCCGGCCATTGGCGGTCAACAGGCCGCTCCAGGCTTCGGCATCGAGTCGATGCCAGGCATGAATCCGGGCGTAGTCAGGCAACTGCCGGTTGACCTGGGCGATCCACCTGGCGATGGCCCCGTCCGGAACTGCGGCCGGTGCGCTCAACAACGCCGCCAGATGAGGCCGGCCATCACCCAGCACCACACAGTGGCTCAACAGCGGTTGGGCCCCGAGAGCGGTCTCGACCCACTCGGGGCTGATATTGCGTCCGAAACTGCTGATCAACAGGTTTTTGCGGCGGCCGTCGATGGTCAGCTGGCCGTCACTGGCCAGGGAACCCAGGTCCCCGGTGGCAATTCGTACCGGGTACCAGCTGTCGGGTTGTTCCAGATAGCCCAGGTGACAGGCACCGGTGACGATAATTTCCCCGTCCTCGATGGTGACGGCGCAGTGTTCCAGCACCCGTCCTGCCGTTCCCGGCAGGTCCCGGGCGGGGGTGTTGAGGGCGACCACGGAACCGCACTCTGACAGGCCGTAGCCCTCATAGACCGGTATGCCCCAACCCCGGGCCGAACGAATCAGTTCCGGGGCCACCCTGGCGCCGCCGACGGCGACAAATTTCAGTGAAACGGGTGGCCGCCAGCCCTGCTGGCAAGCCGCCACCAGGGCGCTCAACAGTTGCGGCAGCAGGATCATGGTATCCGGCTGACAGCGGTCCAGGCAGCGGGTCAGGGCCTCCACATTGAGCCCGGAACTGCCGGAAAGACCCCGGCTGGCACTGTCGGGAAGCAGTACGGTGCCACTGCACAACAGGGGCGTATAGACTCCGGCAATATTCTCCAGCAACGTCGCCAGCGGCAACAGGCAGAGATGCCGGGGGTGATCCACGTCGATCCGCACTGCCAGGGACTCGGCCACCTGCCACTGGTGCTCCAGGCTGAGACACACCCCACTGGGGGCGCCGGTGGAACCGGAGGTAAAGGTGATCTTGCTGGTACCGGCCGGGCGATTGCCCCGGGACGCCGCCGCCGGCAATTGCCAGCACATGAGGCCCCGAAGCGACGGCAACACGGTGCCAGTAGCCGGCAGTGGCGAGCCGTCGACACTGGCCGCAACAGCACGGTTGTCACTGATCAGCAGGTCGGCACCGGCCGAAACCAGGCTGTTGCGACATTGCTCGACGCTGAAGAAGTCCGGCAGCGGCAGGCAGACCACGCCGGCAACCTGGCAGGCGAGGTCGATCACCACCCAGTCAACGCCGTTTTCAGCCTGCAGGGCGACGACTTCGGCTTTCTCTCCCTGCAGCCAGGTCACAGCGTCAATAATGGCCTCGATCAGCCCGGCATAATCAAGCCTGCTGTCGCCACTGACCAGGGCCGGTTGCTCTGACGGGGCCAGTTGTCCAAGGAATCGCAGTCGGTCCAGGAGAGGGTGAATCAATGCCGGTTCCCCCTCAGGCGGCGGTGGTCGCGCAGGCACTTGGCCAGGCTGTCGATGGCATCCCGGTAATTTTCCAGAAGGATGTTCATCGAGCGCCTGCCGCGAGCCACGGCCATGGCCTTTGGAATATTGCAGGTCATGACCTTGGGCCGGGTTGCATAGTAGCTGCCCCAGTCCTCAGCCTGCAGACCCAGTTGCCGGGCCTCGGCATTGGCCAGGTCGTGCAGTTCGACATTGAACCGGCGCACCAGCTTTTGCACCTGGGGTGTGGCGGTAAACACCATCCACTGATAGCCGGCCCGTTCCAGCGCCGCGGCCATGACCACGAACAACAACTGGCTGCCGCCCCTGCGGGTTGACACCAGGTTGCCGATTTCCACCAGGCTGGCCCGATCCACCGGACACCGGGCCAGGGCGGCAATTTCCTGTTCAATGGGTAGATCCAGGTAATGCTCGAGGAACATGGGCCGGCAGAATCCGGGTCTGAGCCCCACCACTGCCTCGGTTTCACCGGTGATATTCATGCCCAGCAGCAGGGGATAAAACTGGGAGATTCGGGCCTGGTAGGTGCTTCGGTAGGTATCGGCAATATAGGCTTCGAGACGGGCGCGACGATGGCTGACCGGCGTGTGCAGGTCGAAATGCACCGAAACAGCGGGCATGCCCCAGACAGCGACAACCTTGCGGTTTCTGCCGTCCGCTTCGAACCCGCCCCGGGTTTCAGGGCTGGGATCCAGATTCTGTTCAAGTGAGAAGGCCATAGTTATGCTCCCGCATTTTTTCATTCAGCAGGACTAGCATAGGATTTGAATCTTAAGGAAAACTTAAGTTTGCCGGGCGACGTCTTTTTTTGATGGCCAGCTTCCTTGAGGGCCAAAAGCCTGGCAGTCAGGCTCTTTACCACCTTACCGCCGGGCTCTTTATCGCCGGCTCTGCCGGTGGCGAACCAGGCCGGGGAAATCGTTGCCGGTTGGCCTGGCCGGTGGCCGCGACCGGAATTTGCAGCTAAAACGCCGGGCGAGCGGCAGGTTCACCGGGTCTGCCCGGATGACGCTCGACGATTGTCAGCAGCCGGCAGTCAATACCGGCTTGCGCAGCCGCAGCATGCGCAGGACCAGAAGGCAAGCTGTTGCCGCCAGCAGGTGCTTGATGCTGTGACCGCTCAGGCCGCCGAGGAAATCATAAAGGTCGCGATCGTAAAATTCCGCCACCTTGGCCAGTCCGTAACAGCCCAGCACCCAGGCGAGGTCGACACGGCGGCTGAACCGGGATCGGCAACCGGCCACTACTACCGGGAGCAGAATCATCGGCATGAACTGCACCAGCAGATAGGGCCGAAGATCCCCTGCCCCCGCCTGCTCCGTGGCGTACCAGTAGATTACCGTGGCCAGCCCGATCAACAGCAGGGGGTACAGCAACCATTTTTCCAGGGCAAGTGTCTTTTTCGGAGCAAGTGCCTTTTTCGGGTCAAGTGTCTTTTTCTGGGCCAGTGCCGGGTGTTCCGACAGCAGACCGGTAGTCAGGGCCATGAAGGCCATAGTAATGGGCAGGCGATCCCAGACCAGGCTGGCCGTACCCGGCGCCAGGTGAAACCAGGCGGAGCCAAAAGCCGTGAGCAGCACGCCGGCAAAGAACCAGGTGTAGACCGGAAAACCGGGCGCATTGTCGTGGACCAGCTTATGCTGCCGGTCCAGGTACAAGCCGCTGGCGCCCACCAGCAGAAACGGCAGATTGCTGGCGACATTGCTGAAATTGCTGATACCCAGCAACCGGCGACCGTCGGCAAACCGGTAATAGTCCAGAGGCTGGGCAATGGGCGCCACAAACAAAAGCACGGCAACCGGGATCAGCACCGCCAGCAGCAAAATCAGGACAGGCCGAATTTTCATGGCGTTTACATTGCAAATAGCACAATTACCGGACCCTGAACGGACCGGTAGTCAAGGCATAAACGCCAAACCGCCGGTGGCCAGCAGCACAAGGAACACGGCAAACAGCGACAAATACGTGCCGCCGACCACGGCAAGGGTGGTTTTAACCCCGTCGATTTTTTCCACGTCGATGGTTTCAATGTCATTCATAGCGACCTGTACCCGGGTCCCGGCGTCGTCTGGCAGAGTGCCGTACAACAAATCGCCCACAATCCCGGTGAGATCCAGTTCGAGGGTGCGCCCCGACTTTTCATGAATCAGCAGGCGGTCACCAGCCTCCAGGTGCTGGCTGATTTCCGACGGTTTCACCACGACCGGACGCAGGGACGTGCAACCCGCCAGGGCTATAATCGAAACAATGACCACAATCCACTGACAACTCATGATCCTACGCTCCGGTCACAGGAATGCCGATTCGGCACTTTACTGTTTTATGATCAGTCTGGGCGACGTTGTTTGCCGCAGGAGGCGATGGGTTCTTGATCCAGAACAAACAGATCTCTTCTGTCGGCTTATTATGCTTGCGCAAACTCCCCGTTTTGCGAAAGCTGATGATGAATTCTACAGCCTGTCAAAAAGTGCGTTCCCACATACCGGTTCCTCCATACCGATGCCTACATACTCATTCCTAAATACCAGGGTACTCGATGCCCCGATAATACGGCCGCCGTCAGGGCGATACCCGGAAAAGGAGGGAGGATAGTGAATCATCAAACATCGACGGGGTCTCCGGATCTTTCCGGGCCGGTTCAGACCGATGGCTAACGAAGATTTCCAGAGCTTTGTGAAGTACATGGCCTCGCTTTGGGGCGCTCTTGGCGGCATTGTCGTGGTTTTCCCTTTTGCCGACGTACTGTTAAAAGTGATTCCGCTCCCGGTGGATTCCTATGGCAAGTCCACGGCCACGATTGCCATCCCGGTCACTTCTCTGGTGGCAGCCTTCCTGTTGCTGTACACCTTCGTGCAACGCGATCGGCCCCAGACAACCACTACCCGCAAGGCCGGCATGTATTTCACGCTCGGCCTGGGATCACTGCTGCTGTTCCTGCTGTTGGAACATTTTCAATACCCGCTGCGGTCCGCCTATTTGCCCGAACTGGACAGTACCGACGACTATGTCCTGATGCTGGTTGCAATCGTTCCATTCTATGTCGGCTTTTTTGGCTGTGTTACCCGCGCCTTTGCCCTGTTGGCACTGATCGAATTCAGGCGTCGCAGCGGTCATAGCTAAAGTGGGATTGACCGCCCTGAGGGTCCTGACAAATCCAAAATCCAAAAAAGACAACCATTAATCAAATTGGCTGGTGGTATACAAGAATTACATAGGCATTAATTTCAAGTGAGTGAATATAGCAATACCTGTACTTTCCGTCGAACATCAGTCAGGGAGTATCAACCATCACTCTGGTACCTCCTGCGTAGGGAACCCGGGGCATAGGGTCTGAAACCGGCCTGTGCCGACTCCCGGGGGGATGATTGCGACAATTGGCAATGATTTAGTAGCCGATTCACTCTGGGCATCAGGTATAGCATCGGAATTGTCAAGGATAGGCGATATTGGACAAGGATAGCGATTTCGGACGACGTGGGATAACTTTGGCGCTCAACAATTGGCTCAGAACATATTTTTTTGGCGTATCAGGTAATTTTTATGCACAAAATTACAATTCTTATTCTGGCCATGCTTGTTGTTGCATGCTCCGGCAAACCACAGAATGGCTACGCAGATGGAGTAAGCTCGTTCGAGAGACACCTTGAAGCATCTTCCCAGGCCCTGATAAACAGCAACCTGGATCTAGCGGAGACCGAGGCAAACCTTGCGCTCCAATCTGCCGAAAGCAACTTTGGCTCAAACGATCTGCGTACCGGCCAAGCATGGATTTGGCTCTGCATAATTTACAATGCAGAAGGGAATTACGGCAAAGCAAAGCACGCCGGCGAACAGGCACTTCGCATTAGCGAGATGACTTTGGGTCCTGATCATGTTGAAACTGCTGCGATCATGTCCTCGCTCGCTTCTGTTTATCTGGCTGAAGGCGAAATTGCAAAAGCAGAACCTCTATTACGTCGTTCGGTTGCCATCAAGGAAAAGGGATTTGGTCAGGACCATCCATTCACTGCCGTTGCAGCATCGACATTGGCTGACCTTCTGACGGATAAGGGAGCGTTTGCCGAGGCCGAAATCCTCAACAAGCGCTCCCTGGCGGCTGTTCAGAAGGCTTGGCCGGCAACCAATGCCTCCGTGCCGGTCGCCCTTCGTTTAAATAACGCCACTATTATGGAAGGATTGGCAAGGGTCTACGTGGGCCAACTCCGCTTCAACGAAGCGGAAGACTTACTTGAGCGGGCAGCCAGTCTTCGAATTTCTATGGTCGGCAATGAGCATATGTCGATGATTGGTAATAGAACGATTCTTGGCTCTACATTCGAGGCGCAGGGTAAAAACACCGAAGCCGAGAAAGCATACCGGGAAGCGCTTAACCTGGCGGAAATGTTATCCGGCAGTGAGAATCCGAGCGTTTCAAGTTTACTGGGACTTGTCGCCAATTCCTGTCTAGCTCAAGGCAAGGGCGACCAGGCCCTGGAACTTTATCGTCGCAGCATTGCCATTGACGAAAAAGTCCTCCCACCAGATCACCCGTTACGAAAAAGCCATCTGGACGCCTATGCCAACGTTTTAAAAATAATGGGACGTGCCGACGCGGCAGAGCAAGTTGGGGATTGAGTTCAAAAAAGCCATTGTTTAGGCCACAATCCACGCTTTGGCATTATTGGTGAAACTTTGACACTAAACACAAGCCTACCGCTAGCAGATGAAATGCGCTTCTGTTGTGGTCCGGATCAAAGGCTCAGACACCCCTGATGCCAGTAGTTTTGTTGCCAATCGAACCGTCTTGACGTGCCGAGTTGGCTGTTAAGCCATGCATGAACTCTCGCTGCACCTGGCCTCAGCCCTCACCGCCCTGTGGGGCCTCGCTCACTTGGCTGCGACCCGGGGGGTGGTGGCCGGATTTGGCGAACTCAGTGCCGACAACCGACGCATCATCACCATGGAGTGGCTGGTGGAGGGAGTGGCCCTTGTCTCTCTCGCTGTCCTTGTCTCGGTCACAACATGGATTGAACCGAACGGTGGCCTGGCCACGGCGGTTTATGGGTTGGCAATCGGTACGCTGATGGCACTTGCCCTCGTCTCTCTGTTTACCGGCTTTCGCATCCCATTCCTGCCCTTCAGGCTGTGTCCACTGATCTTCGGCCTGTCGGCGCTGTTGATTGCCTGGGGCGCCTGGGGATAGGGCCTGACTGCGGAGCGAGCTCTCGAACATAGCGCATCTGCTGTGCTCAAGAAACCGGAAAAATATTGCAGCCCCCTGGACTATACTCTCAGGCACAATATTGGCGTTGACAAATGGGAGGCTAAAATGGGTAACCCGGTTTGCTGGTTCGAAATCTACGTCGATGATATGGCCCGAGCAAAGGCTTTTTATGAATCCGTGCTGGGCATCGAGTTGCAGAAGCTGGAAGGTCCCGAGTTCGACATGTGGTCCTTCCCCATGGGACAGGAATCCTATGGCACGACAGGAGCCCTGATCAAAATGCCGGGATATCCATCCGGCGCCAATAGCACCATTGTCTACTTTTCCTGTACTGATTGCGCCGTGGAAGCGGAACGGGCGAGCAAGGCCGGCGGCAAAATAGAGAAGGCCAAGATGTCCATCGGTCCCTACGGCTACATTGCTCTGGTGGTCGATACCGAAGGCAACATGATCGGCCTGCATTCGATGCAGTAGCC
>QJWQ01000106.1 GCA_003235325.1 Gammaproteobacteria bacterium | reverse complement strand
CAGTTGGTAGTGGCCAGAACCACCTTGCTGCGATTGACCACATCGGCCAGATCGAATTTCTCATTGAGATACTCAAGACCGTTGGTGGTCACCCATTCGGAGAATACCTGGTCGGTCCTGTTGACCCCGACCCGAAAGGTGGTGCTGTCGACGGTATCTGTCCGCTCATCGATCCAGCCGGTCTCAAAATTGATGCGTTCACGCCGGGGATTCCTGCCGGGGACCTGGTAGTCAAATCCCAGCTGGGTTTTGATCCCGGATACAGCGGTTGTCGCCAGATAGCGATGGCCACGGGGATTGACTCGCCGGTTCTCAAAGTCGAATGAGCCCCGGGGGCCGCTATCCGTGGCAAAACCGAAACCGACCGTGGTGCCATATTTGGCCACCGGCGACGCCTTTACCTGGACCGGAATATGGTAGTCGGCAATGTTGTCCAGATCGGCGTTGATGTCGACACTTTGAAAATAACGGCTGTTATTCAGATCCTGCTGAAATGCCACCAGCAGATCACCCCGATAGGGATCGCCAGGATTAAACGCGACAAATCGCTGCAAAAAATCCGGGTCATAGGTGTCCTGGTCAAAGCTCACGTCCCCCAGAAAATACCGGGTGCCGGTCTGCAGGTGAATTTCGATCAGGGCCTCATTGCTGCCGCGATGGATTTCCAGACGGTTGCGGGTAAAGACCGCGTCCAGATAACCGTAGTACTGGGCTTGCTGCATAATTCCCGATTTGATGGCGCTGTAGTGCTGATGATTGAGCACGTCTCCCGTTCTCATCGGCAACGTCTGCAGATACTTCTGGAACAAGGCCTCGCCTTCGGTGTCGGTGTCCACCCGCACGTCCATCCTGGTGACCCGAACCGGCTCACCGGCTGTCACCGACAATTCCAGTTTCCAGCATTTTTCCGTCATGACCAGTTTCTTCTCCCAGCTGCCCCGATAGTAGCCAAGGGCCTGAAGTGCCTGGCCGATCTCCCTGTCGGCATTGCGCATCAGCAAACGCAGCCGGCGCTCGCTCACGGAACAGGGTTCGCTGCTGATGGAAAGATGGGCCCTGATATTGTTTTTCAGGCCGTTATCGACACCTGAAATCTGGACCTCAGGTGACGGCGCCGCCAGTGACAACGGCGCATAAATGCCCGATGCAAGCAGCAGAATTATCAGACAGCGGCTTTTGCTGGACAGCGAGGAGGGAAAAAAAATAAAACAACTCCTGGGATCGGCGAACTGCAGACCCGCAATCATCCACAAGCTGAGGGAATTGACAACAGCTTTGACCCTGTTTCAGCTGTTTTTGTTCTTAACGGCGGCAACGGGTTGGAGCCCAATCGTTTCACATGGCCTGACGCAACAGGAATTTCTGAATCTTGCCGGTGGACGTTTTGGGCAAGTCACCAAACACCACCTGTTTGGGCAGCTTGAAAGCCGCCATACGCGGCCGGCACCAGTCGATCAGCTCCGTCTCGGTCAGGGACATACCGGGTTTAAGGGCGACAAAAGCACAGGGCACCTCTCCCCAGTTATCGTCCGGTTTGGCCACCACAGCGGCTTCGAGAATGGCCGGATGGCGATAGAGCACGGATTCAAGCTCGATACTGGAGATGTTCTCGCCGCCGGAAATAATAATATCCTTGGCCCGGTCACAGATCTGGATATAACCGTCCGGGTGGCAGACACCGAGATCACCGGTACGGAACCAGCCGCCGGCAAATGCCTCGGCCGTCGCCGTCGGGTTTTTCAGATAGCCTTTCATGACGACATTGCCCCGGAACATGACTTCGCCCATGGATTCTCCGTCGTGGGGTACTTCCTGGAGGGTTGCGGGGTCAGCCACCATCAACCCCTCGAGAATCGGGTAGCGGACACCGGGCCGGGCCTTCTTGGTCACTCGCTGGTCAAGGGGCAGGCTGTCCCAGCCTTCATGCCAGGCACAGGAGGCGGCCGGCCCATAGGTCTCGGTGAGGCCATAGGCGTGCAGTATTTCGGCTCCCAGGTGCTCCATGCCCTGAATGATGGCGGCCGGCGGCGCTGCACCGGCGGTCATTACTCGCAACGGATGGCCAAATCGCTTGCGCACCGTTTCGGGTGCATTGATCAGCATATTCAGCACTGTCGGTGCCGCGCACAAATGGCTGACGGTCTCGGCTTCGATCAACCGGAAAATGGTCTCGGCCCTGACATAGCGCAGGCAGACACTGGTGCCCGCCTGAGCCGCCAGGGTCCAGGGAAAACACCAGCCATTGCAATGGAACATGGGCAGGGTCCAGAGGTAAACGGGGTATCGGGGCATGTCCCAGGCCAGGACATTGTTGACGGCATTGAGCAGCGCCCCGCGGTGGTGATAGACCACGCCCTTGGGATTGCCGGTGGTGCCCGAGGTGTAGTTGAGGCTGATGGCATCCCACTCGTCCGGCGGCGGCTGCCAGTCGTAGTCCGGATCACCGCTGTCGAGAAACTGATCGTAGTTGATCTCGCCGATAGCCTCGCCACCGTCAAAAGCTGGATCGTCAATGGTGATCAGCAGGGGTCTGGTGGTCATGGCCGCCAGGGCTTTTTTGACCACCGGGCCATATTCCCGGTCCACCAAAACCACCCGGGATTCGGCATGCCCGAGAATAAAACCGATGCTGTCGGCATCGAGGCGATAGTTGATGGTATTGAGCACGGCGCCGGACAGGGGCACGCCAAAATGGGCCTCGAACATCTCCGGAACGTTGGGTGCCACCACCGATACCGTATCGCCACGCCGGACACCGGCCCGCACCAGCGCAGAGGCCAGCTGACGGCAGCGGCGGTAGGTGGTGCCCCAGTCCCGGCGCAAGTCACCGTAAATCAGGGCAGTTTTTTCCGGGTAAACGGATCCTGTCTGTTGCAGCAGTGTCAGCGGTGTCA
>QJWQ01000185.1 GCA_003235325.1 Gammaproteobacteria bacterium | reverse complement strand
GAACTCCCAGACGCGGCACTGTTGTCGAATTCAGCAACGGCATCACCTGTTGTCCGGTTGCCAACGCCCTGAATTCCGGGCTGCTGCTGTCGCGTCCCTTCCGGCATGGCGTCGATGGCGGCCGGAGCGGAAACCGGGATTGCCGGGACTGTTGCCGGTGCTGTTATCGGAACTGTTACCGGGGCTGTTGCCGGGAGAGTGGCATCTGCCGCAACAGGGAAACCAGTGTTGCCAGCGTTTTCCGCCGGCGTTGTCCGGTCTGGACCGATACTGGCCTGGTTGTCATCGCCGGCAGCACGGAATGACGCATTTGCCGCTGTCGGGCCACCGGCTACGACCGTCGACTTGCCCGCCGTACCACTGACGGCAGTCCCCTGGTGTGAGGTATTGCCGCCACGGGAGTCCCTGACGATACTGCTGAAAAAGCCTGTCACTGCATCACCTCGATACCTGTCTCCCGGCTCGCCAGCCCCCGGGCCCGATCGATCAGTTGCAGATAGCTCAGGCGGCGCTGGCGCGGCAGATTGAGAATTTCCGATTCACTCCAGTGGTAGTGGCTGGCCAGTTGATGTACCTGCAGCAACAGCGCAGCGGTACTCTTGCCCAGGTGATCAAACACATCGACCGGCACCTGGTTGTGGGCTTCGCAGGCGGGACATACCGCCAGCAAACGGTCAGTCACTTCCGGCGACATGGACTCCAGGGCCGCCTCTATGTGCTGCCGATCCCCGGCGGTTAATCGGTCGACGGCCGGTTGCGCGCCGCCGTCCACCGCACTGAGGATACGGGACAGGAGCATGGCCACCGCCTGCTGTTCATCCTCGAGCGCGGCAATGGCGCACTGATCGCTGCCGTTGGGCGATCTGGCCACCAGCCTGCCAATGGTCGTGACCACAACCTGGCTGGGGTATTGTGCTGAACACTGTTTGGTGGGCAGTTGCTGAAAGCGAAACGACACATCCATGGGTTCATGACATTTGCCGCAGTGAGCGGTGACCCAGATGACCCGATTGTCGAGCAGGGCCGCCAGTTCCTTGAGCAGAAACTGCCGGTCGCCAACGGACAAACGGTTTACCAGTTCAAGGCTTGCCGGCTCATCGGCAATCCGGTCCAGGGTACACTCCAGGGCAGCACTGACGATTTGCGGATAGGTGGCGTCTGAATAGCTGGCCGCACCACTGCTGAGTTCACTCAACCGAGTCTCCAGGGCACCGGTTATCGGCCTGAAGCGGTAACTTTTCCTCAGTTCGCCATCGACGACGAGTCCTCCTGGCAGTTGCGGTATTGGCTTTGTAAGCATTGGATCTATTGGCCTCAATGAAACCCCGATGACAATGCCAGGGACTTAACTCTCAGTGGGTTCTGTCACAGAAAGATCGCGTTCCCAGCCGTTGTGAGCCAGTGCCAGGGTCTGAATGCCGACCGCGTTCATGGTGCCGGCATCGAATTCCGGCAGCGCCTGAAACTCCGCCACCCAGGCGCCGAACACCCGATAGGATATGGCGACGTTGCCCTGCAGGTTGAGCACATTGATGACCAGGTCCTTGCGGTAATTCACCAGCGACATGGCGGCGTTACCCTGGATGTTGTTGACCAGATTGGCCCAGTTCTCGAAGACGGGGTCGTGGGTCAGGCCCTGCTCCAGGGTTATGTTTTCGTAACTGGTACCGCCGGGCATCATCCGCTCGCTGGCGATATCGCCGGCGGAACGCCACTTCACGGCCTCCGTGGTTTTTTTCAGACCACTCATTTTTTTCAGCCCCGCCACGGGTGCCCCGTCGATGACTACCTGAAACATGAAGGTACGGTACGGATCGTAGCGATGGGCGTTAGCGGGAAATAATGGCGCTGCCATAATTCTTTCTCCTTAAAATATCCGTCATTAAAAGCGACTATTGTTGGCCGACTTTTTGCTGGATTCTGACGATGACAAACTCGGCCGGTTTCAACGGCGCAAAGCCGACAATCACAATCACCTGCCCTCTATCGATGTCCCCCTGGGTCATGGTGTCGCCGAGACCGCAGCGGACAAAATAGGCGTCATTGGCTTTTGCACCCTGGAAAGCGCCGGAGCGGAACAGGCCATTCATGAAGGAACCGATATTGGCGCGCAGGGATCCCCACAGGGGATGATCATTGGGCTCGAACACCGCCCACTGGATGCCCTGGTAAATACTCTGCTCGATAAAAATGGCGGTCCTGCGCACCGGCACGTAACGCCACTCGGGATCCGCCCTGGTGGACAGGGTGCGGGAACCCCAGATTACCGAACCGTAGTTGGGCAGCTTGCGAATGCAGTTCACGCCCAGGGGGTTGAGCTGATCCTGTTCCAGGTCTTCGATCTTGAAGTTTAATGAGGACACACCGGCGAGGTTGGTTTCGACACCGGCCGGCGCCTTCCAGACACCGCGTTTGCCATCGATACGCGCGTACATACCGGCGGCAAAGGCCGACGGCGGTACGCCCACCGTGCGCGGCGCCAACGGGTTGGTGTCCTCGTTATACAGCGGATTGGCAATGTTTATCCACGGGTAATAGAGGTTCATGTAGGTGGACGTCGGCAGGCCGAGGGCGGAGACTGCGGCGCCGCTGGTCAACTCCATGGTCTGCGGCAGGTCCATGATCAGCACCGACCGCTGGTAGGTCTCGCAGAAAGACCGCGTTGCCGAAACGGCGGCATTGCTGAAATTGCCACTCAAAGGCGGGTTTTCTTCCCATTGCTGACCCGGCAGCACGATGATGCTGGCATCGCGAAATTTGCGCAGTGTCGAGTTATAGAATGCCGTGTATTTGCTGGCCTCCGGTGTGCCGCCGTCGACGCCGGCCACATCGTTATTGAGCTGAACCCCCGCAGCCGCTGTATCCAGCACCACCTCTGTCGGATCGATGACAGCGGCGACACTGACCTGGACAAGGTCTGACCGGGCATTGACCACCGATTCGACGTAATTGTCCGCCGTGCTGTCCATGGACAGGTTGGTATAAGTCTCGGTGGCAATGCTGACGAAGGCACCGAGCGAATCCTGCGTCCCGATGGCGAGATCAAAGGTGCGGGTTGGGGCATCGGAATTGCTGATCAGAACGAAATAATCATTGGCCCAGACACCCGGATTGGCGGCCGACACCGTCATCACCGGATCCGTGACCCCGCCGGCCAGATCCACCGAGGCGGTCTGCGCGGCATCGCTGGTCAGGCGACATATGTAGGCGGCCTTGCCTCCGTTGAGATAAAAGGCCAGCACCGCCAGGCCGAGATGATCGTTTTCACTGGTGATAGTGCCAAAGTTTTCGGTGTAGTCGTCGAGCTTGCCGATTAAGACCGGCTCACCGACAGGCCCTTTATTGGCCTGGCCGACAAATGCAGTTATTGATGTGGAAACACCCTCAATGGGTTTGGAGCCACTGGGTATTTCCTCGATGTACACTCCGGGATGAAGATAACTCGCCATTTTATTCCTCCGTCAGTTCCCTGGTCAGGCAACGACTCTGGGCCTCAGTTAAGTACTACACGCGTTCTAAAAATTATCTGGAAAATCAGTTGTCGACCTGCGGCCGGGTTGAACTGCCGGCAAGTCCACCGGAGATTTCGACTCTGGCCTGGCAGGGCCCCGGGGATAAATTGCCAACGGGATTTGGTCAGCGCTGACAGCCGACGTTTTCCCTTGATGCCGCGGAACTGGTTCTGTGACTGAATACAGCATGGTCCGTGACTGATAACAGCATGTTCCATGCCATCCCTTGAATAGCCAATATTTTCTTTTTTTTCATCTGCTTAGATCAGAAAGATGGACATTGGTGTGGGTAATTTAATACCCAGATGGGTCAGCGCAACGAAGATCGATGCGGGTAATTTATTACCCGGATGTTCGGCTTCACGGATCCGTGACAACAACACTGGCGACGACTGAATTCACAGGGGACGGGTCGATCTGACGGGAGAAAATCGGACGCTGTTGCCGCAGGAATCGGCGGGGACTGCCAGCAAACGGGTGGCCGGACTGAAGCTTGGGCCGGCACCGGATGAGATCGCTCGGTTGCGGACCGGGAATTTCTGTAACCGACCCTCAGTCCTGATCGGCCACCTGGATACCATCGTCCCGCAACACGATGTAAATGGCGGGAATCACCAGCACCGTCAGCAACGTCGAGGATGCCAGTCCAAACAGCAGGGAAATGGCCAGCCCCTGAAAGATCGGGTCACTGAGGATTACCGCGGCACCGATCATGGCAGCCAGCGCCGTCAACAAAATCGGTTTGAAACGCACCGCGCCGGCCTCGAGCAACACCTGCCGCAGGGATCTCCTGCTGCCGTCTTCGGCCACGCCGCCGTGACGAATAAAGTCCACCAGCAGGATGGAATTGCGCACGATGATACCCGCCAGGGCAATAAAGCCAATCATGGACGTGGCGGTAAAGGCCGCATCAAACAGCCAGTGGCCAATCATGATGCCGATCAGGGTCAGCGGTATCGGTGTCAATATCACCAGTGGCAGCCGAAAACTCCGGAACTGGGCCACCACCAGAACATAGATCCCCAACAGCGCCGCGGCAAAGGCAATGCCCATGTCCCTGAAGGTCACGTAGGTCACCTCCCATTCGCCATCCCAGAGCAAAACCGGCTTGCTCTGGTCAGCGGGCTGGCCATGAAAGCGGATAGCCGGTCTGGCCTGATCGCCCCAGTCGTAGTCCTCCATCAGGCTGGCCACATCCAGCATGCCGTAGATGGGCGCCTCGTAATCCCCCGCCAGTTCCGCCAGCACCATGTCGGTGAAGTGGCCATTGTGCCGGTAGATGCTGGGCGAGCCCGGTCGTATCGACACATTGACCACATCCCCCAGTTCAACCACCGAGCGATCGCCGGGTATGGCATTGGCGGGCACCGGTGTCGATGCCAGGTGTTGCGTCCACTCGAGTCCGCTCTTGGGTAACTGAACGATGATTTCCAGGGGATCGCGCCCCTCCCCCCGATGGGAATAGCCCACGGGCACGCCGTTGAGCAGGGCCTTCAGGGTATCGTAGACATCACTGTGTTCGACGCCAAAATATTCCAGTCGATCCTGGTCAAGGGCTATGTGCAGCCGCGGCCTTGGCTGGCCGATGGAATCGTCGATATCGACTATGTAGGGAAGACTGGCAAACAGGGTTTTGACCTGTTCAACGGTTTTACGGCGGGTGTCGGCATCGGGCCCGTAGATTTCCGCCAGCAGGGTGGCCAGTACCGGTGGTCCCGGGGGCACCTCGACCACCCGAAGCACGGCACCGGCCGGCAATGCCAGGTTTTCAAGGCGCTGGCGCAGGGCCAGGGCGATAGCGTGGCTGGTGCGGTCTCGATCTCCCTTGGCCAGCAGGTTGATCTGCAATTCTCCCAGTTCCGGCGCCTTGCGCAGGTAATAGTGGCGAACCAGACCGTTGAAATTGAAGGGCGCCGCGGTACCGGCATAGCTCTGGATCGAAACCACTTCCGGTGTCTCGGCGACCAGCTTCGCGGCCTCCGTGAGCACACGACCGGTATCTTCCAGGCTGACACCTTCGGGCAGGTCCAGAACCAGGGCCAGTTCCGATTTATTGTCAAAGGGCAGCAACTTGACCGTGACACTGCGCGTGGCAAAGAGGGCCAGGGACAGCAGCGTCACCACACCGACCACCAGCAGAAACACCAGGGCGGATTTGCGACTGGCGATCACCGGCCGGGCCACCCGGCGGTAAAGGGCGCCGAGAACGCCCTCGCCCGACTTGTGATTCCCGTGGCCTTTGGCGGCGGAAACCCGCAACAACAGCCAGGGCGCGATCACCACCGCGACGAAAAAGGAAAACAGCATGGCGGCCGAGGCGTTGACCGGAATCGGCGCCATGTAGGGTCCCATCAGGCCGGAGACAAACAGCATCGGCAACAGGGCGGCAATGACCGTGAGCGTGGCGACAATGGTGGGATTGCCCACTTCGGCCACGGCATTGACCGCGGCGTCGATGCGGGACCGGCCCTCGTCCATGCTCCAGTGACGGGCGATATTCTCGATCATGACGATGGCGTCATCCACCAGAATGCCGATGGAAAAAATCAGGGCAAACAGGCTGACCCGGTTGATGGTATAGCCCATCAGGTTGGCCGCAAACAGGGTCAGCAAAATCGTCACCGGAATGATGACCAGGGTGACGACAGCCTCCCGCCAGCCAATGGCGAAACCGATGAGAATGACGATGGACAGGGTGGCCAGCAGCAGGTGAAACAGCAGCTCGTTGGCCTTGTGGTCGGCGGTTTCACCGTAGTTGCGGGTCACCTCCACATCGATGGCCTCCGGGATCAGGGAGCCACGCAGTTGCTCGACCCGTTCGACAATATGTTCGGCCACCAGCACCGCATTGCTGCCCGCTCGCTTGGCCAGGGCCAGGCTGATGGCCGGGTAGACGCGCCAGGTTCCCTCGCTGTCCGGCCTGTGGGTCAGTACCCGGGTTTCCAGGTTGCCGGGTGCCAGGCTGATGCTGGCGATATCCCGCACATAAACCGGCCGCCCTTCCCGGGAAGTGACCAGCAGCAGGCCGATGTCGGGAATGCCTTCCAGGGTCTGGCCGGCGACTGCCGTCAGTATCTGCCCCCGGTCCCGAACGGCGCCGGCGACAAAGGAGCGGTTAGCTCCCTGCAATTTGGCCACCAGTTGCTGCAGGGTGATGCCGTAAAGAGCGAGTTTTTCCGGGTCGGGTTCCACCCGCAACTGGCGGGGATTGGCGCCGACGATATAGGTGAGGCCGATATCGTCGATCTTTACCAGTTCGGTCTGCAATTCATCCGCCAGCAGTGACAGACTGGCCGCGTCCCAGCGGTTGGCCTGATCCGTTCGGGGCGACAGGGTCAGCACCACCACGGCGACATCGTTGATACCATGACCGGCAATCAGGGGTTCGGGAATACCGATGGGAATGCGGTCGTAATTGGCCCGTATTTTTTCGTGCACCCGCAGTATGGCGTCATCGGCGTCAGTGCCCACCAGGAACCGGGCGGTGACCATGACCCGGTCATCGTTGGTCTGGCTGTAGACGTGCTCGATGCCCTCGATGCTCTTGATAATGGCTTCCAGCGGCTTGCTCACCAGTTCCACCGCATCCGCCGCTTTCAGGCCGTCCGCCTGCACGAAGATGTCCACCATGGGCACGCTGATCTGCGGTTCCTCTTCCCGGGGAATGGCCATCAGGGCCATCAGTCCCAGCACCAGGGCCGCCAGCAATGCCAGCGGGGTCAGCGGCGAGTGAATGGTAGCCCGGGTCAGGGCACCGGCTATACCCGGCTTTGTCATGGCGATGGCAACTTCAGGTTATCGCCCTCGCGCAGGCCGGAGAGTATCTCCACACCCTGGCTGGTACTGTGACCGCGCTGCACAGCCACCTCCATGGTCTCACCGCCGGGGGCCATCAGGCGGACAAAATCAATGCCTCCCCGGGTGACGATAAACTCGGGAGGAATCACCAGGGCCTCACGAACACCGGCGGGAATCCAGACGCCGATGCGCTGACCGACAAAATAATTGCCGAGGCCCTCGACACGGGCGTCGGCAAATACCCGCCCCTCCTTGATCTGGGGATAGATTCGGGTAATTTTACCCTCGATGGCGACACCGGTTCCCAGTTCAGCACTGTCGATTCGCACCGGGTCTCCCACTTTCATGTACCCGGCATGGCGCTCGGGAATTTCCAGCCGGAGAACATAATCCTCCTCTGCGACCACGGCCAGGACCTCGCCGGGCATCACCACGGTGCCCGCGGTGATGGGCACATTCAGAACCCGACCCGATACCGGTGCCAGTACCGCTCCCTCACCGAGCTGTCTGCGAATGACGTCGCGCTCGGCAGTGGCGGCCTTAAGGGCATTGTCCGCCACTTCGAACGCTGTCCGGGCAGTATCGAACCCGGCCTGGGAAACGGCACCGGAAGGCAGTAACTGCTCAATGCGCTTCAAGTCCTTGCCGGCCTGTGCCCGCTGGGCTTCAAGACCGGTGATACGCGATTCCAGGGACAGGATCTGCAACGCCAGTTTCTCATCGCCGACGTTGCCGATGACCTGTCCGCCTTCCACCAGATCGCCCTCTTCCACCTGAATTTCGGCAACGGTGCCACTGATGCGGACTCGTGCCGGGATGACCTTGAGGCTTTCAACCGTGGCGAACACCGATTTTTCATCCTGAATCAGAACCTTCGTCACCGGAAACTGACCGGATTCCGGCAAAGACGGTGTCGCAGCCAGTGCTGCGGGCACAATCAGCAGAGACAGAATAGACAGAAGACACGGCCACAGCCAATGTCGGAAAGCCGGCCTGCTAATCACTGAACTCATCGAAGACTCCCGTAGTTTTAATGGGGAATTTAACCACTTTTCGTTGTTGCGTGGAAAAACCATTACAGATGAATTGATCGTAATCACGAAGTGGTCATACCCGACCCGGGAAATTCCCTCGGCCGGCAGGGATTCAAAACAGGCCCTTGTTTTCGGCGAGCCATTCGGCGAGGCATTAGCCACGGTGATCCGCGCCATAACCAGATATCATTAGATATTTGTGCACTGCACAATACAATGAGTGTAAAAGGAGGTGATGGCTATGAAGACCTATTTTTGTCTCGAATGCTTGTTTAACGCCGTATCGCTTTGCACTCTCGGACTTTGTATAGCACCGATTGGATAGCACCACTGGCGTGAGATCGCCAAAGCGCAATTCAAGTCAAGATAGTTTGAACACAACTGCCGACCCGGCTGGATTTTTAACAAAGATTCAGCCGGGTTTGTCATTTTAAAGGGGCCACTATAAAGGGGCCACTATAGACCGGGGAGATAAAATAGCAGCCAGGGAGATAGCAATGCTCTGATTCCGGGTCCGTAATACTGCCGTTCAGGCCAGCAATACCGCCACGACGCCGGTTAAAAAGATGCCATCAAATGTCCCGGCACCACCGATTGATGCCACTGGCGCACCCAGACGGCCTATATGACCGAGACGCATCAGGTCAGCGCCGATCAGGACCCCCAGAGTGCCGCCAATATAGGCCAGAGGTGCGCTATTGGCCGGATTCAGCACCAGGGACACCAGAGCCGCGGCAAATGGCGCCAGTAGCACCGGCATGACGATGCCGATGCCGCTCACCGGACGGCTGAACAGGTAACTCAGAGTGGCGATGATCATGACCGCCAGTATGGCATCCTGCAGCGGCAGGTCGGTGGAGACCAGCAGGAACAGGGAAAAGGCCACCGGAATCAGACAGCCTCCGACATTGAGAGCAACCAGCGTATAACCGGTAAAGGGCTGTATTTGCCGCCCCAGCAATCGCCGCCAGCGCTGTAGCGGCAGATCGGAAGACGGTGGCTCGGCGGTAGTTTTGAACAGGGGAATATTTATGGCGCCGCCCAGCAGGGAGCCCATCAGCAACAGAAAAGCGGAGCCGGACGACAGACCCAGGCGTTCAAAAGCAATCCGAACCAGCTCAAACTGAATCATCAGCATCAGAAAGCCGAGCAACCCCATGAAAATGAGGAGCGGCAGCGGTGCAAATGGAGAACGCATGTCCGGGTCGCCTACCAGGGCATCGGGATTCGGGTCTGAACCGGTGGAGCCGGTTCAGTTAACAGCAGCATTTCCGGATGATTCACAGCAGAACTTCTGAAAAAAGCCAGTTTATCAGTCTCAGTGGTCGGATGCCCTGTATTGTCATCATCAAAACCGATTTTAAAGCGGGAACGGAATTACCGGCACCTGACAGGTCACATATGAATTTACAGCCGCCAGGTCCTTTCGAATCATGTCTGGAGCAGGCCTATGGCAACGGGCCCGGTGCGCCAGTAACTGTTGACACCAAGGTCCCGATACCGACCGGGCTTTGAGTCCAGTATCCGAAAGGTGGATAAGATTCGGCGCCGGTGTCGGTATCGCTGGCGGGTCATTCCCGGAAGTGGTTTCCGGTTACTGAGCCGGGCTTGCTCCAATGTACAGCCGTGGTCCATCTCAAAGCCGACCACCTGGCCGTCCTCATCGAGATTGACAGCGGTAACCGTGGCGTCAACAGATGGTTGCCTGAAGGCGATCCGGATCATGACCTATCGATCAGAGGCATGCTTGTAAAGCAGGGTCTTTTTATCGACAAACATGATGACTCCGTACTCGGGTATCGTCGCCGGAACCGGCATCTCGTATTTATCCCAGGGATCTTTAAAGTCCGGGACCTCCCGGTATTCATTTTCGGTGCTGCTGAATTCAAAGAGCTTGCCGAGGTTAAAGATCAGGTACTTGCCGGTGTTGGGCTCCACAACAAGCTTGCCATGACGAATAGTCATATCAAAAGGTAAATCTTTAAGCCTGGTGACCGTACCATCGGGGTCTATTTTGACCACGGTTCGGCTGTCGTTTCCGGCAATGATCAAGATCTCATCCAGCAGATAATTATAACGGGCCAATGCGTGATGTGCGGAAAATGGCAGTTCGGTAAAATCAATCCACTTTTTATTCTTTTCGTCGAAAAGCTCCAGTTTATAAAAACCTTTTCGGTGTGGTTTGCTGCTGTGAGAGAGCAATCCCAGGCCGGGGAAGAATTCAATACTCATCATATTACCGCCCGGAAATCTGTCCCAGCTTTGGTCGGCAATGTCATAAACGTAGGTGTATCCCGCCATGGCACGGTAAAATTTCCCGCCCACGATATCCAGTGCATTGCCTCCATAGGCGTGGCCAAACGTCGTTGTTCTATCGTCCTGCAATGCCCCTTTTCCCGGTGTGTGCCAGCCGAAGGGCCCGGGGATTACAGTCCAGGCATTGTCTTTATCTGAAAAGGAAATGAATTTGAACTGCCTTCTGAAACCCATGTAGAAGAACTGACCCGTTTTTGTGTCCCACTGGCCGTCGTCAGTCCAGCCAGCAATGTGATACCACGCCTCTCTGCCGGAGTCCCTGTAACCGGCAAATACTTCCATCAGGTCTGCAGGGCGACGGGCCTTCAATTCAGCCCACTGTCCGGGCTTCATACTGGCGGCAAGTTTCGACAATTCAGTGGCGCCTCGACTTTCTCTGGCCTGATGAATCAATTCCTGAAATTTTCCGGAGTCCGCCACAGCGGGCGCAATGATAATGGCAGCCACAAACAGGCAAGACGCCAGGTTGATCAGGAATTTTCGGTGAAAGTAATAACAGGACATGTCAGGTAGCAACTTTAGCGGTGAATTGGCGGCGGGATCACAGCAGTGTCCACGTCATCGGTTCCCGGGCTATCGATTGTTGAAGCATCAGGGTTCCGAATTGACGATGGGGCTCAGATTGGCCTCGGCACGCGTCTGGTATACAGGCGTGTTTTTCGCTGCCGACGCCATATATGTTCGCTCAATCCAGTGATCCAGCATATCTGTTCCTCCCGGATTAACTATTTTGCTGTCGACAAGTTTTAATGAGTCTACGCCTGTTCTCCAGGTAAAAAGTCGATTGGTCCGGGCTTTTGCTTCCGTTCCGGAGCCTCCGGCCCCACGGTCAAAGACGATGACGCTATTGGAAATCTCCACGTCACCGGCAATCAATCCTCCTTTGCAGTTTTGGGGGCGTTCGACGCCGACGGAAATCAAATCGTCGTTATCGGTGTTTGAACTGCTTTGCAATACGGAGTTCAGTACCTGAAGGGAGCCACCACAGGAAAGGTCGATGACGCGGCTGTGTCGACTGTCGAGCCCCAGCAGTTTGCTGTTTATAACCCGTGTTTTTCTTGCACGGGATTTGAGGATGTGCCCCAGGTGCATGGAACGCTGCAGCACCGTGTTACTGACCGCCAGGCTATCGATGGAGCCGGCGTAGATGATATGGCTCAAACCCCGCCGCTTCACGGAACCGATGTCTCCGATAAAACTGTCGGCAATCGCCAGCGAACCGCCGTGGTTGTCGGTCATGACACCTATGGCGGTATCCCGTATATCAACATTTTCCAGACTGACATCAAAATCCTTGCCGGATATGCGAACACCGGACAAATTTCCCGTACCGGCGTTGGAAAATTTGCCATTGACCTTGAGATTTTTGACAGTCACATGCCCTTTTGCATTCTGGATTGTGACAACGCCCTTGCCTCCATAGACCTCCATCAATTCGACACCCGCCATATCGACTGTGAGTGGCCTCGATATGCGCAAACCACCGCCGTACAGCCCCGGCGGCAGTTTTATCTCACTGTTGTCAGGGGCCTTGTCCACCAGTTTTTGAATATTTACCGGAGAGATAGTCCTGCCGGGATTACTGGCGCTTGAATGTTTGTAGATCCAGATCCCTTGCCGGTGGGACGAAATTCCAGCAAAAATATTGTCCTGAATATTGATCCACCTGCCGTATATACCTTTTCGATAGCCTTCGCTGGGCCCTGCTTCACCCCAGAAAATCACATGCCACTGGGGAGACTTGCTGTCCGGGTCCAACCAGTAAACCCGATCGGCACCATCCCAGATGACAGCGTTGCCACTGGAGTCAAATGCCAGCGCCTGGCTGGTAGGTATAGGTGCCGAATACCGACGCACCCTTGTTCCATTCAGGTCAAAAGCCACCAAACCGGCTCGGTGAACAAACCATACCAGCTTTCGATGATGGTCATATACCAGGTATCCCGGGCCATAATCCCCGTGTTTTGTGAATAGCTCGCCAACACTGAGCTTACCTGTCGGCTCAAGTTTAGCCCGGTAGATTTCTTTCTTTGATCCAAGCAACAGGGAGCCATCGGGCAACCATAAGGTTCTGGGGTACAGCCAGGGATTCTGGTCAATTTGCCGCCAAGTCAGGGGCCGCAGACCATTTCGCACGTCCGTAGACGACGGATTGAATTCGAATTGTCCAGGCCGCGACCCGTCGGGCAGGTACATATCAGGATCGGGCTTTTTCTCATCGGAGCGGATCCTCGCGCCATCAGAGGCCACGTGGGTTAACAAAACAAGCGTCTGCGTGGTTTGGTTGAACAACAGGCCATCATAAAGGTGAGAGGATGCGGGAACCTTGCGCGTATCAGGAATCCAGTACTGTCTGCCCGATCCTGTAAAATGGTCCAGGGAACTCGGATTCGTTAACCGGCGCCATTCGCCTGTCTGGAGGGAGAAGCTGTACACCTCGTTGCCGCCATAATCCGAACCGCCTCCACCCATGAAATACAGCACCATTCGACCCGGGTCATAAGCGGCAGCGCCGGAGGCAGTGATAACAGATTCCGGACCGACAGTCTGATGGATTCGACTAACCTTTTCAGGCCAGACATTTTCAATGCCCGGTTTATCCGCGTCCACACGCAATTCACACCAGCCACTTTGTTTTCGTTCAAGAAAATCCAGGCACTGCCGCAGATTTCTTGACGTCTTCACTCCGGAAACGCCGGCTGAACCGGCACTTTTTCCGTCAGAATCCCTGGATTCCCCCAGTCCGTAATCTGCAAAAACGGAAATCCAGAAGGAGAACACGGTAAATAGCAGTATTAAAAAAAGTATCTTGAATCTTGAAACAGGTATGAACATAGGTGCCCAATCTGGCTGTATTTACTTACCGGAGGCTACCGGCGAGGCGCATCTGGCCGGGGATTTGTCGCGGCAGACCCCGCTCAAGACCCGGCAGTATCGATGGGAGCGGAGAACATCCGGGGAAGCGCTGGTTAGCCCTTCATTGCGAATAGTTTGCAAACAAGAATTCCAGAAAATTCTATTATCTTCAGACAAGTGGATTGCTCGGCCTTGGCCATCTGCGTCGTTCTAAACCCTGCATCCCTGTAGGCATTCGCCAGGCTGAGCCTGCCCTGGGAGCGCAGCGAGTATTCCGGGTACGCCATCGCCAACAGGCGGTATGATCAGAGCCACCCTGGACAAAGTGTAGATGAATAGTTGCTGAATTTACAGGAAGGGCAGGCGCGCCCACCAACTGACAACTATGCTCCTGGAAAGGCACAGACCTGACATCCAGGCATCGATATTTTCAATATTGCCCTCCGCATAAAACAACAGGGATCAACTTGCGTATCCGGATCATCAAAATTATTCACGGGTGTATATGACTTTTTTTGCGTGAGGATCTTCCTGGATACAAAAGACCCCAACTTTCCTTTTTCCCCATTTGGTCTAGTCTTTTAATCGACAGGAATTCAGTGGGACTAGATGGGTTTTATTGGACCTGGAATTCTGTAAAACACCTGTCACCAGAGGTGGCAGACAATTCGGACTAAGCAGCATGGGGAGAACCCGGTCAATGACCAATCAGCATGACCCGGAAGGCAGAAGACTGCCGATTAAACTCGACACCACCACCAACGGTGAGTTTGCACCTGTCCCACTGGCGCCTGAACATCATTACGCCAATCGTCTTGCCGATGAGCGAGCCGGCATCAACGCCAGACGGCTGTGTCAAAGCCGTAGACAATTTCTGGTTTCAGCCTGCGGTGCGGCATCCTCGTTAATGGCAATGAACGCCGCCTATGCGGCTTCCGGCAAACTGGGAGGCTATTTCGCCCTGGAGCGAGAGGCCGATCTCGACAACGCTGCAGCGCGTGCCTCTCTTGAAGGTGACGAATTTATTTTTGATGTTCAGGGACATTTCGTCAATCCCGATGGAGACTGGGTGAAGAAGAACCCGGCGAGCGCAGGGATGTTCAGCTGGACGCCCAAGTCTGAATGCCCACTGGCTGACAGTCCGGGCCAAAACAGTTTCCTGCGCTGTCTCGGTCCCGATGAATTTATCAAGGATGTATTCAAGGATTCGGATACCGACATGATTGCCTTGTCGTTCGTGCCGTCGAGACGGGACGCTGAACCGCTCACCATGGAGGAAGCGGCGGCCACAGCGGAAATCGTCGACAAAATGGACGGAACCCACCGCATGTTACTGCACGGCAGAGTGAATCCAAATCAGGATGGCGACCTGCAGGGGATGGACGAACTGGCGGAAAACTATCCGATTGCAGCGTGGAAAACCTACACCCAGTGGGGACCGGATGGCACCGGATTTTTCCTCGATGACGATGTCGGGCTGGCATTTATCGAGAAAGCCCGGAAGCTCGGCATAAAGAACATCGCCATCCACAAAGGGCTGCCATTCGGAGGCTACGAGTACCGCTATTCACTCTGTGACGATATCGGACCTGTTGCGCGACGTTTTCCCGATGTCAATTTTCTGATCTATCACTCGGGCCTGGTGGCCGGCAAGGCGGAAGGTGCTTACGATCCCGGACACAACGAAGGCATCGACTCACTTGTTCGGACAGTGCTCGAAAATAAAGTCGCCAACGCCAATGTCTATGCCGAGCTCGGCTCGACCTGGCGCCTGCTGATGCGCGATCCCGATTCTGCAGCCCATGGGATCGGCAAGCTGTTGAAATACGTCGGTGCGCAGAATGTGCTCTGGGGTACGGATTCGATCTGGTATGGCTCGCCCCAGGATCAGATTCAGGCATTCAGGACGTTTCAGATTTCTGAAGAATTTCGCGACAGGTATGGCTACCCCGAAATTACACCGGCAACAAGGGCCGATATCTTTGGCCGCAATGCAATGAATCCCTATGGCATCAGCGAGGAGGAAATGAGGCATAGAACCAGACGTGACAAAGTGGCAATAGATCGCATGGCGTATCGCGGCGAGCCAAATCCCCACTTTAGAACCTATGGCCCGAAAACCAGAAGAGAGTTCCTGAATCTGCAAAAGTGGGGCGGCTGATGTATCGGTTTTTCAGTGGCTAAATCTGTGGCTGTCCAAAGCGATTTTTTTGCCGATTCGACAAATCGGCTGGTTCGAACCAAGTCAACACAAACCACAAATACAGAGATAAGCTTCCCCAGCAGATGGCGGCCGAAGGTGCTACCGACGTGCCGGGCTGCGGCACGAATATTGGGCATGGGAGGAACAATGAAAACTTTGTGGCGTTTGATAACGGTAAGCGGCTTGTTCGCTCTGGCAACCGCGGCGCAGGCCGCGGAACCGAAGGTTCAGCCGGTCCAGGTCGATCCGTCCCGACCGGACTGGGAGAACCCTGCCGTCTTCGCAGTCGGCACGTTGCCCGCGCGCGCGAGTGCCTTTCCCTTTGAGAGTCGTGCGCTCGCGCTCGAGGGTGAGCTCAGCCGCTCCGGGCGCTATCTCCGGCTCAACGGCGACTGGAAGTTTTCGTTCTCGCCCGACGCGAACGACCTGCCCGACGGCTTCGAGCAGCCGGACTACGACGTCTCGGGCTGGGATACGATTACGGTCCCTTCGGTCTGGCAGGCCAAGGGCTACGACCAGGCCCGTTACAACAACTGGGTTTATCCCTTCCCGGCCGACCGCCCCCTTATTCCCCATGAGACCAACCCGGTCGGCTCCTACAGGCGCGATTTCGATATGCCGGCGCAGTGGCTGGGCAAGGACATCGTGCTGCACATCGGGGCGGCCGGCTCCGCTTACAGCGTATGGATCAACGGCCACAGGATCGGTTATGCGCAAGACAGCAAGCTGCCGTCCGAATTCGACCTGACACCTCATGTGCGCGCCGGTCGCAACACCCTGGCTATTCAGGTCTTCCGCTGGTCGGACGGGTCCTACCTCGAAGACCAGGACTTCTGGCGTGTGTCGGGGATCGAACGCGAGGTTTTCGTAATGGCCGCCCCGAGAACCCGCGTGCGCGACTTCTTCGTCCGCGCTGGCCTTGATGCGAACTATACGAAGGGCGAACTGGCAGTAGATCTGGCGGTGACACCGGGCAAGGCCGGGCGCGCGCGCATCACTCTCCTGGACGGCGAGACCAACATCCTGAGTCGATCGGCCAGCCTGTCTGAGGGCAACGACGAACGCTCCTTGAGGCTGGTTGCCGATGTTCCGAAGGTGCGGCCCTGGAGCGCGGAGACGCCCAACCTTTATACACTCCTCGTCGAGTTCGAGGACGAGTCCGGCCAGCTCGTCCAATCGACCCCGACCCGGATCGGCTTTCGCACAGTCGAGATGATCGACGGGCTCGTTTCGGTGAACGGCCGCCCAATCACGATCCGCGGCGTCAACCGCCACGAGCACGACCCCGAGACCTTCCACGTGATTTCGCGCGAATCGATGGAAGGCGACGTGATCCTGATGAAGGAGAACAACGTCAATGCGGTTCGCACCGCGCACTATCCAAACGATCCCTACCTCTACGAACTCGCCGACCGTTACGGCCTCTATGTCATGGACGAAGCCAATATCGAAAGCCACCAGTACATGGAGGCCGGTAACAGGATCGCCGACAGGCGCGCCTACTACCAGATCGGCTTCGACCCGGCGTGGAAGGACGCGCATCTCAGCCGCGTGCTGAACATGGTCGAGCGCGACAAGAATCATCCCTCGGTGATCTTCTGGTCGCTGGGCAACGAGGCGGGCATCGGCCCGACCTTCGAGGATGCGGCTCGGGCGGTGAAGACGCGTGATCCGGAGCGCCTCGTCAGCTACCTGGGCTGGGGACCGATGCCCCTCGGCGAACATCGTCCCAACTGGTACGCCGATATTTATGCCCCGATGTACGATCCCGCGGTCAAGATGGCGGACTACGCCACAAACTGGAGCTACGGCCGGCCGATGATCCAGTGCGAATATGCGCACATGATGGGCAATTCTGGCGGCAATCTCAAAGAATACTGGGACACGATCCACGCCCATCCAAACGTGCTGCAGGGCGGCTTCATCTGGGACTGGGTGGACCAGTCGATGTACGGCTACACCGGGGACGGGCGCCGCTACTGGGCCGACGGCGGCGAATATGGCCCCAATCCGACCGGCGATATCGAGTTCGGTGACGGCCTTCTCCAGTCTGACCGGACTCCCAATCCCGTCCTGCACGAACTGCGCAAGGTTCAGGCCCCGGTCCAGTTCGATGGGTTCGACCCCACCAGCGGTGCGTTTGTGGTGCACAACCGTCAGGATTTCCTCGACCTGTCGGGTTTCACTTTCGACTGGGAGCTGATCGAGGACGGTTCGCCCGTGGCTCGCGGTAACCTGAAGGCCCCGCGCATTGAGGCCCATGGCGCCGCCTCGATGCGCCTGCCGGTCCCCGACCGGGCGCAGCGGTCCGGCGCTGAATACTTCGTGACCGTTCGTGCGCGCTCGCGAGCCGGCACCACCCCCGGACTTGCCGAGGGGGCCGTCGTCGGCTGGGAGCAGTTCGCGCTGGGGGATGTGCCCAGGGCGCACCTCGAGGGCGCGGCGGGGGACGTGCAGGTCAGTGCTGTGGGTGATACGGTGCGCTTCGCCGCCGCGGGCGCAGTGCTCGATCTCGACCGCGGGACCGGTCTCGTCCGTTCCTACTCCAGGGACGAGAGATTGCTTCTCGAAGGGGGCGCGCCAAATTTCTGGCGCGCGGTGACTGATCCGGACCTGGGAACCGGGGTGGCGCGCGAACTGCAGCCCTGGAAGGAGATGAGCGAGGTACGCCGGGTCAGCGATTTCGAACTTCGCAATAGCGGTGAGGGTACTCGCGAGGCGGTGGTTACCTACACTCTGGGCGGTGACGAGACGTCTGCGGCGACGTTCCGTTCGGTCTACCGCATGGCATCGGACGGATCTGTCTCGATCTCGGGCAAATTCACGCCAATCGACAAGAGTCTTCCACCGCCGTTCCGCATCGGTCTTGCATTCCGCACTCCGGCGGCCTTCGACACCGTCGGCTGGTACGGCCGCGGTCCGCACGAGACGTATGTCGATCGCAAGTCAGCGGCGTTGATCGGGTTGTGGCGCGGCAGGCTTGACCAGCAAGGGCATGACTACATTCGCCCACAGGAGACCGGGAACAAGGTCGATGTGCGCTGGATGGAGCTGACCGGTGGCGGGCAGGGGCTGAGGGTGGAGGGCGACCGACCCTTGATGATGAATGCCCTTCCATTTCCTTATTCCGATCTCTACCGCCGTGCTCCGGGAAGCTGGAAGTGGACCGACGTCTCGACCGACGGCGCGGGAACCCTGCTCGTAGATGCGGTGCAATGGGGCGTGGGCGGCGACAATCAGTGGAGCGACCTGGGCAAACCCCTGCCGCATTACCGTACCAGGTTGAAAGAGACCTCGTTCAAGATCCGACTCGAGCCGATTGCCGGCCCGTCGCAGCAAGCGGGCTTTGCCTGGGGCGGTAACAACTGAGCCCATCCGGGTCGGGCAAACTTCGCCCGCTCGGCCTCCTGAGGAGATCAGGCCATCCTGCGCCCCGGGGGCGCAGTGCCCGGGCAAGTCGCGCGGTCAGGTCGATCAGCCTTGAAGACATATAGCCCCCGGCGACGCCGCCGATTCGGAAGCATGTCGATCGCAATGCGCGGTGGCCCGACGCAGAGCAGGTCGAGGCCGCAGAGAAAGCCCAGGTAGCCCGGCAATCAGCAAAAGGAACTCTGACGCCTTCAATTGCTTGTACG
Organism: Gammaproteobacteria bacterium; assembly: GCA_003235325.1. GTDB lineage: Bacteria > Pseudomonadota > Gammaproteobacteria > Pseudomonadales > Porticoccaceae > SZUA-272. The sequence continues at coordinate 11,773 of QJWQ01000185.1, read as the reverse complement.
ATGTGCGCAGGCGACAAGACTGAACCGAGAATTCAGTTCCCTGCACAAGTGCCGGACAAGAGTTCCACCTCCGGGGCAGCAGACCTGGCTTTGGCGATATAGCGCCGGTACCAGTGGAAGCTTTCCTTGGGAATCCGGCGCTGGCTGCCGTAGTCCACGTAGGTCAGGCCGAAACGCTTGGAGTAACCGGCGGCCCATTCGAAGTTATCCAGCAATGACCAGGCCATATAGCCGCGGACGTCGATCCCTTCATCCAGCGCCCGGGCGACAGCATCCAGATGCCCGCAGAAGTAGTCTATTCGCTCGAGGTCGTTGACCCGGCCGTCCGGCGCCACGTAATCATCGAAGGCCGCGCCGTTTTCAGTAATGTAGACTGGTAACCGGTAGCGGTCCCTGAACTGGCGCAGGAGGTTCAGCAGGGGCTCCGGATCGATGATCCAGCCGAAGCTGGTTTTGGGACGGTCGGCCGGGTCCGCCTGCCGTATGCCGATACCCCGCGGAGTCACCGACCCGCCTGAACCAGCCTCCTCCGCAACAACCTGGATTGGACCGTAGTAGTTCAGACCCAGGTAATCCAGGGGCGCGGCGATATCGTCGAGATCGTCCCCCTCGACAAAGGGCAGACCGCCGCTGCTGGTGTGCCAATCCATCAGTTCCGGCGGATATTCCCCGTCCACCAGTACGTCGATGCAGGAGCGATTGATCAGCAGGTCAAGCAAGCGCGCGGCAGTCTCGTGTTCAGCCCCCTCCAGCGCCGCGGTTACCGGCCAGTACGAACCGACAATGCCGAATTGGCCTTCAGGCTGGACCTGCCGCATCAGGCGAATAGCACGCCCATGGGCAACCAACTGGTTGTGGATTGCTGGCAGCACTTTGGTCTTGTCGCCCAGAGCCGGCGGGAACAGGTCGGTACCGAAACCCCACCAGGTCGTCAGCGCAATTTCATTCATCGTCGACCAGAGTTGCACCCGGTCGTGCAAGTGCGTGTGCAGAGTCCGGGCGTACTCGACAAAGCGGTCAATCGTGTCGCGGTTGAGCCAGCCTCCCGCCTGCTCCAGTGCCAACGGTAGCTCCATGTGATTGATGGTCAGCATGGGCGTGATGCCTCTGGCCAGCAAACCATCGACCAGCCGATCATAGAAAGCCAGCCCCAGGGGATTGGCGGGACCCTTACCGTCGGGGTGAATGCGCGTCCAGGATACTGAAAAGCGGTACGCCGTCACCCCGAGCCGGGACATCATATCCAGATCTTCGTCGAGACAGTGGTAATGATCGGCCGCTACTTCGGCGTTGTCACCGCGGTAAATCGTGCCGGGCTTCCCGGCAAACTCATCCCAGTTGGACGATCCCCGGCCATCGGTGCACGTGGCGCCCTCAACCTGGTAGGCGGACGTCGCCGTTCCCCATAGAAAATGTTCAGGAAAGTTCACGTGTCGATCTCCTTCTGGATTGCGTAGTTTCATTAGCGAATGCGTACCTTGGCCAGAACCGGAATGCCGGCCAGGGAAATGAATATGGCGGCCGTAAGCAACGCCGGATAGTTCTCGCCGCCACCGATTCCCAGCAGCAGCGGCGCGCTCATCGGTATCAGCGAGTAAGGCAGGGTATAGGCGATATTGACCAGGCCGAGGTCACGGGCGTTGGTATGCGGATCGGTCATGGTCTCGGTGGCCATGGCGATATACAGGCCCGAGTAAATGCCGTACCCGATACCAGCGAGTCCCACACCAACAAAGAACAGAGACAGTCCTTCGGACAAAACCATCGCCAGACAACCAGCCGCCAGCACCAACCCTGCCAGGGCGAATACGGGTTTCCGGCGTCCGAGATAGTCGGATAGCACACCGGACAACGGGCTGACGATCAGCGCGGTCAGGTTCATCACCAGTACGGCATAAAATACGATCTCGGGTACCTTCGACTCTTCGATTTTCAGGTACCCCTGCACGAAGAAAAACATATAGGTCTGGATTACCGCGAGGGCGCCGGCAATCAGGAACATACTGAGCAGATACCAGCAGAAGCTGGGTGCGGCGCGCGGGTCGATATAAAAGCTGCCGAAAAATTCCGCAACACCGAAACGCGGGAGTTCATTGTTCGCCAACCGGCGATCATTCAGAAGTACCACGAAAAGGCCGACCGATATGATCGCAACCAGGGCGGGCACCAGGAAAATGAACAGATTGTTGCCCGGCATCAGCTGCACGAAATAGGTGCCCGCGAGAATACCCGCCGTCGGCGTCATACCGGCCACGCCCGACAGCAGGCCGCGCTGTTGCAGCGGCACCTGGTCGGCGATAACCGCGATCAGCGCCGCAATCGCCGCATTGATAAAAAATTGCATCAGTGCCCAGCCGACAAACAGCCCGGTGACATTCTCGGCCATTGCCATGACCGTTGCGGCCAGGGAGCCGCCGACAACACCGACGGCCATCCAGGGGCGGCGCATCCCCCAGCGGGATCTGGTAATGTCGCTGAGGCGACCAAACATGGGATTCGCCAGCAGCGCGATCAGGGCACCGGCTCCGGCAATCAGCGAGTAGGCGGCCGCAGCACCTTCGGGGGCTACCTGGTTGGCTTTCATTGCCAGGCCGATCGTCGCGGGAGTCATCACCAGCATCCAGACACCGAATAAGGCAAAGGCGTAGGAAGCAATAAACACCCAGCCAACAGGTTGCGAGTGTCGGGAGTTTTCCGTTGCGGCTGTGGCATAGGCCCCGGCTTCGTCCAGGGAGATGGCGTTGTCCAGGCAGATGGCGTTGTCCACATTTGACATGGTTGAGAGTTCCATTGATATGCAAATTGTAGGTTAGTTTACATTGTGCCGGAATCGATTCCGGAATCGATTCCGGCACTATAACTGATCAATAATTGAACAGTCAAGCGGGGCCTCCAAAAAGCTTCGAGAGCGTTGCAGATCGCACGGGAAGGTCGATGAAAGGCCAGAGGAAGGTGAAAACAGCGCCGGCTGGGTTGCAGTGCATGCGGAAATCGTATGCAGGCCCGCGGAGAAAATGCTGTGCCTGTGGGTCGCTGGCTAAGAAGACTCCCGAAACACCAGCTCGACATCGAGTTCGTGAACAGCGGAGCGGGCTTCGCCCGCAGTCACCGCATCCAGTAGAAGTTGTACCGCTGTCTCCCCCATCTGGTGCAAGGGCTGACGCACCGTCGTTAGTCGGGGGTCGACCAGCAGGGCGGCGCGTTCGTCGTCGAAGCCCACAACCGATACATCTTGAGGCACCCGGATGCCCGCCTGCCGAAGGGAACGCAACGCACTGATCGCTAAATAGTCAGATGTCGCAAAGACGGCGTCAAATTGCACTCCCTCCTGGATGCGTTGTTGCAAGGCGGGCAGCAGCGCTTGCTCCTGTGCGTAGGTCTCTCCGGAGACGATGAAGCGATCCGGGGTCAGAACAATGCCTTCCTCAAGGAAGGCATCGATGAACCCCTGCCTGCGGTCCCGCACATAAAGGAAGTCTCCCGCCGGTTCTATGATCAGGGGCTGCTTTCGCTCCCTGGCCAGCAGATGCCGTCCTACCAGAACCCCACCCGACCGGTTCGCGGCGCAGACTCGCAGGTCGTCGGGACGGTCACGGGTGTCGTCGATATAGAGCACGGGCATGTTGAGCCCCTTGAGATCCCAGCGATTCTCATGTAGAGAGTCATCTAGCGAGTCATCGGGTGTCACCATAATCAGGCCGTCGACTGCCAGTTCCTTCAGTTCCTGGACGACCGCTCCTATTCCATCCGCTGGCTGCAGGGGATGGACCAGCAGGTTATAACCCCGGCGGCGGGTCTCCTCAGCGGCGCCCTGCAACATCGGCGCCCACCAGGCCCAGTCCTGCAACGGAATGACCAGGCTCAGAATGCGATGCCTGCCGGTTCTCAACGCCTGGGCAGTACGGCTTGGCCGGTACCCCAACTGTTCGGCAACGGCGCGCACATGCTGCCGGGTTTCCGGCGCGATATCCGGATGATCCCTGGGCGACAACGCTCGCGATGCTGTCGCTTTGCCAACACCGGCGACGCGGGCGACTTCCGCTAAAGACACGCGACTCAAACTGCCTCCTTAGCCGGGTGGGCGGTAACATCAAGCGCTTGCAATGACGGCATTGAAGCGGATTCAGGTTTCACTGCTCGCCGAGGTATTCTATCGTTATTCCCAGCCGGGGATATAGCGGCCTGATTCACTGGTGGACTTCCAAAGCTATTTGGGACACGCCGGAGCCTCAAAATGAGTCCAGCTCAAAGGCCTCAGGACTCAGCCCCCCGGTCTGACCATTTTCATCACAAAACAGCCAGCAAACCATCCAGGCGCTTCCCTGATATTCGCCTCAGTACACGAAAATGCGGTCTATACTAGCAATTCCTGGAACAGGATAAACTTCGCGACTAACCACAAGAACAGCCTGGTAAACCATGTACTGCCTGAGTTTCGATCCTTCCAGTTTTATCAATATTGTTATCGGTGGCGTTGTCGGGGCCGCAGGCAGCTGGATTGTCACTCATTTGTACTGGATAAAGAGCGCCCCTACCGAGCGCATTCTTAAAGAAATCAAACGTGCTCTTCCCGAACAAATTCTTCCGATCCGATTTCCCGAACTTTACGCGCCGGGAGCCGTGGAGATTACCCCTGTTGAAAAAAGGCCCTCCGACACCGATACGCCGCACGTATTAAAAGCCAAATTTCCCAAGTCTGAATTTTCTGATGGTGAAATCGTCGATGTCCTTATGGAACTGCTGGATACCGGTCGCAATCTGGACAATCCCGGTGGGATCACAGTGCTGGATCCCGGCAAAAAAGAACTGCCGGTCAAATTTGCCGCCCTTGGCCTGGCACATTTTCGGCTCCAAGTAAAAAAGAGCGATGACCAGCCAAACCCGGTACTCACCGTTCAATTGGCAGATACTGCCAATCACAAAAACACTCAAACCATTCCAGTTACCATCAAGTCAAGGTGAACAATATGCAGAACGATATGGATGATCATCCCGCGAATCTCCATAACCGCTTGAATGCCATCGCAGCGGAATTGTCGGCATACGGTTTAGGTATTTTCCGGCCGCATCAACACGATCAGCACGGCGCAATCACTGATTTGCCGGAACGTATGATATCCATGGAGCAAAACCTGAAGGTGAGTTTCTTAGCCCACGATGCTGTGCCGGACAACGCTGTTGCGGTAGGCTGGCGCTGGAATGGACGGGAACTGGAAGTTTGTGCCGGTTGCTGCGGGCCGGGGGGGCCGGCTAATGATTAACCCAGGAAGCTTTTATGCAGGACTTTTTTATGCAGGATTGAGGCGGCACATGGACGTACCGCTGTTGGTCGCAGGCCAATGCAAGCCCTTACGGTACAAGGAATTCTTGAATAAAAGAAAGACGCACAGTTCCGCCAGAATTTTATGGGCGCGCACCTAAATAGGCAGGAGGCCTATTTAGGTGCCAGGAAAATAGCTCGCCCTGTATTCATTCGCCAGCAGTCAGAAAATTATTACGATTCGGAGTGACACGCGTGACTGGAACCAGGAGCCGCAATGAGCGCTTTTACCGACACCGGTTGCCGGTACGCATCGCCCATTGGCTGAATGTACTGTGCATGTTCATTATTCTGCTCAGCGGCCTGCAGATTTTTAACGCCCACCCTGCGCTCTACTGGGGCCACGATTCGGATTTTGAATCGCCCTGGCTGTCCATAGGCGCATACCGGGATTCCGAGGGCAAACTGGAAGGGCGCGCCTACCTCGGCGACAGGCACATTGTTACCACCGGCTTCCTCGGAGTGTCATCGAACGCCGACGGCGAGCAGGAGCGGCGCGCATTTCCATCCTGGCTCACCATACCTTCCAGTCGCTGGCTTGCCATGGGCCGCAACTGGCATTTTTTCTTTGCCTGGATACTGGTAATCAACGCCGCGATTTATCTGGCATGGTCGACGTTCAGCGGACATCTTCGGGATCTCACTCCCACCAGAACTGAATGGCGTGGTTTTGGCCGTTCCATTGTCGATCACCTGTTGCTGCGTCATCCGGTGGGCGATGCGGCCAGGCGCTATAACATTCTGCAAAAGCTGGCGTATCTGCTGGTGATCTTCGGGCTGGGTGGGCTGATTGTCATTACCGGACTGTGCATGTCGCCGCGAATGGATACGGTCATGGATGGCATCATGAGCCTCCTGGGTGGGCGGCAATCGGCGCGCAGCCTGCACTTTATCGCTGCCGTCGGTTTTGTATTGTTTGTCTGTATTCATTTGTTTGAAGTGGTGGTGACAGGGCTCTGGAATAATCTGCGCTCGATGATTACCGGCCAGTTTGATTACCCTGTCGAGGATGATTCCGCATCCAAAAAGGTGGAGAAGTCCCATGAGCACTCATGACCGGCGCACACACCTGAAAGCACTGTTGGCGCTGGGGGGAACACTGTTTCTCTCTGGCTGCGACAGGTTATCCCGTTCCAACTGGTTCCCCCCCATTCTCAAAAGTGCGGACAGGTTAAATGATGCCGTTCAACATGCACTGACGCCGCGCAAGGCGATGGCACGGGAATATTCCCCGGAAGATATAGCGCCCGGCTTTCGCGCCAATGGGTCGACCAATCCGAAAACACCGGCCTATCTGGAATTGGTCTCGGATAATTTCGGCAGCTACAGGTTGCAGGTGGGCGGGCTGGTACAGAGTCCTGTCAATCTTAGTTTGGCTGATATTCGCGCCCTGCCCTCGCGAACCCAGATTACGCGCCACGATTGTGTCGAGGGCTGGAGTGCCATTGGCCAGTGGAAGGGTGCGCGATTGAGCGCCCTTCTGGAAAAAGTTCAGCCCTTGCCGAGCGCCCGCTTTTTGGTATTTCACTGCGCGGACCGCTGGGGTTCAGCGCAAACGCCCTACTACGAAAGCATCGATATGGAAGACGCTTACCACGAGCAGACGCTGCTCGCCTACGAGCTGAACAATGCGCCGCTGCCGGTGGCCAACGGTGCGCCGCTGCGGTTGCGGGTGGAGCGGCAGCTGGGTTACAAAATGGCGAAGTACATTATGGCCATTGAGCTGGTGGAGCGCTTTGATCACATCGGCGATGGCAATGGCGGCTTCTGGGAGGATCGAGGCTACGCCTGGTATGCGGGTATATAAGGTACCATTAACCCGACAACTCAACTGGATTCCTGCCCTTTGAGTTGCGTGCGGGAGTGTTCATAAATCTGTGTCAAGTCAATACTCTGAACCCATTGATTCGGACGTTCACCCGCGACCGGATAGTACATCGCGCAAAAGGTCAGTCAGACGGGCCACCGAATCATGGTCGGGCACGGGCAGATGCAGGTAACGCTCGCCCGTTTTCGGGTCACGACGCACCAGACCACCGGAAGTCCCATCGTCCGCGGCTTTTGATTCCCCGACCATCTCTCTCAGTAGCGTCTGGCCCAGCGCGATCAGGGGCTGCCAGGGATCAGGTTGTTTTTTACTTTCGGGCCGCGAGGTTTTCTGTTCAGTGGCGCTATCGACAAGGCCATTAACCGGCGCTGTGGTGGTCGGAACCGAACCGGCACCTTCAGACGCCGGCGATGACAGGTCTCCAAAGGGCGCTGTGGTTGAACGCTCCACGCTCTCCATGAAGCGGGTGAGACGACTACCCCCGAGATGAATTTGCTTGTCGCCCCCATCCAGGATTCCCGCCGCCAGTGCCTGCTTGAAATCGAGCAATCCCATCAGGTTGTGTTCAATACTGGCCTCTGCCACGAAATTGAAAACCTGTACCGGACGATGCTGCCCCATTCGGTGGGCGCGGCCTATGCGCTGTTCCAGTACCGCCGGGTTCCAGGGCAGGTCCAGGTTCATCACGACGCTGGCACACTGCAAATTGAGCCCGACCCCACCGGCATCCGTCGACAAAAAAACTCGGCAGTTCGGATCCGTCCTGAACCGTTTTACCAGGGCGCCGCGATTCTTTCCCGGCACACCGCCATGAAACAACACATAGTCGTGGCCAGCGGCATCGAGGGCCCTTGACAACAGTTCGTGACTGCGCAGCCACTGGCTGAATATCACCACCTTGGCGTCGGGCTCGAGAAGTACTTCTTCAAGTACGCGCATCAGCTCCGATATCTTGCTGCCGTGATCCTGTTTTGTGTCGAGCAGGTAGGTGCTATCACACACCATGCGCATGTTCTGCAGAGCAGCCATCAAAATCTTCTGATCACGGTCGGAAAGAAAGTGCTGCTTCTTCCACCGGGCTACAATGCGGGCAACGATTTCCGCCTGTTCTTCGTGAAGTTTTCGCTGGGCCACCGTGAGTGGCAACAAGTAAACCTTGTCGGTGCGCGGCGGAAGCTGGTCGAGAACCTCGTCCTTGCGCCGACGGATGAGAATGGGCTCGAGAGTCCTGGCCACCTCGTCAAGGCGTGTGTAACCCACCACCTGACCGGTGTCGGCTGAGATCTGGTGGCGCTCAAGAAACCGCCAGGTGGGACCCAGCCGATGCTGATCAATGAATTGCACAATGGACACCAGTTCCCGCAGGCGGTTCTCCAGAGGAGTGCCCGTGAGTACCAGGGCATAGCGACTCTTCACCTGCTTCATCGCCTGCGCTGCCTTTGTATCCCAGTTCTTGATGCGCTGGGCTTCGTCGGCGATCACGAAATCCGGCGACCACGCGTTGATGAGGTCGAGGTCGCGGCGCAGAGTATCGTAGTTGGTGATCTTGAACACGGCCGGCTGGGCAAATTGCCGGGTACGTTCACGCTGTGGACCGCCCACTACCAGCGCTTCGCGGCCGCTGAGGCGTCTGATTTCCTCTTGCCACTGGTGCTTGAGCGAGGTCGGACAAACTACAAGCACCCGCTCGACGTCTTGAAATCGTAGCAGGATTTCAGCCGCTGCGATGGCCTGGACGGTTTTGCCGAGACCCATGTCATCAGCGATGATGGCTCGACCGGCCCTTGCTGCAAAAAGTGCGCCTTCGCACTGGTACGGATAAAGCGGTACGTTAAGCAAATCGCGCAACGCCGGTGTCGAGGAGCCCTGGGGAAACAGGTCTGCAAGGCGCCGCCGCCGCTCCTCTTCGGCCAACCGCTCGTTGGCGAAAGCCAGGGCATCGTCATAGCACCGCACCTCGTGACGCGAGCTTCGGGCGGCGGCCAGAAAATCAGCCAGTCGATCAAGGCGTCCATTGGCAAGAAACCAGCCTGATTCGGCGTCGAAGAGGACAGATGCGCGTTCCAGCAGGGCGGGAGTGCAACTCTGCCCCGGCCGGAAACAAATGTGACGTTGAGCGCCATAGCGCAACCACACTTCGCTGTAATCCGGCTGGAAACCGCGACGGAGCGCTGCCTTGCCCCCCCGTCGCCGCTCCAGGTGCCCGAGCACGAATTCAATGTGTTTGCAGGTACCCAGCAGATTGGTGGCAAAGTCCGGACAGGCACAGTAGTTTTCGCCGAGACCCGCACCGCGAATGGCAACGCGATAAGTTCTGCCATTTTTCGGATTGCCGACCTGGAACTCCGAAAAGACGGGTTCATTCCCCAGGTTCACGATTGTGAACGCCTGTTCACGCCCGTACTGGCGGCGCAGGGCGACCTGCCATTCCGCCGTACTGAGACCTTCCGGTGGTCGCGTACGGGAATAGCGCTGTTGCTTGACGGGGTTAGTTCGGCGTTTCGAGTCAGCCACGCCCGTGGTCCTCTCTGCGGAATGGCCGGACAGTGTAGCGGCGATGAGACTTCAAGCCAACACGATGGGATAACGCGCGACGGGCCAACAGGTTGGCAAATGCGGCGTTGATGGTAACTCAGAGCAGGATCAGATTTCGATAATACTTGGACTGGATTGACTCGCGCCTTCCCTGGCGCTCGTCCCTGTGGGCCAGCCTGCGGCTGCCCAAATCGCACGGTCTTACGTGGCGAGTGCGGAGAATAATGGTTATATTCTCCGCATACTTTGCGGCTTTTAATTGACTGTTGCGGTGAATAACTCCCATAATGCCCGCATATAGTGCGGAGTTTAAATGTACATTTGGGAAGACGATCAATGGCCGAATTTTACATGGGACACTGAGAAGCTGCTGTCACAGGTTACTCGCGCCGCCCATGAACAGGGCCGACTGCTGGGAAAAATGGATGGCCTGGGTTTTGGCCAAAGAGACGAAACCCAACTGCACGCACTGACCGACGAGGTGATGAAATCGAGCGAAATTGAGGGGGAAGTCTTACCACAAAAAGAAGTGCGTTCCTCAATTGCCAGACAGCTGGGCATGAAACATATCGACGACCTCGTATCCTCATCTCGCGACATTAACAGTATTGTCAAAATGACAACCGATGCCACCACAAAATTTGACGAACCGCTGACTGAGCATCGGCTATTCAACTGGCATAAACTGCTCTTTCCGAGTGGACGCAGCGGGATGACCAATATCACCACAGGCCGCTACCGGGAAGGCCCCATCCAGGTGGTTTCAGGGCCGATCGGCAGGGAGCGAGTCCACTACGAGGCACCGCCGGACTCGCATCTGAAACAAGAGATGAAAAAGTTCCTGGCCTGGTTCGCTGCGCCAGGCAAGCTCGATCCACTACTGGTCGCCGGTCAAGCGCATTTCTGGTTTGTCACCATTCACCCGTTCGACGACGGTAACGGACGAATTGCACGCGCGATCGCAGATATGGCACTTGCGCGCGCGGAAAATAGCCCCCGACGATACTACAGCATGTCCAAACAGATCCTTAGCGAGCGGAACGAATACTACAGGATGCTCGAACAGAGTCAGAAGAGTGATTGCGATATCACCGCGTGGCAGGATTGGTTTCTCAGCTGTCTGCGCCGCGCCCTCCAGAATGCGGATAGCACAGTCGACACCGTCCTGCAGAAGTCGAGATTCTGGCAACGCTTCGCAGCGGAATCTCTGAACGACCGTCAGATTAGGGTACTGAACAAACTACTAGATGGATTTGAGGGCAAACTGACAACAACGAAATGGGCGAAATTGACAAAATGCTCCCAGGATACCGCCCTGCGTGACATTAAGGATTTAATCGAACGCGGCGCGCTCAGGCAGGAGCAAGGTGGCGGCAGAAGCACGAGCTACGCGCTGGTAGTCGATGAATAGGAAACCGCCACCATGTCTTGTCAAAAAGCCATTAGAGGTAGCAAGCACTGGCAGTGCCATCGCTGGTATAACCATCTTTATATCTAAGGAACCTCTGATTAGTGGTCGTTGCGAGGAGCGAAGCGACGCGGCAATCCAATTATCGGTTTATTGGATTGCTTCATCCTCCGGATTTGCAATGACGACCTTGTATTCGAATAACTCGGCATTGGATGTCTCCGCTGCCGCTTTCAGTTGCTGGGTATCCAGTTGGCCGACGCCAGTAATATTTCTTTCAATCAGGTAACGTTTCATCGCTTTTCTCCAATGTGGTTGTTTGGAGTTCACAGTATGGATGCAGATGAAAAAACCGAGTAGATGTCAAATATGACAACCAACAGGGGTGAAAGTGACAATAGGTATAGGGGGTCGAAATGGGCTCTGCCCCGCTTAAATTCCAAGATCTCATTACTGTATCAATGTCTCTGACCACTTTGATTGTGGAAAACAGACGTTGGCCGTGCTCGCCTGCTGTTGCCTGATCACCTTCATCTTAAATCCGGTCTTTTTCGGCATTTCGATCTACGGAAAATATCCTCCCGTAACAAAAATAAGTATGGCGACCATTTGCGTGCCCGATGCCATATAGAAATCCTGGATTTTCCAGTAGCTATACAACGTTTTCGCTCGATAATGCTGT
>QJWQ01000087.1 GCA_003235325.1 Gammaproteobacteria bacterium | reverse complement strand
GAACTGCCGCTGTCGTCGCTCTTCCCGGCTTCCAGAACGAGCACCTTCGCCGGTTGACTGTTCTGGATTATGACATCAGCTTCCGGTAGCGGCGTAAAGTACAGGGGCAGGCCAAAGGTGCGCACCAGGAATACCGCCATCTGCGCCCGGGTCACGGAGGCTTTGGGGCAATAGAGGTTGGCGGCACAGCCACTGGTCACTCCGTCAGCGGCCAGCTTGGCGATCCAGGCGGCAAAGGAGTTATTTAGTGGCACATCGTTAAAGGCGGACGAACCAATGGCCGGCGGGAAGAAACCAGAGCCGTACTTGCTGCGCAGCAGGAACACCGCCATCTGCTCCCGGGTGACACTAGCCTTGGGACAATAGTTATCATTGCCGCAACCGGAGGTGACGCCCTCCGCCGCCAGTTGCTCAATCCAGGGCGCCGCCCAATGGTTGGGATCGACATCATTAAACCGACTCACAGCAATGGCCGGCGGAAAGTAGTTGGAACCGTGAATGCCCCGCAGCAAAAAGACCGCCATCTGCTCCCGGGTGACGGCGTCGTTCGGACAATAGTTGTCGTTACCGCAGCCGGAGGTAATACCGTGGAAGGCCAGGGCTTCGATAAAGTGACGGAAGGTATTGTTGTTGCCCACGTCGTAGAACATGCGAACCTCAGGATCAAACATGTCCAGGTCGTCACCATCCGGTACGCCGTCACCATCATCGTCCGGGTTTTCCGGGTCGTCTACCAGCGGCACTGACACATTCAGTGGCAGGCTGATGTGCTCGGTGGGGTTGTCCTGCCGGAAGAAGACCGCATTGACCTGCGCTCCGACATTTACTTCATCAATAAACCCTGCTCCAAAGGCGACCAGCAACACGGCACTGGTTTCGCCCGGCTGCAGGTAGAATGCGGGGTTAGTGTAATCAGCGAAATTCTGGAAAGTCAGTCCCCTGCCGCTCGGACAACAGGTGAATAAATCTCCATCCGGTTCCCTTGCCTGCGGATCGTCATCCAGGATATAGCCCGACCATTGCGGGTCGACGCTCGCGGAATCGATATTGATGGAGACATTGTCCTGTGGCTCCGAGTCGGGCGCGAGTTTCAGGCGAAATGCGAAGATTTCATTCATTGGCGAGTTGCAATTACTGAAAAATCCGACGCCATCGTTACACACGTGATCGCCCGGCTCACCAGGAAATGATTCGTTGCTTTCTCCGCTACCGCTAAAATCGAAATTGGATGTCTCCGCGGCGGTAATCGGTCGAATAGTGCCCTTGATTCCGACGAAATCAAACGCGACCGGCGCCGGCACTGTGTAAAGCGTCGGTTCAGCCCGGGCCAGGGTGGAAATTAATATCGATGCCAATGTCAACAGGGTCGCCAAAGGTACGGCCCGAACATTGACCCTCGTCGAAAGCGACATGGTATGCAATCGGATATTCATGATCGTCTCCTGCGGTTACTTCAATACATTTTCGGGGGTCAGTATGTGCGTTGCATCAGTACATTGGACGAGCGACCTCATTCGGAAAGCTGTGATCAGAAAGCCACGGACTACCTGAGCGGCTTGCGCTTCTTCATCCCGCTTCCACCCACCACACCCCCGTCGTGTCGGTATCAATGCTGGGCCTCGGGTCGTTAAGGCCCCTCAGTTCATTGGGGCGGGTCTTTGTAGATTCCGTATCGGCACTGCGATCCCGCGTAACAATCCGGCTGAAAGGTGTCAGTTGATCGCCAGCGACTTCATACAGGAACAGGTCATCCATGCCATCGTTGTCCCCAGCTACCAGGTCGTCCGCCTCACTGCTGAACACATTCCGTGCGCCATCCGCACTGGCTACGGGATGGCGAATCTCACCATCGAGAGTTGCCAACGGCTGTTGCAGACCTTCAGTCAGTTCGCTGTCATTCAGGTACCGGGTTGCGCTTACACCCGAATCTCCTATGTCGGCTGCAGCACCACCGGCAGTGTTATCTGCTGTGCCTGCCACCCCAAGGGTCTGCCCCTCCCGGGTTCTTGGTCCGGCCTGTTCAACCGCCGCCGCTGCCATCAGCGGCGTGAAATACAGCGGCAAATCGAAGGTGCGCACCAGGAATACCGCCATCTGGGCCCGGGTTACCGAGGCTTTGGGGCAATAGAGATTGACGGCGCAACCGCTGGTCACTCCGTCAGCGGCCAGCTTGGCGATCCAGGCGGCAAAGGGATTATTTAGCGGCACATCGTTAAAAGCGGACGAGCCAATGGCCGGCGGGAAGAAAGCGGAGCCGTACTTGCTGCGCAGCAGGAACACCGCCATCTGCTCCCGGGTGACGGTAGCCTTGGGACAGTAGTTGTTATTGCCGCATCCCGAGGTGATGCCTTCCGCCGCCAGTTGTTCTATCCAGGCGGCAAACGGGTTGTTCATGGGTACGTCATTGAATCGGGTCTGGTTGATGGCGGGCGGAAAGTAGCTGGAACCGTGGATACCCCGCAACAAAAAGACCGCCATCTGTTCCCTTGTGACGGGGCTGTTGGGACAGTAGTTATTGTTACCACAGCCCGAGGTGACCCCGTGAAACGCCAGCGCTTCGATAAAATCACGGAAACTGTTGCCGTTGCCGACGTCGTTAAACATACGGGTCGAGGGGTCGAATGAACTCAGGTCATACTCATTGGGTACACCATCGAAATCCATATCCTCTATGGTGACCGCGCCATCCGGAAAAAATGCAGCAAAAGCAGAATCCATATCTTCAACAGTTGCAGCAATTGACAATCCAATCCCCGCCACGCCATCAATGAGCTGATATTCAGCCCCGTCCTCCGGAATCGGCTGGCTATCCAGACCTGTCAGAGTGGCGCCGCCACCGAAGTAAACGTCGCCACCGGAACCTATAAATTGTTCAAAAGTGCCATTGTCGGTAATAAGAGTCACAATGCCGTTGGCGGACACCTTGTAACTGCATTGCAAACCGGGTGCTTGCAACGGGACGTCATTCAAAAACGGATAGGTCACCAGATTGCCCGCCTGACCGCTCATGACTCGCCCGTCGGCCCCGCCAGACAACGCTACCACTGAGCAGTGGCTGAAGCCTTCGCCGTCACCGGCAATTTCCGGATCAAAATGAATTAATTGCTTTGCCACCCATTCGGCTTCATAGGCTTGGGATAGGAAATGAATGGCAGAAGTGCCAAAGTAATAACCGGACAGTGCACTGTTGTCCTGCCCGCTACCGCGTTTAAGGCCGACAATCATCAGCCCGAAATAGTTCTCTTCGACCTCGTTGGTATCATCAAAGGCGCCAATAAACGTCAGGTACTGATAATCATTGGATATATTAAAAAAGAGTTGAATTTCCTCTCCATCATCAGACATAAGATCCATGGTCAGCGTACTGTCCGACGGCTTCACGCTGTAACTGCAGCTAATCGCTGCATCCCAGGGGTCGTCTTCACCATACGGTGCAATCGCATTCAGATTTGGCCAGGGTATCTCGCGCCATAAATTGTCGATGGTCAAATTCATCGTGCAAGTGCCCGCCCCGTCAAAGTTCACCTCCGCCGTGGTTAACTCGTAATCCTCCTCCACCGATGCGTTGTAGTGAGAATAGTCCTTGCCAAATATTTTAAAGCCGTAATTTCCGTTGACATCACTCAGGACAAGCGATGTCGCTTTTTGTATACCCACGGTGAATTCCGCTCGTGACAGCGTAAAGGTTTCACCGGTGTACTCCGCATCCTGATCGCCACCGACATAGAGGCTATTATTGGCAGAAAACACAAAGGTATCCTCGGTACCATTGACGGAGACAAGATTGCCGTTCTGGGTAATATTGAGCGGGCAATCGGGACAGGGCACCGCTTCAAAATCGCTGGACAGACCGATGCTGTGGCCAGCACTGGTTGCATCGTTAAAATCCAGAATGCGGGAAATGACACCAATGGTTGCGTCGCGATAATCCAGAGAATTCAGGAGAAAATTGAAGTCACTTGTGAAAGAAGTAAATTCGCTGTGCTCCTCATGGTTCTGGTTGGCATTGAGCGCTTCGGTCTCATGTTGCAAATGGATACCGGCATACTCATCCGCAAAAACAGAAGATGCGGTAATGTACAGTGGCAAAGCCAGGACGATTACAACCTTTGTCGAATGGAGGTTTTTCATCAATTAACCCCTCGTTTTTTATTAAAATTTATTCTGGATCAGTAGCTCAATAGGTCCAACCGCTATCCCATTCCACAGCGGCCGGTACCAGATTCTTTATCCACTTCGCCCTACAGTACACCATCCCACTTACTGCACTGACCACTTCAGGTCAGACTTCTCGTCACTGCTCAACACCGGCATTGGATCACCTGGCATTGTGGTCGTCGTTATCACCTCAGGACAGGGCTCCTTGGTCTCGCTATCGTCGCCGCGATCTCGCCATACCAGATGACAGTAGGATTTATCATTAATTGCGTCCCGCGTTTCTCGGACGTACACCAGATACCGGCCACTCGGACTCAGTACCGGATGGTGTCCATCAATCGGCTGGCCCCAACGGTCAATCACCTCACTCAGCGGATCATTGGCGAAATCCAGCTGGTTGTGGAGGCGCACCTGACGGATTCTCTCCCCGAGATCGTAGACGATCTCGGTACCGCTGCCGTCGATGGACGGGTGCCGGGCCGGTAAAGGTTCAGTATCGGGTTCCGGATCGAGACTGATACGGCGTGTCTCCCCTGTCCATAGATCACGGGTAAAGATATCGCTGACACCGTTGTTGTCCGCCTCCGTGAGATTGCCGGCTTCACTGCTGAAGACGATGATCCTGCCCTGTGCGTCCATGCGCGCCCAGGTACTAGCGCCATCGGCCTGGTTGCCCCGGCTGTCGACACTGACCCGTTGCAACTGGTCGGTTTCAACGTCGTAGAGGAAGATATCGCTGGCCTCGTTGGTATCCCCCGGAACCAGGTTGCCGGATTCGCTGGCAAAAACGATGCGCTGACCGTCGGCACTGCTGAAGGTCTGCTCGGCGCTGGCGCCGGCAATCGACAGGCGATCCTGCAGTGCCACTGGCAAATCGGCTGCGATCAGGTAACGGCTAGCCGACTGGGTAGTACTCTCGTTGAAAGTGGTAGCGGAACTGCCGCTTTCATCAACATTCCCGGCTTCCAGAAAGAGCACTTTGGCCGGTTGGCTGCTCTGGATCACGACAGCCGCTTCCGGCAGGGGCGTAAAGTACAGGGGCAACCCAAAGGTGCGCACCAGGAATACCGCCATCTGCGCCCGGGTTACCGAGGCATCGGGGCAATAGAGATTAACAGCGCAACCGCTGGTCACCCCGTCTGCGGCCAGCTTGGCAATCCAGGCGGCGAAGGGATTATTTAGTGGCACATCGTTAAAAGCAGAAGAGCCGATGGCCGGCGGGAAGAAGCCGGAACCATACTTGCTGCGCAGCAGGAACACCGCCATCTGCGCCCGGGTGACAGCGGCCTTGGGACAATAGTTGTTATTGCCGCAACCGGAAGTCACGCCCTCTGCCGCCAGTTGTTCTATCCAGGCGGCAAACGGGTTGTTCATGGGTACGTCATTGAATCGGGTCTGATTGATGGCGGGCGGGAAGTAGCTGGAACCGTGGATACCCCGCAGCAAAAAGACCGCCATCTGTTCCCTGGTGACCGGGTTGTTGGGACAGTAGTTGTTGTTACCACAGCCCGAGGTGACCCCGTGGAAAGCCAGGGCTTCGATAAAATCACGGAAACTGTTGTTGTTGCCGACGTCGTAGAACATACGGATAACGGAATCCGAAGCAGCGAGGTCGTACTCGTCCGGCACACCGTCATTGTCGTCGTCCGGATCCGACGCATCGGGAGTGCCATCATTATCGTCGTCGGTATCAGCATTATTGCCAATACCGTCTCCGTCATTATCCCGGCTTTCCGTCGGATCGAGCGGAAAGTCATCCTGCCCGTCGATAACCATGTCATCGTCCGAATCGCTGTCATTGGGATAGGTGTTTTTATTGAATTCTTCCAGATTGGTCAGTCCATCATCGTCTGGATCTTGCGACGCATCGGAGGGATCATTTGGATTTAGGCCGTTATCTGTTTCCCACTGGTCCGGCATTCCATCATTGTCCAGGTCTGAGATTGCCAATAGCGTCCTTTGCTCAAAAGCATATATCTCCGCTCTGACGCCACATTCCTCTTCAGGAATAGGAATGGTGGAAACAGTTGCTCCCACCTCCAACCCTATATTGATCTCGGTTAACGTTGTCGCGTTCTCGTCTGGATCAGCATAGTCCACGTTGTAAACAAACAACGGTAGCTCCGGATCGGCCAAGCTTGTATTGAAGGAATCAAACTTCTGGGTACTGTCGGTATTACCGAAGCCACTTAAGGTTCCGCCTACAAACCCACCCAGGTGATCTAATCCAAACCCCACTCCATCCTCAAAATAATCGACATCTACCGACGCAGTGAGTATGTCAATTGTCTCCGCGCCACCCTGATTCACGAAGTAGTTGATATCTGCGCCAAACTGAGAAGGGGTTCCCTCAATACAACGGTCAATTGCCAGCGTGTCGGGATCAAATTCAAAGCGCAAGCCAGGGTTATTGGTGCCTTCCCCCAGTGGCAGCACTTTGACCTTGGAACCGTCGATATTATTGAAAACGAACAGGTTGAATCGAGTATCGTCGATAATGATCCTTCCGCCGTTCTCCAGTTCCGCCAGACTGCATTCGTCACCGAAGTCCCCCGAGTTCGCACAGAGCTTGAAGACTTCAGCGTTAGCCATCAGGGGCAAGAAGAAAGCTGACAATAAGACAATTGATGCCACCTTTTGGCCGATCATTAAGTGAGTCCTGGGGATTTTTCTCCAGGATTTAACATGGGTAAGAGGAATCGGAAATAAATCGATTTGAATGTTCATGACAAGTCCTGCTTTGAGTTCGTCCACCGTCCAAATCAGTGAATTGTGTTCCACACGCTGTTTGTCAACATAGTTGTCGCGTCTGCGTAATCGTTTGCTACGACAGGTTGTCGGCCTCACTGCTGAACACAATAAGCCCACCATCACCACTGTTCACCGAATGACGGATGGCCGCATCGGCTGCCAACGGGCGAGCCTGAAGGGCCAAAGGCAGCTCCCCTTGGCTCCGGTAGCGACTGGCCGGCTGGTCAGCACTGCCGGAAGCGGTCACAGGGAAACCGCCGGCGTCATCTCCACCGGCAGCTTCCGGCACCAAAACCGCTGCCGATTGACTGGCCTGTTCAACAACGGCAGCAGCCTCAAGCAGCGGCGTAAAGTACAGGGGCAGACCGAAAGTACGCACCAGGAACACCGCCATCTGGGCCCGGGTCACGGAGGCATCGGGACAATAGAGATTGACGGCGCAACCGCTGGTCACCCCGTCTGCGGCCAGCTTGGCAATCCAGGCGGCGAAGGGGTTGCTCAGGAGAACATCGTTAAATCCGGTCGAGCCAATGGCCGGCGGGAAAAAACCGGAGCCGTACTTGCTGCGCAACAGGAACACGGCCATCTGCGCCCGGGTGACAGCGGCCTTGGGACAGTAGTTGTTATTGCCACAACCGGAAGTCACGCCTTCCGCCGCCAGTTGTTCTATCCAGGCGGCAAACGGGTTATTCATGGGTACGTCATTGAAACGGGTCTGATTGATGGCGGGCGGGAAGTAGCTGGAACCGTGGATACCCCGCAACAAAAAGACTGCCATCTGTTCCCTTGTGACCGGGTTATTGGGACAGTAGTTGTAGTTACCACAGCCCGAAGTAACCCCGTGGAAAGCCAGCGCTTCAATAAAATCACGAAAGCTGTTGCTATTGCCGACGTCTTGGAACATGCGGACGAACGGATCGAAAGCACCCTGGTCATACTCATTGGGTACACCATCGAAATCCATATCCTCTATGGTGTCGGCTCCACCCGGGAAAAATGCATCAAAAGCAAAATCCATGTCTTCAACATCAGCTGCTATTGATACGGCATACGCGGCAGACCCGACACTCAACGGACTTTCAACTTCTCCCGAATAGGGCGTGCCGCCCGGGTCTAATAAGCGCGTATTAGAACTCAACAATACTTCGCCGTTGTGGCCAATGACTGAATATATTTCACTATCAACCAGGTCGCCATCGACGATATCAACCGTACCATCAGCAAGTACTTTATAACTGCATTCATCAAGAGGAGGCGGTGGTATCGATCCACCTATTTGAGACAGATAACTTTGGTAATCAGCGCCGGCGGTACCGGATATAAAACGCATACCGCCGCCCAGGATCTGGCTTACAGCAATTTTCACGCACTGACCGTACCCCGCACCGGCCACACCCTGAATCGTCGGATCGAAATAGGTTATTCTTTTTATCAGCAGATCGCTGTCAGTAAATGAACCCTGCAATTCATGAAAAGCACCAATTTCGAAGTAATATCCGGATAACGCACTATTATCAAAGCCGATCGCCCGCTTGATTCCTATCGCGGCAAAACCGAGGTATCCTTCATTCTGCACTTCCGATTCGTCCTCGGTAACAACCAACGTTAAAAACTGATAGTCACTGGATACATTAAACTGTAATTCACCCGCGTCATCGTCAAACATTAGACTCATTGTCAGCGTGCTGGTCGCCGGGTCAACTGAGTAACTGCAGGAACTGGCCACTTGGTTCAGGTCCACATCACCAGTTGGAGTTGCGGTCAGTAGTGGCCATGGCAATTCTTTCCGGAAATCGTAATCTTCCAGGGTCAACGTGCAGCTACCGCCCCCGTCGAATGTAAATTCGACGAAATCAAACTCGTGATGTTCTCCCACGAAATTGCTGTCAGCAATATCACTGTGGAATTCCTTTGCAAAAGCCACTAATCCATAACTCCCGCTGATGTCAGCAACCTGCAACGACTCCGCCTTGCGTACGCCGAATTCAATGGATTCGGCCCACTCAACCAGCGTATTGCCACTGTAGATTTGATGTCCCTTACCTCCGACAAAGAATTCACTGTTGGAGGTTAGGACCCGGGTATCACCAGAGCCATTTTCGGTAACCAGGTTACCGTTAAAGGTAACGGCCTCAGGACAGGGAGGTGGGCCACCGCCCGGACAAAAGGACGTGGATTCGCTTGTCATGCCAACACCATGACCGGTGTTGGTTGAATCCAAAAAATCGAGATGCCGGGAGATGATTTCAACCGTGGCATTGCCGTGCTCTATGGAATCTGCGTCAAAATCAATATCGACCGCGACCGAGTTAAATTCACTGATCTCGTCGTGCACCTGACCGCTTGCCGTCATCCCATGAGACACGATAATGCTTGAATATTCATCCGCAATAACAAACAGCGATGACATTAGAATAAAAATGCATAAGGGAACGGCCTTTATCCGGAACATTTTTGTCTCCGTTACAGATAACAAATGAATTGCCGTCCAGCGCTTACTCCTATAATAAAACGGCTTCTTACCTGTATATTTTTTTTAAAAGATCTCAAAAGTTATTATTAATACTTCAGAG
>QJWQ01000056.1 GCA_003235325.1 Gammaproteobacteria bacterium | reverse complement strand
GAGCCCTTCGAGGGAGGTATTGTCCTGGGGCTTAATCAGCACTTCTGCAGCAAAGATAAAACTGTCGGGCACACGGTTGATCGTCAGTTCTTCTTCGGCAAAAAAGTAATCACCTTCCCCAAGGGCAATGCCATTAATTGCCAGACCAAGAATCTGCAGATCCCTGCCGTGTAAAACCAGTTCCGGTCCGGTTCTCCTGCTGGCAGGATTGCGCCGCATCTGCAAACGGGAAATGACCCGGGTTTCCGTTTCACCCAGTTCAATGCGCAATTCAGTGCTGTCGATCAGAAAAGCAGGGACTTCGTAGTCTTTCAGGTAAATGGTTCTGGGTTGTGAATCGCGCACGGCTTTTTCCTCAGTTGGCTGATCCCTACGCCCAGTCCGGCGCTGGTATCAGCAGCCGACCTCGACCTGATAGGCGGTATGTTTCCTAATATTTATGACACAAGTATCCAGGATCAGGTACTGTCCTTTAATTCCAATCAGTGTACCTTCCACGACCGGGGTCCTGTCCAGATTGACGGCTCTGATCTTATCGGGATAATCAACCACCGGGTAACGGATTGTGGTCACGCTGGCATCGTCGATAGCTTTTAAGGCCTGAACTCCGAAACGCTGCTGAAGTTCAGCCAGTTCCCGGGCGCAGAGATTCATTAGCCTGTCGCGGGCAGCCGGGAGGTCCACAGGTTCCGCAGGCCCCCTGAGCATGGCCCGCCAGTCGGTTCGGTCACTGACATGACGACGCACAATAGCTTCTACCAGACCAGACTGCTGCCTGGTAGCTACCCGCATCACTGGTAGAGCCTGAACCGCGCCCTGGTCTATCCAGCGGGTGGGAACCTGGCTTTGCCTGGTAATGCCGATCTTGACCCCCGACGCATTGGCCAGATATACGATGTGGTCGGTCATGCAATTTTGTTTTCCCCAGTCCGGCTCGCGACAGGTGCCTTCAAAAAAATGGCATTTTTCGGGGCTAAGGATACAGCTGTCACAACGGGCAAGGGATTTAAAGCATGGATAGCAATAGCCCTGATTGAAGCTCTTGCTGGTCTTGCGGCCACAATAACGGCAGTGAATGTTGCCGGTGAAATGCAAACGCAGGGTTGATCCCAGGCGGTCATTCAATGGCAGCAGTTGATCATCAAGGGGTAGCTGGTAGTTCACCACTTCGTCAAGCACCACTGCCATTTTGTCCAGGTGGCCCTTCAACATAATCTCAGGCGTGCTTGAAGCTGCTACTGCCACTTCATTGGCCGTTCGTGACCATCAGCGGTCGAGGATTGACCGTCATCTTCTCTGTCCCCGCCGCAGGCAGTGTGTCGCTTGCGGTGAACATAACCGACACGATCCTGTTCCGGTTTGTGCCGGACATCAAAGGCAATGACCGCCTGCAAACACAGTTGTCGCTGTTCGGGTGTAAGGCTTGCACCGCTGGCCCACTTACCGGTTTCCACAGCCCGCTTTAGTTGCCGATAGACATCCGGAGTCAGTGACGCCAGCAGTTGTTGGTAGTTCATCATGGCTTTGCACAATCCCACAGATCAATCGGTCAATAATAGCAGTTGTCAGGATCGATGGCTCCCCGTATGCCCAAACAATCCACCTATGGCCAGTCCGGTCACCAGCCCGGAGGCATGGGCAGCATTGGCGATATTGCCCTGCATCAGCAGGTCCACCAGTCCGGTCATGCAGATGACGAGCCAAATGAGCATAAAACCGACGATACCCGGCGGCAGCATCATCGCCGGCGTCGGTGCCAGTTTGTAGCGAACCCAGCGATAACCCAGGAGCCCGTATAGCACACCGGAGAGCCCACCGAACAAAGAAGGGCCTTCCCACAGGTATTGGCAAAGGTTGGAGCTTACACCGATCATCAGGATCAGCATCAGCAGGTGTCTACTGCCATAGACAAGTTCAATCGGCCGACCAAACACCCACAGCCAGAGGCCATTGAAGGCGAGGTGAAAAATACCAAAGTGAATAAAAATTGGTGTTATCAGACGCCAGTACTGGCCCTGATCAAAATTCTCCCAGGCGGTATCAAATTGAACCGCATGGCTGCCAACGAGCTGAAAATCCTGAAATGTAAAATAATGGGCCAGTTCAAATTGCCAATTCACCAACACCGCCCCGAGGGTACTGAGAAAAAGGCAGATAAACAGAACCGGAGTCCGCTTAAGCTGACGGTAAAAGCCGCCACCCGGGCCAGGCATCTGGCCCGGTAATCTCCGGATCTGGCTCCCAGGCCGCGTCGCCAGAAACTGGTTGATCAGCGTGGTCGCTTCGGCGAGCCGCGCCGGATCTTCAACCCATAATACTTGCCGATGCCCGACTGTCGCCAACCGATGGCCAATGCCGGCAACGATAAACTCCTGGCGCAGGAGTTCCAGATCCATGCCGGGAGGAAATTCAGCCAGGCGCTGCCAGAAAGAGGAGTCCGTCATAATTTGAGGCTGACTGAGGATTAGCGATGGACCGGCGCGCCGGAATCGAGGCGGCTACCCCAGCCGAGTTTGCTGCGGCAGATTTCATAGAAATTGTGATCGACCGGGTGTATCAGGCGCAACGGAGTGGCCTGCTTGCGAATCCTGATGATATCACCCGGTTCGGCGGTGACGTCTTTCTGGCCGTCACAGGTTACCTGCGGATGCAATTCATTCCTGGCACCCACCAGGATTTCGATATCGCTGTTACCGGCGATGGCAAAAGGTCTGCTGGTCAGGGTATGGGGATTCATCGGTACCAGAACTATGGCATCGAGACCCGGATGCAGAATCGGTCCCCCGGCAGACAGGGCATAGGCGGTGGACCCCGTTGGCGTCGATATAATCAGGCCATCGGATCGCTGGCTGTAGACAAACTGATGGTCAATATACAGCTCGAATTCCATCATTCGGACCGATTTGCCCGGGTGCAGCACGACATCGTTGAGGGCACTGGCCTTGCCTATAATGCGCTCCCGTCTTCGTACCCAGACGTCCAGAAGAAAGCGATCAGTGACGATATATTCCCCGGCGAGGACTTTACCAACCCGCTGCTCCAGTTCATCGGGATGAATGTCGGTGAGAAATCCCAGACGGCCGCGATTGACCCCCAGCAGTGGCACATTGAAACGGACCATGTCGCGACCGGCGCTGAGCATACTGCCATCGCCACCGACGACAATCACCAGGTCAACCGCTTCAGCCATGGCTTCACTGTCCATGATCTCGACCACGGCGCCATTCAGCAAACCGGAGGTAACGGATTCCACCACGGGTTCGTAGCCAAACCGTGGCAAAAATTCCACCAGATGATTCAGCGTGTGCCGAACCTCCGCATGGCGTAGCTGGGCCAGCAGCCCGATGCGATGGAACCTTTTATCCATAGCCATTACCACAAGTAATCCAGTAGCATCGGATTATACACATCAGCCTGACTATTGACCCACGGATAAAATCCACGGCGACGCCAGCGATTTGCACCAACCGATGAATTTTTCGCCGCAGCAATACCGGCAGTCACTGGTCAGAGAACTGGCCTGGTGCCTTTTCAGCCCGTCCATGGTTGACCGGCTGCCGCCAATCGCTCCCGAGCCCTGGCTCGCCGGGCCGGATTCAGCGGCCGAGCAGATACTGGCGCACCTGGACAAGAATCCAGAGGCTCTGGCCAGACACCTGAAGGCTGGCGGTGACCGCCGCCTGGGTGCTCGCTTTGAAGCCATGTGGACCTTTTTCCTGGAAGCCCACCCCGGTTATGACCTGCTCTGCAGCAACTGGCCGGTCCGGGTCGGAGATCGAACACTCGGCGCGTTGGATCTGCTCTGCCTCGACCGGCAGTTGGATGCCGTGGTCCACTGCGAAATCGCAGTCAAATTCTATCTGTATGACAGAAACTGGCCCGGGCTGGTGCTGGACCGCTGGATCGGGCCCAATCCCGACGACAGTCTCTCAAAAAAACTGGATCATCTTCAAACCCGGCAACTGCCTCTTTCCTCAACTCCGGAGGCACGAACAGCGCTTCGAAGGGCCGGGCTGCCGGAACCGGACCTGCGGGCGGTAACCATTAAGGGCTATCTGTTTCATCCATTCGACAAAAATGTCCAATCACCTGCACCAGTGGACATCAACCACCTTCGGGGTCTGTGGCTGAGACTGGACGACTTGCCGGCCTGGTTGCGCCAACGGCCTGACCGCCGCTGGCAAATCATGGACCAGAGCCAATGGCTGCAGCCAACTTTTCCAAGTCGCGAGCCCGGCCGAGAGATTTCCGCCGAGGGCCTTCTCGATGCAGTCAGGAAACGCTTCGACGACCGCAATCGTCTGGTAATGCTGGCACCAGTGACAGCAAGCGCTGACCGCCGGGATGCCATCGATGTCCCCGATGGTCGCCGGGAGAGGCTGTGCATTGTCCCGGCTGGGTGGCCCCTCGGCGAAAAGGCCGGTATCGATAAAAACTAAAAGAGACGGAACCGAAACAACAGTGTCCAACACCAGGTCGTCAGAGGATCTGGAACCCTGCCACTGGCACTTGAGGAGATCGCACAGTTTGCCAACTGATTCGTCTCACCTTTGCACCTCGAGGCCCTATAGCCACTTGCTGTTTCACCCGGTTGATGGCATCAGCATTACCGATCAAATACACCTCTACCCGGCCATCCGCCAGGTTTTTAGCGTAGCCTTCAACCCCTTCCGCAACAGCCGCCCGCTGGACGAAACGCCGGAACCAGACGCCCTGTACCCGACCTTCCACCAGGCCAAGATGGCCGCAGGTCAAGGCGATGCCACCGCTGACGTCGACAGCAATTTCTGCAGGCTGTCTATGGACTGGGGGCCCCTGAGAATTTGCACCAGGTCACCGGCACCGTCGATCACCAGGGTATAGGGAAGGATATCCACTGGCTCGGCACCAAAGTATTGGCCCGGATCCGAGTCCAAAACCGCAAAACGGATATCCATTGCGGCAATCTGTTCCTTCAGGGCGGCACCGGTAACCGCATCATAATTTACGCCCAGCACCAGCACCCGGTCGCGGTTTTCTTCCTGAAAGCGGTTCAGATCCGGAATCTCCCAGCGACAGGGCGCACACCAGAGGGCCCAGTAATTGATCAATACCAGCTTGCCTGCCATTTGCTTTGCGGTGATACGGCTGCCATCGTGCACTGTGAAGCCACCCTGCCGATCGTCGCAGGCGGTGGCCAAAAGTAAGGCAATAGCCAGAACAGAGCCTGCAAAAACAATGGCGGGACTGTCAGGAGTCTTCAGATGTTTTCTTATCACGGAACAAATCACCGAGAGTTTTGGAGAAATTGCCAGCAGCGTTATCCCCCACTTCCCGAATAAGGATTTCGAGGCCGGCATACCAGGGGTAATGTTTCAGCTTTGACACAGCGTCCGCCGAGGGCAGACGAGTAAAATTATCGCCAAATATCTGGTTCAGTTCCCAGAGAGACAAATGAGCAATATCCCGGGTCAGCACGTAACGGTTGGAACTGGTAGTCTCCAGTATCTTTTTTTCCAGCAGAAGAGTTCGTAGCCTCTGCCAGTGCTGTTGTTCGATACCGACCTGCAGCATGTCCTTGTCGGAGACGGAACCACCATCCCGCTGTTTGCGCCAGCATTTCCAGCAGATTAGCACGACGGCGGGCAAATCCGGGTATCGATAGCCGTGATACACCGACTTGAAAGTCTCCAGGGACCGAACCAGTTCCGCCCCGGCCAGGATGATCATCCAGCACAGATAAATCCAGAGCAGGAATAAAGGTACGATGGCAAAGGCGCCATAGACACTGTGATAGCTTGAATCGGCCACCACCATTCCGAAGAGGTTCTTGGCCAGCTCGAAAAAAAGCATGGTAACCAGGCCGCCGACAATGGCGAAGCGAAAATTGACCCGGCAATTGGGCACCGCCAGGAACAGCATGGAAAAGGCAGCCCAGGTCATCAGCCATGGCAGGTATTCAAGGATCAGGGCGGTGATACCCAATGCATCCACTTCGTCAACGATCAACTGAAAAGACAACAGGTAGGTGTGCATCGCCAGGCCCAGGCCAACCAGCAGGGGTCCGAAGCTGAGAATACTCCAGTAGAGCAGGAAACCGGTGAGGCCCCGCCGACCGCCGACGGTACCCCAGATGTGGTTAAAGGTCTTCTCAATATTGGACAACATCAGGTAGGCGGTGATCACCAGGATAGCCACACCTACCAGGCTGAGCTTGCGCGCCTGGGTGGAAAACTGTTGCAGATACTGCTCTATCTCGGCACCACTCTGTGGCAGAAAATTATCAAAAATCAGCGTCTGCACCTGGTCGCCTAGACCCTGAAAGGCGGGAATGAGAGAGAACATGGAATACATCAGGGTCATCAAGGGTACTACGGCAAACAGACTCATATAGGTCAGGGCCGCAGCGCTCTCCCTGCAGCCATCCTGTTTGTAACGATTGCCCATGTGTCGCAGGAAACTCCAGGCCATGGCGGCAAAAACGGTAAATCTTTCCTTCGCATCGGTCATCACTGGCTCTCGGTTTTGGTAGCCTTTACAATGAGGCCCTTTTTTTCGAGCATTGTACATCAAACATGGTTTGCATATATCACAACCCCCGCTGCTCAAAATCCCGCCAGGCCCTTGAATTAATTAGGCAAAATAGTATCAATCCGGAGGTTGTACTGTATTTGCAAACAGCCCTCGACAGGGCTCAAATACTGGAATTGCTGGACAAACTGGGAATGGGACCCAGACAATTACTGCGATCCAATGAAGCGGAATTTCGCGAACTGGGACTTGCGGACAACAGCCTTGGCGATGACCAGCTGATCGATGCCATGGTCAGTCATCCAAAGCTGATTCAGAGACCCATCGTGGTCAATGGTGACAGGGCGGTCATTGGCCGGCCTCCGGAAGCCGTTCTGGACATCCTGTGATGTATGTTCTCGTGCTTTATTACAGCCGGCACGGCAATATTGCCGCCATGGCTGACGCCGTCGCCAGTGGCATCGAATCCGCAGGCATAGAGGCCAGATTGCGCACCGTGCCGGCCGTATCCGGCAATTGCGAGGCCACGGAACCGGATATTCCCGCCTCCGGCGCCATTTATTGCACGCTGGATGATCTGGCCGGTTGTGGCGGTCTGGTCATGGGCAGCCCCGCCCGATTTGGCAATATGGCCGCGCCCCTGAAATATTTTCTCGATGGCACCGCAAATATGTGGATCAACGGTACCCTGATCGGCAAACCGGCCGCGGTTTTTACCTCGTCGGGCAGCATGCACGGCGGCCAGGAAAGCACGCTGCTGACCATGATGCTGCCGTTGTTGCACCACGGCATGGTGGTGGCGGGAATTCCCTACAGTGAACCGGGGCTGAACAATACTACCGGTGGCGGCACGCCCTACGGGCCCTCGCACACGGCAGGCACAGACGCTGCCAGAGCCCTGACCGAGGATGAACTCACCCTGTGTCGGGCGCTGGGCAGACGCCTGGCAAAGCTGGCAGTAAAACTGGCATGACCAATGACCTTGAAACCCGGGTGCGTCTGGCCCGGTCCTGCACCTGGTTCAGCTACGGTCTGTTGATTCTGTCCCTGCTGTTCGGCGGGTTGTTCAGTGGCACGCCGCTGACATTGCTGATTATCGGCATAGCACCCCTGCTGTTGTTCGCTCCCGGAATGCTCAAATTAAATCACCGCAGCCTGGCCATGCTCTGTTTTGTGACGCTGCTTTACTTTATTGTCATTGTTGTCAATTTGACGGAGCCGGATAAATCGGTTTTCGATATCATCGCCGTGGTCGCTGTTTCCTCTCTCTTTATTTCGGCCATGATGCTCAGCCGCTGGATTCAGTATTTTCGACTGGAACAACGGTCCGGGGCCTTGGCCGGCGGCAAAGAAAGCCAACAGGAATAAAATTATGTCAAGGGAAAATCCCGGGCCCATCCGTCGCTTCTTCCGGTTTATGGGCAAAGTATTTGCCGTTATCCGGTGGCTGCTCAAGGCGGCAATACTGGTGGTGCTGCTGGCGATTTTTTTTAGCCTGGTGGGCAAAGACGTCAAGCCCCTGCCGGAAAAGGCTGCCCTGCGCCTGGTGCCGACCGGGGAACTGGTTGAACAACGATCCTATCTGGACCCCGTCAACCAGCTGATGCAGCAAAGTGCCGGGATCGACGCCGAGACCCCGGTATTCGACCTGGTCGATGCCATCGACTACGCCGCCAATGATGCCAGGATCACTTCTTTGGTCCTGGATCTGGGTTACCTGACTCACGGCGGCATTAGCAAGCTGGAAGAAGTTGGTCAGGCCCTCCTGCGGTTCCGAAAGAGTGGTAAACCGGTCATTGCCATCTCTGACTCCTACAGCCAGGACCAGTACTACCTTGCCAGTTTTGCCGACGAGATTCATCTGAATCCCATGGGTGCCGTGCTGATCACCGGCTATGGTGCCTATGGAACCTACCTGAAGGATGCCATCGACAAACTAAACATCAATGTCCACATTTTCCGGGTCGGTGACTACAAGAGTGCAGTGGAACCTTTCTCGCGAAACGACATGTCCGAACCCGCCCGGCAGAATACCGCAACCTGGCTGAATGAACTCTGGGATGTCTACAGCCGCCGGGTGGAAACCCTGCGCGAATTGCCTGTTGATGCCATTGACAACTATGTCAACAACCTTCCGGTCAAGCTTGCTCAAAGCAACGGCGATATGGCCACAGTCGCTCTGGAAGCCGGTCTGGTGGACCATGTATCGACAAGACCCCAGATTCTGGACCGTCTTCGCGCACTTGCCGGTGACGACAACGGTGGCGGTTACGTGAACGTAGACCACAAAACCTACCTCACCCATCTGCGCCTGTCTGCACTGCCAAAGTCCACTGAAGGTACTGACAAGGTTGGCCTGATTGTAGCCAGCGGCGCAATTCTTGACGGAGAACAGCCCGAGGGCACCATCGGCGGCGATACCCTGGCCGCCCTGTTCCGGCAGGCACGTGAAGACAAGGACATCAAGGCGATCGTGCTGCGGATTGACAGCCCCGGCGGCAGCGCTTTTGCCTCCGACATCATTCGCCAGGAAATTCTCCTTACCCGGCAAAAAGGCATTCCCGTCGTGGCTTCCATGGGCGCGGTGGCGGCCTCCGGCGGCTACTGGATCGCTGCCAGTGCCGATCAAATCTGGGCCTTGCCCACCACGATTACCGGCTCCATCGGCGTTTTTGGCATTATTCCCACTTTTGAAAACGCCCTCGACGCCCTGGGAGTCCACAGCGACGGCATAGGCACCACCAGCCTCTCCGACATGTATCACCTGGAGCGCCCCCTGTCACCGGAGGCAAGCGAGATAATCCAGAAAACGGTGGAGAACATTTACAGCCAGTTTCTGGCTCTGGTTGCCAAGGGTCGCAACAGTACCAGCGAAGAAGTTCACGAGGTGGCTCAGGGGCAGGTATGGTCGGGGCTGCGCGCTGTGGATCTGGGATTGGTGGACAGTCTCGGCAACCGGCAGGACGCCATCAATGCAGCGGCAAAGCTCGCCGGTCTGGAAAAGTGGCAAGTCAAAACCATCTCCCGAACGCTGACTTTTCAGGAACAGTTATTAAAGCAGCTGACCGGAGCTTCAGCCCGTTTGGGTTTGAAACTCGACATCGCGCCGGCATTGCCTGATGCCCTTGTACGCCCCATGGAAGTTTTGTCCCGGGAACTTGAGGCCATCGGCATGCTCAATGATCCCAATTCTCTCTACCTGCGCTGTTTTGGCTGTGAGGCCCCCTGATGCACGGTGAAAAACCTGAATAACAGGCCCCGAGGAACTACCAGCCAAACAGCTGGCGAATAAAGGGTACTGTCAGTTTTCTCCGTTGTTGCAGCGAGGCCTGATCGAGACGTTGCAGGCAAGCCATCAGTGATTCCATGCTTCGGGGAGCGCGGTTTATCAGGTAGCGCGCGGCATCGTCCCCGAGCTGCAAGCCGAGGCCGGCGGCCCTGAATTGCAGAATTGCCATTTTGTCATTGTCGTCAGGTGGCGGCAGATGGTAAACAGCAGCCGCTGTCAGCCGGGATTTGAGATCCGGCAGCTGCAACGGCAGGCTACCCGGCGGCCGGTCGGCGGTCAGCAGCAGACTACTGCCGGCATCAAGTATTCGATTGTAGAGATCAAAGAGGGCCAGTTCCCAGTCACCGATGCCGGCAATTGTCTGGATTCGTGACAGGCAGACCAGTGTCAACTGTTCCAGGTCTTCCAACAGTGGTGACGGGGCCAAATCTGACATTTCCTCCAATGGCAGATATTGTACCGAACCCCTGTCGGCCCGGAGCAACTCGCGACAGGCGGCCTGCAGCAGGTGCCGGCAGCCGGCGCCCTGCCCGCCCCAGAGGTAGACAACCTGGCCTAGGGGCTGATCCAGCAATACTTTCAGGCTAGATACCACCAGGTCCCCCGGGCTGCCCGGTGGAGCATAAAAATTGCTGAACGTCGCTTCTGCCCTGAGATTGACCGGCAGGGTTAATTGATCAACCACCGGGGCGGGAAGGTTCACGCCAGATCAGCACCTGATCCCGGTTATCCAGTGCCCCCGATTCCCGGTTCGGCACCAGTCTCGGGTCCTGCTGGATGGCCTGCTGCAAGACACCGGCATCGCCCTCGATGGCCAGGGACAGGAACAGCCGGTTGCCGGATGCACCTGCCACCCTGACCTGCCGAACAATTTCCAGGTCGGCGAAAACCTTGGTGACCTCACTGTAGGCTGAATAACTGCCAATGCCCTCGATAATCAGATTGACAGTCTCAGAATCCTCCCTGGGAACATAGGTGTACCGGGGCGCAATCCGGTCAATAACCATGTCCACCGTGCTGGTCAGTAACTCGTCGAGACCGTTGGCCCGAATGGTCTCCAGAGAGGCGGGACCGCCGCCCTCCAGCAACCAGGCACCCCGCCAGTTGCCCGCTGACGTTTCAAAGAAGCGAAGAACGAGAATCAGATCCGCGTCATAGCGTTGCCCCGATTGCAGAATGGCGGCAGAGTTGAAATTCCAGGCATCGTCTGGGCTCAGGGAAACCTGGTCCTGAAGGTCAAACAGCGACAATTGCAGTGGCACGGCCCGCCGGGCAAAGTCACGCTCGAGCGTCTGGTAGGCGGTGCCGAAAGTATCGCGACTGAGAAAATGCCGGCCCTCCAACGGTGTATCGGTCACCAACCAGACCAACACCCTGGGCCTGTTTGCCGGCCACAAGGGCAACTGGGTACGACGCATCAGGCGATTGACATCCGGCTCGGAAAAACTGATGTTGACCGCCGGGCTCTCGGTGTCCTGCGCCGTTGCCGGCAGACTGGTGTAGCCAAATTGCAGCACATAGGACTGGGCGTTTTCCAGGACGTCGGCGACCCATGGCTGGTGAACGCTTTTGCTGTCACCGGTAAGCCTGACGATCAATTGCGCCAGTCCCTCACGGGTTGCCCGGGCGCGCTCGGCGGCAGAATAGCTCTCTACCGGAACAGTCACCGTGTACAGGGTGGCAACCGTGTCCGCCATCGTCGGCACCACGGTGAATATCGAACAAATAAATGCGGCTAGCTGAATCAGTCTTTTCATGGTCGGCGATTGTAACAGCAGTTTATTCATCCACCACCTCCTGTTAGGGCCTGTTCATACTAAATGGATTGCCGTTGTTGAGTCTAAAAATTCACCAATCCAGGCGCGAAGAGCGTGGTTTGGTCATTCCAAATGAGCGACGAGCAACGCCGAGTGATGGATTTTTAGCCTCAACCCGGAGGGCTGGGGCTATTTTTAGGCCCCACGTCGTTATCAGTCGCTGATGTAGAGTCACTACACTACGCTCCTTCTGCCTAGTTGGGCCTAAAAATCGCTCCCAGCAACGATAAACCCGTTAGTGTGAACAGGCCCTAGCATTCTTGTGACGGCAAGATAGAATACCGCCTTTTCCAGCGGACGCCGCCATGAGTCAAGAAAAAAGACCCCCTTTGAGTTACAAGGATGCCGGTGTCGACATCGATGCCGGCAATGCCCTGGTTGAACGCATCAAGCACGTTGCCGGAAATACCCGTCGACCGGAAGTAATGTCGGGTCTCGGCGGCTTCGGCGCCCTGTGCAAACTGCCGACCGGCTACCAAAATCCGGTGCTGGTGACGGGAACTGACGGGGTCGGCACCAAGTTGCGCCTGGCCATGGACCTGGGCATACACCACACCATTGGTATTGATCTGGTGGCCATGTGCGTCAATGACCTGATCGTCTGTGGCGCCGAGCCTTTACTGTTCCTGGACTATTACGCCACCGGCAAGCTCAATGTCGATACGGCTGCGGCCGTGGTCACCGGCATTGGTGAGGGTTGCAAAATGGCCGGTTGCGCCCTGGTTGGCGGCGAGACTGCCGAAATGCCGGGGATGTACGAGGGCGAGGAGTATGACCTGGCAGGTTTCTGTGTCGGCGTCGTCGAGGAAAGGGAGATCATTGATGGCAGCGCCGTACAGGTTGGCGATAGCCTGATCGGCGTGGCCTCCAGCGGTCCACACTCCAACGGCTATTCCCTGGTTCGCAAGGTACTCGAGACGGCCCATGTCGATCTCGCCAGTGCCAGGCTGGGCGATGCCAGCCTGGCTGACACCCTGCTGGCGCCGACCAGGATCTATGTCAAGCCGGTCCTGGAACTGATCCGGACCTGCCGGGTCCATGCCATTGCCCACATCACCGGCGGCGGCCTTCTGGAAAATATTCCCCGGGTACTGCCGGCCAACAGCCGGGCCATTATCGACAGTTCCGCCTGGGATCGCCCGGAGATTTTCACCTGGTTGCAGCAAGCCGGCAATATCAGCGAGGCGGAAATGTACCGCACCTTCAACTGTGGTATTGGCATGGTGATCTGTGTAGCGGCGGAGGCAGCCGACAGTGCTGTTGCCCTTCTCAACCAGTGGGGAGAAAAAGCGGGTATTGTCGGATCCATAGGCAGTGCCAGTGATAATGCTGAACCCGTGATTATATCCGGGCTGAAAAAATGACAGCTGCGCAGCCGCGACTGGTGGTACTGATTTCCGGCAGCGGTTCCAATCTGCAAGCACTGATCGACGCCTGTCGGTCCGGGCAAATACCGGGCCGGATCGTGGCTGTTATAAGCAATAAGCCGGATGCAGGTGGGCTCAGGCGGGCAGTGGCGGCAGGCATCCCTGAATTCACCCTGGATCACCGGGACTTCGGCAGTCGTGAACAGTTCGATGACGCTCTGGCCCGACTGGTCGACAGCTTCGGTCCCGATCTGGTAATTCTTGCGGGATTCATGCGGATCCTGACCCCGACTTTTGTCGGCCAACTGAAGGGCCGCCTGTTGAACATCCATCCATCGCTTCTGCCCAAATACACCGGGCTTCATACCCACCAGCGGGCCCTGGAGGCCGGAGATATTGAGGCCGGCGCCACGGTGCATTTCGTCACTGAGAACCTGGACGGTGGTCCCGCCATCATTCAGGCCAGCGTGCCCATCAAACAGGGCGACACTGTCGCCGACCTGGCAGCGCGGGTGCTGGAGCGAGAACACCGGATCTATCCCCTGGCAGTCAAGTGGTTTTGCCAGGGGCGGGTGAAAATGCAAGGTCAGCGGGTCCTGCTGGATAATAAGCTTTTACCCGTCTCAGGCTGGAATTTTACTGAACGATAGCGGAAATTGACGATCCAATAGCCTGAAGTATGGCCAAATGGGAGTAAAGATGCGTTTTGCCGGAATCTGTCTGATACTGCTGCTCTCTCCGGCTATTCAAGCGGAAACACGGACCCCGGACCTTAATCCCTACCGCATGGTTTACGTGGCCAAGTACAACGGCATGCCCATCGAGGCGGTGCGGGAACTGTCCGTCACCAGCGACGGCTACCGGATCCAGAGCCGCGCTAAAAACTTCCTTGGCAGGATCAACGAGACCGAGGATTTTACCGTTAACGGCGAGGGCCGATTGCTCCCGGAGCACTATGAATATGACCGATCCATTTTTGGTATCAAAAGGTTGGAAACGTTGCAGTTCGACCGGTCCGAGGGCATAGCGGTTTCCCAGCGCAAGGGCGAAACCCGAAAAATTCCCCTTGAGGGCAATCTGCTGGGACCCGTTTCCTACCAGGAACAGTTACGCCAGGACATGATCTGGCAGGAACCAAACCTTTCCTACGCGGTCATTATTCGCGGGAACATCAATCAATATGAATTCGAACGTGTAGGCGAAGAATTGTTGGAGACCGCCGCCGGCAACATCAAGACCGTCAAGCTCCGGTTGGTTCGCGAGGCAGACAGTCCCCGGGAAACCTGGTTATGGATGGCGCCGGACCTGAATTACCGACTGGTGAAACTGCTTCAGGTGGAGGAAGACGGGGAGCATTATGAAATGCTTTTGAAGGAAGCAAGCCCTGTCACTCCCGTCGCCCGAAAGGGGGAATCACCTGCAGCGCTATCGTCTGCGGCCGCCGACGATTCTGTTTCAGGGCAAGCCAGAGCTAACCAGATCAATCCCGGGACAAGAGACAACGACGTCAGCATTGATTCCCGGCTATCTGCTGATTCCGGCGTGGATAACCTTGCGGACACGCCAGCAACGTTCCGGTCTGGAAATTCACCGTGAGCAATGGCGACAATGGAATGGCGGCATTGTATAGACAAATAATTGTCGGTATTTTCAGGCAAACCAGAACAAAAACCATTTGTGACGGCAGCCACACCAAATTAGGTCAATAGCATGAAAACCCTAACCGATCCGCACCATCCATCGAAGAGGAATTCCCATCCTGCGCCCGGAAAATACAATGTTGGCGCCAGCCGTCTGCCGGTACTCCTTGTCGCCATCGCGATACTGGCAGTGGCAGCTTATCTGATTTTCAGGTCCGGCCAACCCGAGCCGGAGCCGGAAATGACAGAGCTGCCGCCGCCTCCCATTGCAGTTCCGCCGCCACCCCCGCCGCCACCGGCACCGGATATACCGCAAGCGGAGCCGGAGCAGACTGTCACCGAACCGCCGTTCGTGTTGCCAAGCCTGGAACAAAGTGACCCTGTACTCAGAGCCCAGTTGGCAGATTTAAGTGACGTCGGCGATTACAACCTGTGGTTGCAAACCGACAATCTCGTGCCTAAATCCACAGCCTTCATTGACGGACTGTCCCGCGGCGTCATTATGCGTAAGATTCTGCCCATCAACCCGCCGGCTGAAAAATTTTCAGCATTGCTGGAGAACGACCGGCTCTGGCTGGATGAAGCCAGCTACCACCGATACGACGGCTTGACGACATTGCTGACCAGCATCGACAGTAATGCATTGGTTGACATCTTTCACAAATTTCGCCCTCTATTGGAGCAAGCATACGGCGAACTGGGTTATAAACCAGAGGACCTGGACAACAGCCTGATCAGAGCCATTGATCTGCTTCTGGCGACACCCGATATCGACGAGCCTGTGGAACTGGTGCAGGAGTCAGTCCTCTACCAGTATGCCGATCCCAACCTGGAAGCGTTGCCGGCGGTACAGAAGCAGTTGCTGCGGATGGGGCCGGAAAACACGGTGAAGATCAAACAGTATCTGCAGGATCTTCGTACAGAGCTGTTACCGGATACGGACGATGCGGACTAACCAGGCGAATCAGGGGAGCAATCTTCCCTTCCATTCAAATTCAGGACCTGCAATAGATGTTATGCCGCATGCGTCAAACAATCGCTTTTTGTCCACTGCTGTTTGCCAGTGTCCTCTGCCATGGCGACAACCGGATCCTGATTGACTCCGAAGAAATAAAAAGCGCCGAACCATGCTACGAAACCCGAACCTGCGACCCGGCAACCTGGCCGCAACCCGTTGAGTCCACCGAAACTGAAAAGCCGGCAGAAGCTGCCGTAGAGAAAAAGCACTGGGTAGATCAGAGTCGCTCCTATGTCAGCACCCAGGCCGACAATCTGACGGTGTGGATGGATTCTTTTTTCGGCGAACCCCGGCACGACGAAGAGGCACCGCACTCCACCCTGCGTTTGCGACTGGAACAGGATTGGGATCAGGAAGACGGCACCGATACCGGTATTCGCCTTCGCGGCAAGTTACATCTCCCGGCCCTCAATAAACGCCTCAGCCTGCTGTTTGCCGATGACGATGGTGACAGCCGCCAGGACGATCTCTTTATTGATGAACGCGCCAAGAACGATGACCTTGCCCTGCAATACACCTTGCGTGAACATCTTAAGGAGAGAATTGATTTCAAGCTGGGTTTGCGGTCTTCACTGAAACCGAAAGCATCGGTTCGCTACCGCTATCGACAACCGTTCAGAGAGGACTACATTGGCCGTTTCACCGAGGAGATCTATTACCGGGGAGGCGACGGATTTGGCTCCAAGACCCGGATGGATGTGGAGAAGCCTCTTGACGACAGGCGGGTGATGGAATTGCGTAATCTGTTCGAATGGGGCGAGTCAACATCTGGTGTCGCCTGGAACAGCAGTCTGTCCCTGAACAAGCGTCTGGCATCTGATCGGGCCATCATTTACTACATTTCGGTTTCCGGCATTACTCGCCCGGAATACCTCAATACCGGCTATGGGCTCGGCATTCGCTACCGTGAGAGTTTCTTCCGGCCCTGGTTGTATTATGAAGTGCAACCCGGTTATGGCTGGCGGCGGCCAACCGTTGAAGACCATCGGCAGGGTGCTGCCTCGATCACTCTGCGACTGGAAGTCTCCCTGGAAAACGACACTGAGACCCACTAGACACAGACACTCACCAACAGTCCCGTTAAAAGTCATCGGCGCCACAGGCATTGCACCTGAAGACAGCCACAACCCATGGCATTGGCATCAGCTCCCGGGTCTTGCAGAACCGGTGACTTGCAGCAGCCATTCTCCGCCAGAGGTGCTCCAAGCCAGGGCAAGTGTGCACCGGCGACGTTACGCCTTCGGCAGCGTCACCCCGGTCTGGCCCTGATACTTGCCCCCCCTGTCCCGATACGACACTTCACAGACCTCATCCGATTCAAAGAACAGCATCTGTGCGACACCTTCATTGGCGTAGATCTTTGCCGGCAGGTTGGTGGTATTGGAAAATTCCAGGGTTACATGTCCCTCCCACTCCGGCTCCAGCGGCGTGACGTTGACGATAATGCCGCAACGGGCGTAGGTGGATTTGCCCAGGCAAATGGTCAGTACATTGCGCGGTATTCGAAAATACTCCACGGTTCGCGCCAGGGCGAAAGAATTGGGCGGAATGATGCAGTAGTCGTCGTTGATATCGACAAAGCTCTTGGGATCAAATCGTTTGGGGTCCACCGTGGCCGAGTGGACATTGGTGAATATCTTGAACTCGCTGGAGCAACGCACATCGTAGCCATAACTGGAAACCCCGTACGAGATCACCTTGTGGCCGTTGGGGTCTGGTTGCCGGACCTGGTTGCCCTGAAAGGGCTCGATCATGCCGTATTGTTCCGCCATGCGCCGGATCCACTTGTCGGATTTGATACTCATTGAAATTCCCTGTTTCGCATCTGCAAAGGTTTATCAACCGCAGTTAATGGCCACCGGGCTGGCCGGGGCCGGCCATGATACTCCCAGCACCCGACCAAAAAAAGCCGGAGATTGAAAACGTCAACATGTCATCGCCCAGATATAGTACGGGCAAAAGCGGGTAAACGGTGGTGAGCAGATAACCCTCAATCGCCAATAACAATTTCCGGACCGGAGCCGGTATCGTTTTCAATCAGGGCATTGATCAGCTTTCGCGCGATAGACCGGTAGGCCTGGGCAATATCGCTGTCCGGTTCGGCAATCACCGTCGGCTTGCCGCTGTCGCTTTGGGTCCGAATACGCAAATCCAGCGGCAGCGAGCCCAGCAGTTCGGTGCCGTATTCGTCCGCGACCCTGGCGCCGCCCCCCTCGCCAAAAATATGCTCCACATGGCCACACCGGGAGCAACGGTGCAGGGCCATATTTTCGACAATGCCGATTACCGGAATATTGACCTGGCGAAACATCTCGATGCCCTTTCTGGCATCCAGCAGGGCAATATCCTGGGGCGTGGTGACGATGACTGCTCCGGCTACGGGAGCTTTCTGGGACAGGGTCAACTGGATGTCCCCGGTGCCCGGTGGCATGTCGACAATCAGTACATCCCTC
The DNA here is from genome assembly GCA_003235325.1 of Gammaproteobacteria bacterium. GTDB lineage: Bacteria > Pseudomonadota > Gammaproteobacteria > Pseudomonadales > Porticoccaceae > SZUA-272. The sequence continues at coordinate 13,356 of QJWQ01000056.1, read as the reverse complement.
TCGCCCCAGAGCGTCTGAGTCAACATCTGGATGAGGGCACCGGTGGCCATGGGTCCACGCCAGACCATGGGCGTTTTTTCCGACGCCAGATAACCCATGGACATGGAGCCGATACCGTGGGCCTCTACCGGCACCAGGTGGGTACCGCCGGCAATCTCAGGTCGCCGGTTTTCGGCTATCCCCAGCATTTTCCCCTGGCTGGGACCATAGATATCGGCATCCAGTACCGCCACTTTCCAGCCTTCAACGACCAGCGCCAGGGCCAGGTTGACTGCGGTGGTTGATTTGCCGACGCCGCCTTTTCCGGAAGCGATGGCGACAATGTATTTCACCCGCTCGAGGGCATTGATGGAATTTGCTGACGCCATGGTCAAATCTCTCCAGAATAATGAAAAACAGGGGGGAAACCGCTATAGTGCCGCACCTTCAGCCCGTTGATTTTACGACCCGGTAACACAGGCGTCCCGGAGTTCTGGTTCGGCCAACACCGGGCCGGAGTGGACCTCTTGGGGCCCTCGGCAATTCGAATCACGTAAATCCGCCACGGCGGCTGCCGGCAGCAGCATTGATTGCCTGCCGGTCAAATGCTGACACCGTGACTTCCGTCATCCAGTAAATAAAGCAGACAAACGAATCCATGACAGTCAAACGCAAAATCTTAGTGACCAGTGCCCTGCCTTACGCCAACGCGGCGCTGCACCTGGGGCATATTCTCGAATACACCCAAACCGATATCTGGGTACGCTTCCAGAAAATGCGCGGCCACGAATGTTACTACGTTTGCGCCGACGATGCCCATGGCACCGCAATCATGCTCAAGGCCGACCAGTTGGGGATCAGCGCCGAGACCCATATCGCCAACATGCGCGCCATTCACGAGGCGGACTTCCGCGATTTCCTGATCGGAGTGGATAACTACCACTCTACCCACTCCGAGGAAAACCGGCAGTTTTCCAACCTGATCTACCAGCGACTCAGGGATAATGATCACATCGCCAGTCGGGAAATTACCCAGGCCTACGATCCGGAAAAAAACCTGTTCCTGGCGGATCGCTATATCAAGGGCACCTGCCCGAGATGCCGGACCGATGACCAGTACGGCGACAACTGCGAGGCCTGTGGCGCCACTTATGCCCCCACCGACCTGATCAATCCGGTGTCGGTTATTTCCGGCGCGGTACCGGTGGCGAAAAATTCCACCCACTATTTTTTCAAGCTGCCGGAATTCACTGATTTCCTGCAGCAGTGGACCCGGGATGGCCATGTTTCCGGGGAAGTGGCCAACAAACTGAGTGAATGGCTCGACGCCGGACTGCAGGAGTGGGATATCAGTCGGGATGCCCCCTATTTCGGCTTTGAAATACCGGACACCCCGGGCAAGTATTTCTACGTCTGGCTCGACGCCCCCATCGGCTACATGGCCAGTTTCAAGAACTTTTGTGATCGCGAAAATATCGATTTCGGCCAGTTCTGGAACAGCGACAGCACCGCCGAACTCTATCACTTTATCGGCAAGGACATCGTCAACTTCCACGCCCTGTTCTGGCCGGCCATGCTCACCAGTGCCGGTTTTCGCACCCCGACTAAAATCTGCGTGCACGGCTTCGTCACCGTCAATGGCAAGAAAATGTCCAAATCCCGGGGCACCTTTGTCAATGCCCGCTGCTACCTGGACCACCTGAATCCGGAGTACCTGCGTTACTACTACGGGGCAAAACTGTCCGGGTCGGTAGAGGACATCGATCTCAACCTGGAAGACTTCGTGCAGAAGGTCAACAGCGACCTGGTGGGCAAGGTGATCAACATCGCCAGTCGCTGTGCACGTTTCGTTACCGGCAACGACGGTGGCAGATTGTCGTCCAGCATCGATAACCCCGGACTCTGGGATCAGGTCAGCGGCGCCGCCACAGCCATTGCCGAGCACTACGAAAACCGGGAATTCGGCAGGGCCATTCGCGACATCATGGCCCTGGCCGATGCCGCCAACGAGTACATTGCCGACCGGGAACCCTGGAAGCTCGACAAGGACCCCGCCAACAAGCAACAGGTGCAGGACATCTGTTCCCTGGGTATCAACCTGTTTCGGGTGATCATGATCTACCTGAAGCCGGTGCTGCCGGCGACAGCAGAAAAAGCCGAGGCTTTCCTCAACGAGGAGCTCTTGTGGCGGCAGCCGATCGAGCCGTTGCTGAACCATCGGATCAACAGCTTTCATTCGATGATGAGGCGTGTGGAAAAAGCCCGGGTAGACGCCATGATCGAGGCCAGCAGGGAGGAGGTCGCCCAGGCCAGTGCGTCCGCCACCCCCTCGGCAGAGACCTCTGACGCCTCAGGGGCGGACAGTCACCTCCTGGCGCAGTTCCCTGTTGCAGCCGAAATCGGCTATGACGACTTTATCAAGGTTGACCTGCGGGTCGCCCGTATCGAGAAAGCCGAGCCGGTCGAGGGCGCCGAAAAGCTGTTGCGTCTGACCCTGGATCTTGGCAGCGAAAGCCGCCAGGTGCTGTCCGGCATCAAGGCGGCCTATAACCCCGAGGAACTCGAGGGCCGCCTGACCATCATGGTGGCCAATCTGGCACCGAGAAAAATGCGCTTCGGTGTTTCCGAGGGCATGGTACTGGCCGCAGGCGACAAAAAAGGTATCTATCTGCTGTCGCCTGATTCCGGCGCGGTTCCCGGCATGCGGGTAACCTGACGCAAAACCGTTCGGTAATGGGTATATTCCTGTTTGATATAGGATTTTATCGCCAAGTTGTGTACTGATAGCCGGGAATCCCCGATAATACAAAGTTCGATCACAGGTCGTACTGTCCCGGTTTTCAGGTTTAAGGCCATGTACTTCAAAACGGGTAACCAAAGCCCATGCAAGATCTAGCCATCATTCTCGTCAGCGCCGTGCTGGTGAACAATTTCGTGCTGGTGCAATTCCTTGGCCTGTGCCCCTTCATGGGCGTGTCCAACAAGCTCGAGACTGCCATCGGCATGTCCAGCGCCACTACCTTTGTCCTGACCCTGGCGGCCATGTCCAGCTACCTGGTCAACACCTGGGTGCTGGTTCCCCTGGGTCTCGAATACCTGAAAACCATCGCCTTCATCCTGGTGATCGCGGTGGTGGTGCAATTCACCAAGATGTTTATCGAGAAGAGCAGTCCGTTGTTGTACCGGGTGCTGGGAGTTTTCCTGCCCCTGATCACCACCAATTGCGCCGTGCTCGGCGTCGCCCTGCAGAATACCGCCAAGGCCCGCAGCTTTGTCGAATCGTCCCTGTACGGTTTCGGCGCGGCCCTGGGCTTTTCCCTGGTGCTGGTGCTGTTTTCCGCCATGCGCGAACGCCTTGCGGTAGCGGACATTCCCGAACCCTTCAGGGGCCCGGCCATCGGCATGATCACTGCCGGCCTGATGTCCCTTGCCTTCATGGGTTTCAGCGGACTGGTCTGACAGGAAATTCATGTACGACATCATTGCCCAGGAACCCCTGATTGCTGCCCTGACCGCGCTGGTCGGCCTGGCGGTGGTCTTTGGCGCCGTGCTCGGTTTTGCCGCGGTCAGATTCAAGGTGGAAGGCGATCCGATTGTCGACCAGATCGACAGCCTGCTGCCCCAGACCCAGTGCGGCCAGTGCGGTCATCCGGGCTGCAGGCCCTACGCTGAGGCCATTGCCAACGGCGAGGCCATCAACAAGTGTCCACCCGGTGGCCAGACCACCATCAATGCCCTGGCCAACCTGCTCGATGTACCGGCACCGGAACTGGACGCCGAGCACGGCGTCGAGAGCGAAGTGAAAAAAGTGGCCTATATTCGCGAGGATGAATGCATCGGCTGCACCAAATGCATCCAGGCCTGCCCTGTCGATGCCATTCTCGGGGCTGCCAAACAGATGCACACCGTGATCGCCAGTGAATGCACCGGTTGTGACCTCTGTGTGGAGCCCTGCCCCGTCGATTGCATCGACATGCTGCCCCTGACGCCCACTCTGGCCGACTGGCGCTGGCAATTGCCACCGCCGACACCGTCCCTTCTGAACCGCCAGTCGAAAGCGAACATTATCGCCACCGACCGCGGCGGGAGCGCCGCGGCATGAGGAAGATCTGGGATATACCCGGAGGCATTCATCCGCCGGAAAACAAGAAGCAATCGGTCGACCAGAGCATCGGCGCCCTGCCCCTGCCCGACAGGCTGGTCCTGCCCCTGAACCAGCATATCGGCGCCCCGGCCAGACCGGTGGTCAAACCGGGCGATCGGGTTCTCAAGGGCCAGGTTGTGGCGGAACCCCATGGCATCGTCAGTGCCGGTGTCCACGCGTCGACATCGGGCGTGGTCGAATCCATCAGCCTGCACCCGGTGCCTCACCCCTCGGCCATGAGCAGCAACTGCATCATCGTTCGCCCGGACGGCGAGGATCGTTGGATCGAGCACCAGGGTATTGCCGACTACGGTAGCCGGGATCCACAGCAGTTACTGGATATTATCCGGCTGTCCGGCATTGCCGGTCTTGGCGGCGCCGGCTTTCCCGCGTCGGTGAAACTGGGGCCACGCCAGCCCATCGACACACTGATCATCAATGGCACCGAATGCGAACCCTATATCACCGCAGACGACATGCTGATGCGCGAACGCCCCGGGGAGATTGTTGCCGGCATCAGGATCCTGGCCCATATCCTCGGCAATCCGGCCAATATCCTGATCGGCATAGAGGACAACAAGCCGGAGGCCTACGATGCTCTCGAGGCCGCCCTCGCCAGTAATAGCAGCGAAGGCTCCGACATCGAGCTGGTGGATTTCCCCACAAAGTACCCGTCCGGTGGTGAAAAACAGCTGATCCAGATACTCACCGGCAAAGAAGTACCCAGTGGCAAGCTGCCTGCCGAACTGGGCATTGTCTGCCACAATGTCGGTACCACCCAGGCCATCTACCGCGCAATCGTCCTGGGTGAACCGCTGATTTCCCGTATCACTACAGTGACCGGCCAGTCCTGTGCCATCAACCGCAACTACGATGTACTGCTCGGTACTCCGGTGAGGCATCTACTGGCCAACAACGGTTTTGATGCCGACAGTTGCCCGCGACTGATCATGGGCGGGCCGATGATGGGCTTCACCCTGGAAAATCCCGAGGTGCCGGTGATCAAAACCACCAACTGTATCCTGGCACCGAGTCGGGAGGAGATGCCTCCAGCGCCACTGCCTCAGCCCTGCATACGCTGCGGCATGTGTGCCGAGGCCTGTCCGGCAAGCCTGCTGCCCCAGCAGTTGTTCTGGTATGCCCAGTCGGAAAATTTTGATCGGCTTGAAGCCCACAATCTGTTCGATTGCATCGAGTGCGGCGCCTGCGCCTACGTCTGCCCCAGCAACATTCCCCTGGTGCAGTACTACCGGGCTGCCAAAGGGGAAATTCGCACCCTGAAGCAGGAGAAGATCAAGGCGGACCATTCCCGCCAGCGGTTTGAGTTCCACAAGGAACGGCTTGAACGGGCAGAAGCCGAAAAGGCCGCCAAACGGGAGGCCCGGCGCCGGGCCACCGAGTCCGCACGGGCCAGAGGGGCCGAAGATGACAGCGGCATCACTGCATCCGTGGCCACATCTACTGAAGCCTCATCTACAGCAGCCACTTCTCCAGAAGCCAAAGCCCCTGAGGCCGGAACGTCCGCAGCCAAAGCCACGGTGGAAGACATCATCATGGCCGCCAAGGCCCGGGCCGAAGCCCGAAAGGCTTCTCCCGAACAGCGGAGGGCTGCACTGGAAAGGGGAATCGAGGCGGCCCGGCACCGGCTGGATAGCACCCGGCAAAAACTCGCGGACGGCGAAGCCGACAACCTGGGCGAGGCCAGCCTGGACAAGTTGCGTGCCGCTGTCGAGGACGCCCGGGTAAAACTTGCGGATGCCGAGGGCAAGCTCGCCAAACTCGACCTTCCGGATAGCAACGACAGTGACCCGGCAGACTCGAGTCGCGATACCGGCAGCGCCGAGCGGGTGGCGAAAAAGCTCGGCGACAGCCCCCGGCAGCAACTTCAAGGCAAGATCGCTGCCATCAACAACAGAATTGCCGTCACTGAACAGAAACTGGCGGAGCTGACCGATGCCGCAACCCTGGACGCCCTGCGCTCGGGTCTGGACAAACAGCGGCAAAAACTGGCCGAGGCGCAGCAGCAGTTGTCGGCCCTGCCAGTTGACACGGCGCCCGCGCCGGTCGAGTCCCCGGTGCAGGATGCCGCTGCCGCCGCCATTACCCGGGCCCGTGAAAAGGCCGCAAGGCTGGCACAGATGTCTCCCGAGGAGAAGCTGCGCAGCAATCTCGACAGTCTGGTCAGCCGACTTGACAAGGCCCGGGCAAGACTTGCCACGGCCATTGCCGAAAATGCAGACCATGTGGAAACCCTGAGGACCACCGTCGTCAATCTGGAGAGCAAGGTGCGCGAGGCCGAGACAAAACTGGCGCAGGGGGACCACTGACATGACATTGTTTCCCCGGGTCACGTCACCCCACGGCCATGCCCCCCAACGCACCGATCAGGTGATGCTCAGGGTACTGCTGGCGACCCTTCCGGGGCTGGTGGCCCTGACCTGGAATTTCGGCTGGGGAACGCTGATCAATATCGTTCTCGCCTCCGCCACGGCGACTGCCTGCGAGGCCGGTGTGATGGCGTTGCGCAAGCGACCGGTGCGATTCTATCTTTCCGACCTTAGCGCTCTGGTCACCGCCGTACTCCTGGGCCTGGCCCTGCCGCCACTGGCCCCCTGGTGGCTGGTGTTGATGGGCGTTGCCTTCGCCATCGTTATCGCCAAGCAATTTTACGGTGGTCTTGGTTACAACCCGTTCAATCCGGCCATGGTCGGCTACGTGGTGTTACTGATCTCGTTCCCCATCGAGATGACCACCTGGATTACGCCTAGGGAACTGTTGCCCGAGGGGGTTTCCCTGCCGGGACTTTGGCAGTCCCTGCAACTGGTGCTGCCCCTGCCGGCGCCCACCGATCTGGCGGTGGATGCCTTTACCGGGGCCACTCCCCTGGACAGCTTCAAACACAATACCGGACTGCTCACCGAACAGTTCTACCAGCAGACACCTCTGTTCAGCGAGGCTGAACTGGCGGGTTTTGGCTGGGAGTGGGTCAACCTGGGCTTTCTGGCCGGTGGCGGCTGGTTGCTCTACCAGCGGATATTCACCTGGCATGCGCCGGCGGCGATGCTCGCCGCCATCACCCTGTTGTCAGGGATTTTTTATGACGGTGGCAGCTCCACCAGCGCCGGTTCGCCGCTAATGCACCTGCTCAGCGGCGCCACCATGCTCGGCGCCTTCTTTATCATCACGGACCCGGTGACCTCCGCCACCAGCAACCTGGGCAGACTGATCTACGGCGCCGGTATCGGCATCCTGGTTTTTGTCATCCGGGTCTGGGGCAACTATCCGGACGCCGTGGCCTTTGCCGTGTTGCTGATGAACTTTGCCGCACCGCTGATCGACAACTACACCGTGCCCCGAACCTATGGCCACGCCAGGGCCAAGCGGGCGACGGTAAAGAAGGATTAGGCCGATGCTGAAGCAGTCGATTCAATTCAACAGCATGGTGTTGGGCATCTTCGCCATGGTCACCGCCCTGTTGCTGGCTTCCACCTACCTGGGCACCAGGGACAGAATCGCCCAGTCGGAACGGGAAGCTGCCCAGAAAGCACTGCTGGAGATTTTTCCGCAATCCCTGCACGACAACGACATTCTCGAGGACACCCTGGATATACCCGATCATTACTGGCCCACCCTTGGCCTCAAGGGCGAGCAGCAGCTGCACGTGGTCCGGCTGGCAGGCAAGGTGGTTGGTTTCATCATTCCGGCGGTGGCCCCGGACGGCTATACCGGTGAAATCAAACTGATCATCGGCGTCACTGTCGACGGCACCATTGCCGGTGTTCGAACCCTGGCGCACAACGAGACACCGGGGCTGGGTGACAAGGTGGACATCAAGAAGAGCGACTGGATCCTGTCGTTCAATGGCAAGTCCCTGCGCCTGCCAGAACCGGATCGCTGGAAAGTCAAAAAAGACAAGGGCGACTTTGACCAGTTTACCGGCGCCACCATTACGCCCCGGGCCGTGGTCTCCCGGGTATACAATACCCTCGTCTACTTCAAGGAAGACCGGCAGCGGTTATTCAAGGTCCTGAAACAACCGTTACCCCCCATTCCTGAACCGGCTGGCAGCGAGGCGACAGCTCATGAGTGAAATCAACTATCGGGAAATCAGCAGCAACGGTCTGTGGAACAATAACCCGGCCCTGGTGCAACTGCTGGGCCTGTGTCCCCTGCTGGCGGTGACCGGCTCGGTGGTCAACGCCCTGGGCCTGGGTCTGGCCACACTGCTGGTCCTGACCGGTTCCAACATGGCCGTATCCCTGATTCGGCGGCAAGTCACCGAAGCGGTGCGTATTCCCGCCTTTGTCATGATCATCGCCACCTTCACCACCTGCACCGAGTTGCTGATGAAGGCCTACACCTTCGAGCTGTACCAGATTCTCGGTATCTTTATTCCGCTGATCGTCACCAACTGCACCATTCTCGGCCGTGCCGAGGCCTTTGCCAGCAAACACGGTGTCCTCGCTTCGGGCCTGGACGGGCTGATGATGGGGCTCGGTTTCGGTATTGTCCTGCTGGTGATCGGCGCCATTCGGGAAGTCCTCGGCCACGGCACCCTGTTCGCCGATATGCAGTTACTGTTTGGACCCGGGGCAACAAACTGGAAACTGCACCTCTACGGCGACGGTCAGGGCCTGCTGGTGGCCGTGTTGCCGCCAGGTGCTTTCATCGTCACCGGACTCCTGATCGCGTTGAAGCACGTGATCGACAAGCGCATTGCCGGGCGCCGGGCCGCCCGGAAGGCCGCGCCGGTCAAGGGCGCCAGACGGGTCAGGACGACCGGGGTCATCGGTTAATATCAAGCACAGTGGGCGAGGTTGGGACCGGCCTCGCCTGCATCCATCCGCCGCCGGTCGGCGATTTCCTTTGGCCGGTTTCAGGCTTATGCTCATCGCGGTGGCAACCGGTGTCGATCATCCGACGCAATTTATCGGCGGCACAATAAAATCATTGCAAAACCTCGAGCACAGAAATTAGGATGCCTGAGCGCCGGCACGCCGAATCTTCCTATTAAACCTTGGACTGGGGAACATCGGGACCCTTGACCTGTTTTGAATCAATCGGCGACACAGCGTTCCATCATCAAGTGGACGAAGCGAGCAGAGCAGTGATTCGATAACAGGTCGTCAACGGTGCCGTTCGCTGTCCCGCTGACAATGACGATGACGAAAATTTGGCCAGGCGAAGTATTGAGACCGTACCACCGGCAACCCGAGTAGCGGAAAGGTCTGTCAACGGCAGTTACCGATTCGACCCGGATTCGCTTTCAAACCGATAACCAAAGGCAGTCAAGGCCATGTATAAAACCATTATTGTCGTCGACAGTGATGACCTGCTCATGGAGGGCGAAGCCTTCAGTGTTATCAGCTTTGAAACCTACCTGTCGGACTACCCCAAGGCCAACGAACCGAAAACCCGGATCATCAATCTCTGCGATACCGAACATTACCTGAGCCGGGGCTACTACTGCTCCCTGCTGGCCGAGGCCCGTCAGCACAAGGTGTTGCCCAATGTCAGCACCATCAACGACCTGCGCGAACTGGCGACCACCAGCACCGCCGGTATCGCCCTGCCTCTGCCGGCAAAACTGTTCCCCATCGACGGTGGCAACAAAACCATCGAAATGCTGACTTTTTTTGGCTGGACCGAGTCCGAACCCTGGAAAAAACTGGCCCGGGAGCTTTTTGAAAAATACCCGGCGCCTATCCTGAAGTTTTGCATTTCCCTGGATCAGCACGGCCTGTCACTGCAGGTCGGCCGCTATGCCTTTGCCCAGTTGAACCCTCATGAACGGGAGCTGTTTCTGGCCCGGCTGCACAAATTTACCGACCTGGTCTGGCGCACGCCGGCTTCGCAAAAGCGCCAGCGCTGGGACATGGCCATCATGGTCAATGCCGAGGAAAAGCTGCCTCCCAGCAACAAGGACGCCATCAAGCGGTTCGTCAAGGCGGCGGCCAAGGTGGGCATTCACGCAGAAACCATCAATGCCATGAAGTCCACCCAGATTCCGCAATACGATGCCCTGTTCATCCGGGAAACCACGGCCATAGACCACCCCACTTACCGGCTGTCCCGCAAGGCCGAGCAGGAAGGACTGGTCGTCATCGACGACTCCACCTCGATTCTTCGCTGCTGCAACAAGGTCTTCCTCCACGACGCCTTCAGTTACAACCGGGTGCCTTCGCTGAAAACCCGGGTGGTGATCGGCAGCAAGGAGTCTGACCTGGACGAGATAGAAACCTGGTTCAGCTATCCCATGGTGGTCAAAATTCCCGAAGGCTCTTTCTCCCTGGGTGTATTCAAAATCAGTGACCGGAAGGAATTGCAGAAAAAACTTGGCGAGTTGTTAAAGGAAACCGCCCTGATTCTGGTACAGGAATTCCTGTACACGGATTTTGACTGGCGCATCGGCGTGCTCAATGGTCGGCCCATTTATGCCTGCCGCTACCACATGGCCCGCAATCACTGGCAAATCTACAACCACAAGGCCTCCAGAACCAGCGCCGGCGGTTTTGAAACCCTGCCCACCTTTGAAGCGCCGAAAGCGGTACTGGATGCCGCAGTCAAGGCCTGCGCCATTGTCGGCAACGGCCTCTATGGTGTCGATATCAAGCAGAAAGGCCACCAGGTTTACGTTATTGAGGTCAATGACAATCCCAGTATCGACCACGGTGTCGAGGACGTGTACCTCGGTGACGAGCTGTACATGCTGATCATGCTGGAATTCGCCAACCGTCTGGAAAAAAGAGGCCGTTAATGCCGGCATTCCGGATTCGCCCTGCCACACCGGAGGATGCCAGGGCCCTGGTGGACATTGAAAACAGCACCTTCAGTAGTGACCGGATTTCGCCGCGGCAAATGCGCCACCTGCTGACCAGGGGTAAGGCAGCAACCTTTGTCGCCGTGGCGGACAACGACGAACTGCTGGGCTATGTCATGGTACTACTGCCGGCACCGCCGAGGCCCTGTCGAATCTATTCCCTGGCAGTAGGCAAGGAGCATCGGGGCAAAAAAATTGCCTCGGGATTAATGGAACAGATGTTGGCTTATGTACGGGAACGGCAATGCCAGCGAATCCGCCTCGAAGTCCGCGCTGCCGACTTGAACGTCCAGGCGATCTATCAGCACTTCGGCTTTTTCCTGGTCAGACGAATCCGCGGTTATTACCAGGACGGCGAGGACGCGTTGAGAATGGAATTGCCATTGAATTCCTGAAGCTGGCGCAATAGCGCTTCCAGTCCAATCCCGGGCCAGCCACTTGGCGGAAAGTTTTCTAACGGCCGGTGAAGGCTGTCCCGGTAGGACGAGAACGCCTTGCCGCACTGTGCGACAATTTTTGCAGGGGTGTAAAATACTGCTGGACCGGCTTTCCTCGCGACCCTGCACAGTTACCCCGATTGACTTAAGCGACTGTGACTTTCAGGATAGTCGCCACTCAGTAAATTTTTCTGTTTTGCCCTTAAGCCAGATCACCCCGACCTGACCAGACCTTTGAATTGCTGCAAGGATCCAAGGCTGCATATTATGAAAAACAACATCAAAGATAATTCGTATCTTGCTGTATTTAAAACTTTATGCCATGGGTTATTGATTACATTTCCAGGATTATTCCTGCTCGCCGGCCACAGTTTCGCAGCCGGTGATTCTTTTGCCGGCCGGGTGCTGGCGGCGGAGTTCTACCCCGGAAGCGACAACCGGCCGGGTTCACTGGCGGCTGTGTTTCAGGTGACCCGCCAGGGCAACAACAGCCTGATGTCCGCGGACCCGGCCAATCTGGTGGGCAGCATCATTGCCGTGCACTGCGATCAGGCTCCGGCCCGGGCCTTGCAGGATGCCGCCCTGTTACTGACGACCAATATCGAATCCGAACGGATAACCGACGTGGACATGGAACTTAGCGCCGTCGATTCGGCGATCGGTGTGCCCAGCTTCAGGATCAGGAGCCTGCATATGCCCTTCCTACGCAACCAACCGCCGATGCACCTGACCTGCGGCGACTGAAAACGCAGGACCTGGAACCGCGCTGCCAACCCGCCTGCCGCTTACCCCTTCCGCCTAGTCCTGGTAGTCCGGCTCAAAAAACAGCCAGCGGACATCGGCAAACTCCCGACGAAACTCGGCCTCGACCCGGTTGATATCCTCCAGCAGTTTCCTGGCACTGTCCTGTTCGGTCATTTGCGCCTTGACCGCCACCATGATATCCGACCCCAGTTGCAGGGTGCGCAGGTTAAAAATTCGACGGATGGCGGAGTGATTTTGCAGAAAAGCAAGCATGCTGACCTGGACCGTCGACTCGACACCCTGGCCAATGAGCAGGGCCTTGACCTCGATGCCGATAAGGAAGGCGATGATGATCAGGAAGACACCGATCAGGATACTGCCACAGGCATCAAACACCGGGTCGCCGGTAATGGCCGTCAGGCTGACCGCAATCAGGGCGAAGACCAGCCCCAGAATTGCCGCCAGGTCCTCGCCAAAGACCACCAGCAGTTCGCTCTGACGGGTCTCACGAAACCACCGGGGCAGTGATCGCTGGCCCCGGACCTTGTTGATCTCCCGCAGGCAACCCCAGAGGGATATCGATTCGGCGGCAATGGCGAACAACAGCACACCGATGGCCACCGAAGGATATGCCAGGGGTTCCGAGGTTTCCAGCTTGTGCAGGCCCTCGTAGATGGAGAACAGGCCACCGAGGCTGAACAGGATCAGGGCGACGATAAACGACCAGAAATAGATGGCCTTGCCATGGCCCAGCGGATGATCATCTGACGCCGGCTGCTTCGCCTTTTTCAGCCCGGCCAGCAGCAAGCCCTGGTTACTGGTATCCACCAGGGAGTGAATACCCTCCGCCAGCATCGAGCCTGATCCGGTAACCGCGGCGGCAATGAATTTGGCCAGGGCAATGACGGCGTTTGCGCCAAGGGCAAACAGTATGGATTTGACCGAATCCGGACGCTGGGACATGAATTACTCCTTTACATTCGCGGTTACTGGGGCCTGTTAACACTAATCGGATTGCCGTTGACGAGTCTAAAAATTCACCATATTCCGAAACCAAGTCCAAACGTCAGTTCAGGGAAGCCGGTTCTATTAACCCGGCGGCTCATGAGGCCGAAATGCCGATAAGGACTGCAGGTGGCGGCGCTTCATCAAGGCCAGAGGGCAATGATCCCCTCACAAACAGGCCGGATATACGACAGCAACCTGTTCCTGACATCAAACGTTCAAGCCTT
>QJWQ01000120.1 GCA_003235325.1 Gammaproteobacteria bacterium | reverse complement strand
GGACGGCCCTGGCCTGCAGCGTCAGCGGCGGCGGTTCAGCGACGGCTTCAGGTTGTGGCAACTCGGCGTAGCGGGCTGAGATGGCCTTGGCCCAGGCTTCGCTTCTGTCATCGATATCCTGCTCGGTCAGTCCCGCCGCCAGCAACTCTGACAGCAACTGCAACTGCCGCAATTTTTTCAGGTCAGCGGTGGGGTGCAGGCGGCCATTGATGACACCAGTTTCAGCTTGGGCCGCTGCTTCAGGGCGCCGGCCAGGTCGGCAAGCTTGCCCTCCCCGGTTGCGTCCAGGACCGTGGTACCGGCGGCAAAGTTAATCCGTTGCAGGTCTTCCTCGGTGCCCACCAGATTGGCCAGCAGGTTGAACGGCGCCGTCACCGCCTTGGTAATGAGGTTTATAAACGCGCCGGCGATAACGCTGCCGACACTGAAGGACGGGTTGTTGACATCGCCGCTGACCGGCACCGCCAGGTCGATGATGCCGCGGCTGTCGGTGAGCAGGGCGATTGCCAGCTGCAGGGGCAGGTCCACCGCCTTGTCACTGTCGATCTTCCTGCCCAGCTTGAGCTGGTCGATGACGACCTTGTTGTCGCCGTTGAGGTGATTGTTCTGCAGCGAGTAACGCACCTTGAGATTGAGCACCCCCTGGTCGATGGCGTAGCCGGCATAGGTGCCGGAGTATGGCGTCAGGCGGGCCAGATCCACCCCCTCGAAGCCGAGACCCAGGTCCAGAGCCGGTGGCTGACTGAGGGGACTGGCTGTGCCCTCCAGGTTGACCGGCGCGTAGCCGTCCACGGCACCGGTGATGGCCACTTTCATCGTTTTGCCCGGGTCGCTGCTGATACCGGTAATCTCTCCGTTGAGATCACCGATCACCGTGCGAAAGACAACGGGCAGTGACTCGTCCATATAGTCAATTTCGCTGTCGCTGACAAACAGGGCGGGCACGTCGACTGTCCAGGAACTTGCTGCCTGGTCGGCGTCCTGGCCTTCCTTCGGGGCAGAGTCGGCCTGCTGCGCTGCCACCCCGGCCTTCATTGCGTCATCAGCCGTCGGCGAGCCTTCTGCCGTTTGCTCGCCTTTGGCCGCCGCTTCATCGCGGAAGGCCTGCTGGATATTCAGGGTGCCGTCCTTGAGGATGTGAACCCGGCCGGAATAGCCGTCGAGATTGATTGTGTCAATAGCAAGGCTCTGCTGTTGCAGGTCGACCTGAAGTTTTTGCCAGGACAACTGGTTCCAGCGGGTCAGGCTGTCCTCGCCCTGGTGAATGACGACAGAGAAGTCATCGATGGCGCCGTCCTGCTGCACCCGGGTGGGAACGAATCCGTCCAGGGACAGACGCCCCTCTACCCGGGCCTCACCGCTGCCAATCTCCGCATTAAGGTTAGCCGGCAGGTTGGGGGCGAACCAGGCCAGGGGCAGGCCCGTCATCCTGTAACCCAGTTCGCCGGCTCCGCTGCCGAGATCGAGGCTGCCGTCGATGTTGAGCTTGACCTGCTGATTGACCTGCAACTCCAGGGCCACCGGGCTGGCCGCCGTTGCCGGCCAGGTGATGTCGGTAACCCGGGCATTGACAGGCGCGACCTGCAACAGTCCGGGTTCGGTAAAGGGTGTGCGCCAGTTGACGCTGCTGGCATTTAGCGCCAGCTCGGCCAGTTGTACCCGCCAGGCGGAATCGGCGTCATGAGTGTCAGCATCCGCGACCTCTGATTCCGCAACATCGGTGTCAGCAGTCGTTCCTGGCGCCGTGGCAGCAGCGGCCGGCTCATTGCCGGCACCGGACTCGAAGGCCAGTAACTCGGCGATGCTGACCCGTTCGCCCTCGCTCCAGCCGGTCAGGGCGAACCCATCGATGGAGACCGAGCCCACCTGCACCAGTTGCCGGTCCCCATCCAGTTCAATACCGGCAATATCCAGGGCACCCAGTTTCATCCCGGTATTCGGGATGCGACCGGGATCGCTGGCGGTAATATCTATCCCGGTGACAGAGACTTTGCCTTCGCTGACCCCGTAGCTCAACTGATCGCCCCAGGCCACCCGGTAATTGCCACCGATATTGAGTCGTCCATGCACCAGTTTGAACTGCACCCAGGGCTCGATGAATCGCCAGATGGGTCGCAGCCCGACACCGGTCAATTTCAGGGTGCCGGCGCTGTAGGCATCCGGCAGGGAGACCTCACCGGACCATTCCAGCGCGCCACCCAGTTCGTCGGTTAAGCGCAATCGGTAGGGCCGCCCCTCCTCGCGCACGGTGGACAGCCGGTGCACTGCCATCGCCAGTCCATCCCAGTGGGTCGAGTAGGGACTGGCGCGCATCTCATCGGTGACCCGAATGCGGTCGGCGGTGAATGTCAGATTATTGATCGTCAGCGCCGGCGGCGCCGAAGGTGCTGCCGGTTCCGTCGACGACGGGGCACCCGAGCCCGCCAGATCGGCGACATTGAGTTCACCACCGGGCAAACGCCGCAGATGCAGGTTAAGTCCTTCGATTGCCAGTTCATCAAGGACGATGCCGGGATTCCAGAGACCGCTCATTGACAGGTTAACGGCGGCGCGATCCAGGCTGGCAAAGTCTGTGCCGTCCACCTCCTGCAGGGCGGCATGACGAACCTCCAGCGCCAGGCGAAAAGGGTCGAACAGGATGATCTCGGTGCTGAGCTGGCGTCCATACTGCTTTTCCATGTACCAGGGCGCCAGAAAATTCATGGCCGGCAGAAGAATCACCAGGCTCAGGGCGAGGTACCCCAGGTACAGGTATGCCAGCCAGCGCAATACTGTTTTCACGGTATAAATCTCCCCGTCTATCGATTAACAGGGACACTATAACGAACTTATGCCGTTGTATGACCGGTTTTGCCGTGCACTTTGTACCAAACAGGACGTTGTGGTCAGGGACATTGCCTTTGTCCTGCGCAGGATGCTGATCATCAAGCCTGTTACTGCCCAATGTTTCCGCTTTCCTGCTGTAGGCTTCAGCGCCCATGAGCATCCAAAAGGGAAAAAATTCCGGCCTGCCTCTCAAGGCTGAAGGTTACTAGGGCCTGTTAACACTAATTGGATTGACGTTGTTGAGTCTAAAAATTCACCAATCAAGGCGCGAGGAGTGTAGTTTGGTTACTCCAAATAAGCGACGAGCAACGCTGAGTGGTGATTTTTTAGACTCAACCCGGAGGGCTG
>QJWQ01000011.1 GCA_003235325.1 Gammaproteobacteria bacterium | reverse complement strand
TGTCACAGGCGCCAAGGAAGTGATTCGCGCAAGTGGTTATAAAAAATATATAACATGAGAAAATTGGAAAAATTGCCAATTTCTGGGTTTTTCTACAGCCTCGTAAGAGGCCGCCAGGAGAAATTTATGCAATTCCGAATAGCTCCAGCTTTTGCAGTGTCTTTCCTGATATCGACATTTTCCTTTGCTCAACCTGAGTGCGAGTTTAGCCATTGGAAAAGCTATGGGGCCACTAAACTGTTGTCGCACCCAACGGTCTCAGCGTACCTGTTTTCTTCTACTCATATGGCGATAGATGCCGATGGCGCACCAAATGCCTACCACCCTGAAGATGTCGGTCTCGACTTGCTCGAGAATGCAGGCTACCCGGATACGTCATGGTGGACATCTGTCCTGGTACCGGATCCAAACAATCCGCTTAAAGCCTATAAGCAGACCTCTGGAGAGTTCGCTGGTTATTTCGTCTCTAGAACAGCGCTGGAAGACCAATCCAAAGCAGTGACTAATCCGGCACGTTACGTGGATGCCCGGAACATCCCCTACCTGGTATTTCCAGGATCATTCTATCGGCTGAAAGGCACTGGCCGACTTGGCGATTTAGGCTATGCCCTAAATCTCTCCAGTGGAGAAAAAACATCTTTTGTTGTAGCTGATATCGGCCCCCCCAAGGCACAATTGGGAGAAGTGTCTATTGCACTTGCCGAAAAGCTGGGCGGGAGAAACGTGAACCCCAGAAATGCTGCTGGTGCGCCTCAAGGCGAGATCCTTTACATTGTTTTCCCTTTCTCGTCTCGTACTCACGGCTGGCCTCTCAGCGTTAATGAGATTGAGCGTCAAGCAAATATTCTGCTCGGGGAAGCCGGTGGTATTGACTCTATCCTGGCTTGTAAAAGCGCCCGCTAACTAAAGCATCAAACGGAGTCCGGCTACCTTCGGCCACCTCTTCGCTGCCCCTGAACGCCTCCGGGAACGCCTTGAACTTGGGGGGATTACATGCCAGTTCTATCAACCGGTAACACTGCCATTTCCCACCTTAAAATCCCTTACATCAATGCGATACTTCTTAATCCTGGAGGCCAGGGTGGTGGGCCTGACCCCCAACAGATCGGCGGCACCGCCGGGACCAAACACCTTGCCCTGGCACTGCTTCAGGGCAAGGACCAGACTGCGACGCTCCTGTTGCCGCAGGTCCTGATCGGTCAACACCCTTCGGGCATCCTGCTCAACCATCAGAGCCGTGTCGACCATCGGACCGTTGATGCCCCGCTCCAGATTCAGATTTTCAAAGCGCAGGGACCCACCCCTTGCCAGGATCACATGGCGCTCGATGACATTTTCCAGCTCCCGGATATTGCCGGGCCAGTGGTACTGCTTCAATTTTTCCATTTCCCCCCGGGAGATTTTCAGGCCGCTCTTGTTGGCCTGGGTGCTGAATCGGGACAGGAAGTGCCGGGTCAGCAGGGGAATATCCTCGATGCGCTTGCGCAAGGGCACCGACTCGATGGGAAAGACATTGAGGCGAAAAAACAGGTCTTCCCGAAAGCCGCCACTGGCCACCATTTTTTCCAGGTTGCGATTAGTGGAGGCGATGATTCTGACATCGACCTTGTGGGTCCGGGAATCACCCACCCGCTCGAACTGCTGTTCCTGCAGTACCCGCAGCAGTTTTCCTTGTAGCTGCAACGGGATTTCACCTACCTCGTCGAGGAACAGGGTGCCGCTATCCGCCAGTTCAAAGCGACCGTGGCGGTCGGCGGTAGCACCGGTGAAGGCACCCTTGATGTGGCCGAAAAACTCGCTCTCAAACAGGTCCACCGGAATCGCCGCACAGTTGACCCGGATCAGGGACCGCTTGCTGCGCTGGCTCATCTCGTGAATCGCCCGGGCGATCAGTTCCTTGCCGGTGCCGGATTCCCCGTGAATCAGCACCGTGGCGCTGGTGGGCGCCACCAGGCTGATCTGCTGGATGACCTTCTGTACGGCAGAGCTGTTGCCGACGATCTGGTGGTGGTTGAACTCGGAATTGATTTCTTCCTGCAGATAGGCATTTTCCATCTCCAGGCGGTTTTTCAACTGTTCCACTTCCGCCAGCGCCGCCAGCAGTTGCCGCTTGTCGGCCTTCTTCTGGGACACATCCCGAAAGATCACTACGGCGCCGACAATGTAGCCCTGGTCCTTTATCGGGGTGCTGGTGTATTCCACCTCGATAGGTTTGCCGGATTTGGTCCAGAAGACGTCGTCCTCGACGCTGTGCACCACGCCGTCGCGAAAGGCCTCGTAGATTGGGCAGTTCTCCACCGGGTAGCGACTGCCGTCACTGTGGCTGTGATGGATCATGCTGTGAATGTTGCGGCCCGCCAGTTCGCTGACGCTGTAACCGAACATTCGCTCCGCCGCCGGGTTGACAAAGGTGGTCATACCCTCGGTGTCGACGCCGTAGATGCCCTCCCCGGCTGCTTCCAGTATCAGCTGGTTTTCATGCTCGAATTCCTGGAACACCCGGGCCACCCGGTTCCAGTGACCGATGCCGGACTGGTAGTGGCGGTTGGCGTCCGCCTGGCTGCGCCGGTTGTCGATCTCTGCGGAATCCTGAATACAGAGGTGCATCAGCTCTAGATCGCCGTCACTGTATTTTTTACCGGCCATCTCCACCCGCAATTGCTGTTTCCGGCCGTCCCCGTGGACTCTTTCAAGCATCAGTGAATCGGCCCAGGCCCGGTTTTTTTCCAGGACCTCCTGGGTGAAAACCAGTAACTCGGGCATGGCAATAGCAAAGACCTGGCTCAGCGGTTGCTGCCGCAATTGCAGTTCACTGGCGGCGAAAAAGGCGCAGGCTTCCAGGTTGGCCCCGACGATACGGTCATTGACGGGATCGACGATGATCTGCACCAGGGGGGAATGGGAGAAGCTGTAGTCGGCAACCGGTTCACGGGTCTCGTGCTCGGGTTCCTCGACGGTTTCAGGTGTCTCTTCCAAGGGCGGGTGCGAGTGAGGGTGCGAGCAAGTGTTCAAGCGAGTGTTCCAGTCTAGCGAGTGTTCCAGTCAGGCATTCCAGGAGCATTGCGACCGGTTTCCGGGGTAAGGTCGGTCGGGTCTGTCGCCTGTGTCAGTGGCAGATCTCTCCGTATTGCCCGATGGTTTTCTTACAAGTTCCGGTTCTTACAAATTCCTGTACAAATTCCGGGCCAGATTACGAAGTTTCGTGGTACCGATCACCAGATATCGTAATTAACGAATAATCGTAATTCGCTCGGCACGCAGGCATAAATATTTTCTGTTTATTATCAATAGGTTATTGGAATAGAGTAGCTTGGCACCAAAGTTGCGAAGTAGTTACAAAGCAGTTGGTAGCACACCAGTCGGGCATTGGTGATGCCGGAAACCTGCCGGTTGGCAGCACGACCTGCACCAGGATGCACCAAAACCACTTTCCACGTTGATGAGGGCGACAAGCGATGACGACCAAGAGTCTGGGCAATCCTTTTGATGAAAAATCACGACTGAATCATTCGCAGGGTTGCAGCTGCGACCTCTGCAGCGCCGAGGCCCGCAGGGGCGGCCTCAGTGACGGCGACCGGCTGAAACTGCTGGAACAACAGGCCGAGGGCCGCACTCTGCAGCCGGTCCTGGCCGAACCGGGTCGATCCCGTGCAACGGCTTTCGCCAGCAGCGAGGACATGATGGACCGGGCCATTGAGAGCGCCATAGTCCGCGGTGTCTTTGGCCACAACGACGCATCCCGGCGCAAATTTCTGCGCCTGGTAGGCGGTGGCACCCTGGCGGCCATACTCGGTTCGCTGATTCCCATGGACAAGGTCAAGGCTGCGGTCAAGGAATCGACAGGCAAGCTGGAGAAGACCAGGCTGAAAGTCGGCTTTGTGCCCATTACCTGTGCCACACCCATTATCATGGCCCAGCCAATGGGCTTTTACGCCAAGCACGGCCTGGATGTGGACGTGATCAAGACCGCCGGCTGGGCAGTGGCCCGGGATAAGTCCCTCAACGGTGAATACGACGCCTCCCACATGCTGACACCAATGCCACTGGCGATGTCCATGGGCGCCGGTTCCACTGCTTCCCCCTACCTGATGCCGGCGGTGGAAAACATCAATGGTCAGGCCATCGTGCTGCACAACAAGCACATCGACAAGCGTGACCCCAAGGACTGGAAGGGATTCAAATTCGGGGTGCCTTTTGATTACTCGATGCACAACTTCCTGTTGCGCTACTACGTGGCGGAACACGGTATCGATCCGGATCAGGACATCCAGATCCGCGTGGTGCCGCCGCCGGAAATGGTCGCCAACCTGCGGGCCGGCAACCTGGATGGTTACCTCTCACCCGATCCCTTCAACCAGCGGGCGGTCTACGAAAAGGTCGGCTTTATCCATATCCTGACCAAGGACATCTGGGAGGGTCATCCCTGTTGCGCCTTTGCCTGCAGCCAGAAATTTGCCACTGAACTGCCCAACACCTACGCTGCCCTGTTCAAGGCCATTGTCGACGCCACCCATTTCTCCGCCAAGCAGGAAAACCGGGCGGAAATCGCCAAGGCCATCTCGCCGAAAAACTACCTGAACCAGCCGGAAATCGTGGTGCGCCAGGTGCTGACCGGTCGTTACGTCGACGGGGTCGACCAGAAAGTGCTCGACGTCCCGGACCGGATCGATTTCGACCCCTTCCCCTGGCATTCCATGGCCGTCTGGATTCTCACCCAGATGAAGCGCTGGGGTTATATCGAGGGTGATGTGGATTACCGGAAAATAGCCGAGGAAGTCTATGTGGCCGCCGAGACCGGCAAGGTGATGCAGGACCTGGGCTATACCCCGCCGTCCAAAACCTACGAGAACTACACCATCATGGGCAAAACCTTCGACTACACCAAGCCGGAGGAATACATCAACAGCTTTGCCATCAAAAGGGCCTGATTGTGGCGTCACTCAATGTCCGCGCGGCCCTGCTGTCCGTGGTCCTGCTGATTGTGTTGCTCGGTATCTGGGAGGCACTGAACCAGCCACCCGAGGCCTCCGAGGCGCTGTCCGAGTTTGAACTGCTCATGGGCGGCGCCGACGAGGAAGCCCGGGTGCCGCCACCGTCACAGGTGCTGGAGCATGCCTGGGACGAACTGAGCAATCCCTTTTACGATGCCGGTCCCAACGACAAGGGCATCGGCATCCAGCTCGCCTACTCTCTGTTCCGGGTATTGACCGGGTTCTTCGGTGCCGCCCTGGTGGCAATTCCCCTCGGTTTTGTGGTGGGCATGTCGCCGCTCATGCACAAGGCCCTGAACCCCTATATCCAGGTACTGCGGCCAATCTCGCCACTGGCCTGGATGCCCCTGGCTCTGTTCATCATCAAGGATTCGGAGAAGTCGGCAATTTTTGTCATTTTTATCTGTTCCATCTGGCCGATGCTGATCAACACCGCCTTTGGTGTCGCCAATGTGCGCCAGGACTGGATCCGGGTCGCCCGGACCCATGAACTGAGTTCACTGCGCACCGCTTTCAGCGTCATCCTGCCGGCGGCAGCCCCCACCATACTCACCGGTATGCGTATTTCCATCGGCATTGCCTGGCTGGTGATCGTCGCCGCCGAGATGCTGGTGGGCGGCACCGGCATCGGTTACTACGTCTGGAATGAGTGGAACAACCTCGACCTTAACAGTGTCATTTTTTCGATCCTGATGATCGGTGTAGTGGGCATGTTGCTGGATATTGCGCTGGGCACCGTGGCGCGACTGGTCCAGTACGAGGAGTAATCACCATGTCCATGCATTTTGTCAGCATCGAAGGCTTAAAAAAGGAGTTTCCCGTCAAGGGCGGCTCCAGCCTGGTGGTTTTCGACAATATCAACATCGGCATCGAGAAGGGTGAGTTCGTCTGCATTATCGGTCACTCGGGCTGCGGCAAGTCGACCATCATGAACATCATCGCCGGCCTCGATGACCCCAGTGACGGTGTGGTGATCATGGACGGACGGGAGGTGTCCGGCCCCAGCCTCGACCGTGGCGTGGTGTTCCAGAACTACAGCCTGCTGCCCTGGCTGACCGCCCTGCAAAACGTCAATTTCGGTGTGCGCGCCCGCTGGCCCCGCTGGAGCAGCGAACAGATCGAGGAGCACAGCTGCAGGTATCTGCAAATGGTGGGACTGTCTCGCTCCATACACCGCAAACCGGCAGAGCTCTCCGGCGGCATGCGGCAGCGGGTCAGTATCGCCCGGGCCTTTGCCACCCAGCCCAAACTGCTGCTGCTGGACGAGCCTTTCGGGGCTCTCGATGCCCTGACCCGGGGCGTTATCCAGGAGGAGTTGATCAAAATCTGGAGCGAGACCCAGCAGACCGTGTTCATGATCACCCACGACGTCGACGAGGCCATTCTGCTCTCCGATCGCATTCTGCTGATGACCAACGGTCCGGGCGCCCACGTGGCCGAATCCGTCAAGATCAGCCTGCCGCGACCGCGGGACCGGGGCACCATTATCGAGCACCCCGGCTATTACAAGATCCGCAATCACCTGGTGCACTTCCTGGTGACCCGTTCCAGTCAGCTGGCCGGTGGTGACAACGACGTCGAGACCCTGACTGTCGACCCGATCCACGACAAGGAATTTTCAAACCGGCGCGAGACGCCTGACCCTCAACCTTCAGCAACGGCATCCCTGTCCAATGCTGGTTAAATTTCACAGGAGTTATCAATGGATAAATTGACCATGACTGACACCATTGTCAGCACCAAAGTCGCCAAGGGCCTCAGCTGGGAGACCATGGGCAAGGACCTGGGCCTGTCCCCGGTCTGGCTCGCCTCAGCCTGTCTGGGCATGAACAGTGCCAAACCCGACACGGCCAAAGCCATCGCCGAATATCTCGGCCTTGGCCCGGAAGTGGCGAACGCCCTGGCAGCGTACCCCACCAAAATCTGGGACCAGACGGTGCCCTCTGACCCGCTCATTTACCGCCTCTACGAGATTGTCGGCGTCTATGGCGACACCCTGAAGCAGGTGATTCAGGAGAAGTTCGGCGACGGCATCATGAGTGCCATCGACTTCGCCATGGAAGTAGACCGTGTCGAAGACCCGAAAGGAGACCGGGTGCTGATCTCCATGAACGGCAAGTTTCTGCCTTACAAATCCTGGTAGAACAACATCTACTGGCAGGAGAAAGTCGCGCACAGGGCATCTCTGCAGTTTTTGTCGCAGAGATGCCCCGGCCGGTTCACATTCACAAGGGAGAGCCAATGAGCGGCCAGCGCCCCCCGTTGCCACCATTCAGTTACAAGGAAGCGGTGATCAAGGTCCGAAAGGCAGAAGACGCCTGGAACCAGAAAAATCCGGAGGCAGTTTCTCTGGCCTACAGCCCGGACAGTCAGTGGCGCAACCGCTCCGAATTTCTGCAGGGGCGCGAGGCGATCGTCGCCTTTCTGCAGCGCAAATGGTCCAGAGAACTGGATTACCGGTTGATCAAGGAAATCTGGGCACACGGGGAAGACCGTATCGCCGTGCGCTTCGCCTACGAATGGCACGATGACTCCGGCAACTGGTACCGTTCCTACGGCAATGAAAACTGGGAGTTCGATCTGGACGGCCTGATGAAAAAGCGCTACGCCAGCATCAACGACCTGCCGATCGGTGAAGTTGATCGGCTGTTTCGCTGGCCTTCCGGACGCCGTCCTGATGACCACCCCGGACTTTCCGAACTGGGGCTTTGAATCCACTTCCGGGCAACGCCTCGTGCAGACGAACTCAAGTCGTCAATGCCGTCACAAGGCCGCTGATCGGCGCCGACCATAATGTCGAAACCCTGGCCACCGGCCCCACCACGCCGAGAAAATTTCGAGCAGGGCCAAGCCACCCTGAGTAACAATAGTCATCCCGAGCTGGTTTGTTCCGGGTGAATCCGAATATCTCTTTGCTGCCGGGTGGCCTCAAACTGCTTTAGCCTCTTCTGACCACCTGAATATTAATTGCAGGAGAGTGAGGAATGGCTTTTTTCGCAGGTAATGTAAACAGGAAGGCCCGCTCCATAGGCCGGGCCTTCGACATGAAGTGAATCGGATATTCACTACTGAAATGCACTCCGAAACTTTTAATTTCAGGTAAGTTCAGGGCATTGTCTTCCGCACTTCCCGCTTGAACTCCAACGCGTCACTCACTTGTGGCCCGAGATCAGGGTTTTCAGAAACATTGACGCCAGTGAAGACATGCCCGCCGCCACCTTCCCAGGTCAGGTTGGCAGAATTGTGACCACCCACCACGCGGAAGTCCCAGGATTCCCAGAGAGTGATCGCGGCAGGACTCCAGGGCAAGGTTTCGAAATTCTGGACATTGTTTCCGATAATGGTCCCACCACTGGCAAACAACGTCAGAATTGCGGAAAACCCGGTGCCATCCACCTTATTGTTGGCGATCAACAAATTTTCCGGACCCAAAGCGAAAATCCCGGCTGCCCCTTCGTTGGACTCCACATGCAGTTTATTTTGCGCAACGACCGCGCTCAATTGGCTCCCCAGCACCCAGATACCATTTCCGTTGGCACTAACCAGATCTATAGAATTTCTTTCCACCAGATAGTTCGACGGATCGAGTGGTACAGCAGCGTCATCGTGAATGATAAATACACCATTCTCGCTGACCTGCTCCATTGTGTTTTGCGATACCCTGACCGTACAGCCGCTGCAGTTTTCGACAATGGCACCGAATCCCGTATTGGCAAATGTATTTCCGGAAATATCGATGATCGCCTGTTGAAAATTGAAGGGATTCATCGAATCCCAGATACTAGAGAAATCGCAGCCGGAAACGGTCATGCTCCCGTTTAATCCGGGGTAATTATAAATCTGGATACCGTGACCGATATTGGTACCAAAGAAATCACCGGGCGCTCCGTGAAAGCCCGCATTCTCAAAGCGGGTGTTGACATCGGGTCCGGTCACGGCAATCAGGGTCCACAGGCCATTGCTGAAGAACGGGTCGTTGCCCTGGGCAGGCTGAGGGTCTGTTACGACAACAGAAAGGTCCGAAAGGGTGATATCGCCTGATTCCGGATTCTCAAACAGGAACAGTGGCGAAAGGTAATAGCCTCCCTCGACCGTGATTGGCACGGCGGCAATCTTCGCACCGGGCAATATCTCGATAGTGGTCAATTCCTTACCCATACCCTGCATTTTACCGTGATGATTCCATCGAGCCTCGATTGTGCGGGTTACGTAATAGGTACACTGACCCAGGTGCAGTGTGCCTCCATCCCGGGTGTTCCAGAGCCCGTTCTGGATAGCATCGGATGAATCAACCATACCCGCGGGACAATCGAGAAATTCATCATCGCCGCTGGCGTAAGCAGCCGTTAACATCGATAGCAATAGTGCTGTCCCACTCAATATTTTCCTGAAAATATTTTGGCTTTTCATCGCTGATTCTCCTGATACATAATTTAGTCATCTCTCTGTAATCAAAGGTATTTATTAAAAAATAGACAATTGCCGGTCACAAAGTACCCCCGCTGTTACTAGGGCCTGTTAACACTAATTGGATTGCCGCTGTTGAGTCTAAAAATTCACCGATCAAGGCGCGAGGAACGTGGTTTGGCCAGACCAAATGAGCGACGAGCAACGCCGAGTGGTGGATTTTTAGCCTCAACCCGAAGGGCT
>QJWQ01000174.1 GCA_003235325.1 Gammaproteobacteria bacterium | reverse complement strand
GACGCTGACCGGGTAACTCTCGCCGTCGATATAGGGATCGTCCCCCTGGATGGCAAAGGGCGTCGAGGTCGCCTCCAGGTCACCTTCAACAAAACTGATGGTGGCGCCATTGTCCAGGGTGACGGTAAAGGCGGTGCCGGCCGGATTGCTCAGGACGGCGCCGATGGTCGCTGTACCGCTGCCCTCGTCGATGCTGAAACTCACCAGTGTCAAGGTGGTCTCGGTCGGTGTGTCACTGACCGTCACCGTGCCGTCGACGGTGTTGAGTACTTCAAAGTTGTGGTCACCGGCATCGCTGACACCGACCGGATAACTGTCGTCGCCATTGATATAGGGATCGTCTCCCTGGACGGCAAAGGGCGTCGAGGTCGCCTCCAGATCGCCCTCGGCAAAACTGATGGTGGCGCCATTGTCCAGGGTGACGGTAAAGGCGGTGCCCGCCGGATTGCTCAGGGTCGCGTCGATGGTCGCTGTGTCAATGCCCGCTTCAACATTGACATTGGCCAGCATCAGGGTGGTGACATCCGGCGTGTCATCGACGGTCACCGTGCCGTCGATGGTGGTCAGCAGTTCAAAATTGTGATTGCCGACATCGCTGACGCTGACCGGATAACTCTCGCCATCGATATAGGGATCGTCCCCCTGGACGGCAAAGGGCGTCGAGGTCGATTCCAGATCGCCCTCGGCAAAACTGATGGTGGCGCCATTGTCCAGGGTGACAGTAAAGGCGGTGCCGGCCGGATTGCTCAGGATGGCGTCGATGGTCGCCGTACCGCTGCCCTCGTCGACGCTGAAACTCACCAGTGTCAGGGTGGTCTCGGTCGGTGTGTCACTGACTGTCACCGTGCCATCGATGGTGTTGAGCACCTCAAAGTTGTGGTCACCGGCATCGCTGACGCTGACCGGGTAACTCTCGCCATCGATATAGGGATCGTCCCCCTGGACGGCAAAGGGCGTCGAGGTCGCCTCCAGATCGCCCTCGGTAAAACTGATGGTGGCGCCATTGTCCAGGGTAACGGTAAAGGCAGTGCCCGCCGGATTGCTCAGGATGGCGTCGATGGTCGCCGTACCGCTGCCCTCGTCGACGCTGAAACTGACCAGTGTCAGGGTGGTCTCGGTCGGCGTGTCACTGACCGTCACTGTGCCATCGACCGTGGTCAGCATTTCAAAATTGTGGTTGCCGGCATCGCTGACACCCACCGGGCTACTCCCGCCATCGACATAGGGAGTATCCTCCCGGATGGCAAAAGGCGTCGATGTTGCTTCCAGATCACCCTCGGCAAAACTGATGGTGGCGCCATTGTCCAGGGTGACGGTAAAGGCGGTGTCCGCCGGGTTGCTCAGGATGGCGCCGATGGTCGTTGTGCCACTGCCCTCATCGACGCTCAGGTTCCCCAGTGTCAATGTGGTGTTGTCAATCGTGTCGACAATGGTGGCCGATGCCGTGGTCGACGTATTGAGAACATCGTAGCCGCCACCCTCCGTCTCGATGATGCTGATATTGATGGTCTCACCGTCGAGATAGACATCATCGCCCTGTGCCGGGGCAACCACAGAACCGGTGGTCTCGCCTTCGGGGATGACAATGACCAGGCCGTTGTTCAGGGTCAGAATCAGATCGCTGCCCTGGGGAGGTTGATTGACCGTGGCGGTCAACAGAATATCCTGGTTCTCGGCAATATTGTCGCCGGCAACTGAGCCAACAGCCGACGCCTGCAGCATTACCGAGGGCGGTGCCCCGGCGAGGCCGCTGTCTGCAGTGGGCAATGGCGGGGCTGGCAATTCCAGCTCCGGTTCTATACCGGCCTCGGGATTTACTTCCAGTAAATCCCGGTCAATCAGGGCGGCCTGTTGTATTGAATCGCTTACCGCACCATTGCCGGTATCACCGGCTCCGGTTTTCTCAAGCAATTCTGAAATATCTTCACCCGCCTGCAGGGCGGCCAGTAATTCCTGAAACTCGGGACTGTCCGGTTCCAGTCCGGTCTGATTCAGCAGCATCTCGGCTTCAGGACTGAGTTCCGCCAGCAGTGCCGGATGCCGGGAAAGGAAATCGGACATCGAGCCGCCGTTGGCGACATAGGCCAGCATCTCCGTTAGCAGCGAATCGTGATGCATGGCTGACAGCCACTGGTCAAACGCCAGGCTGTCATGGTCGACAATCTCCAGCGAAGTGATTGACTCGCGGGTGACCAGGAATGTCCCGTCCCTGGGCAGTTCACGAATTGTTCCATCCTGTAAAACGATGAGGAACTGCCCCCCGGATTCGGAACTGAGCGTACTGCCCTCAAGGATCGGGTTGCCGGGTGTCAATACCTGATCGTCGCCATTGGCCGCGACCGCATGGATTGCCCCCCCTTCCGCCGCTGTCAGGAATCCAAAAATCCTGACAGAGTCGCCGATTTCTACGCTAAGTTCTGGCTCTACCTGATCGTTCATGACTACTCCTTGCGGCTAATGGCTTGATGTTAGCTGCCAGCTTAAACATTCATTCCCGGGTCAGATCTCCACGCCGACCATATAGGTCAGGTCACCGAGGGACTGGAAAATCCGGTATTCGTTGAAAATCATGTCATGCTGGGCATTGATCAATGACTGTTTGGCATTGACCGTTTCGGTTTCGGTGTTGAGAAGGTCGAGGAGCGTGCGCTTACCCAGGTTATACTGGTCGCGATAGGCTTCGCGGGTTTTGATGGAGTCAGTCACATAGGACTCGAGAAACGGGATCTGCTCCTTGATCGTGTCATAGGCAACCCAGGCCAACCGTACTTCCTGTTCTACCTGACGACGGGCATTGTTGCGAATTTCACGGGCCTTCTCCACGAGGTAAGCAAATTGTTGCTTGCGTGCCTGGTTTGAACGACCGTTGTACAGGCTGTAATTCATTCGCAACATGACTTTCAGGTCATCCACCTG
Source organism: Gammaproteobacteria bacterium (assembly GCA_003235325.1). Lineage (GTDB taxonomy): Bacteria > Pseudomonadota > Gammaproteobacteria > Pseudomonadales > Porticoccaceae > SZUA-272. Next base: position 6,781 of record QJWQ01000174.1, on the reverse strand, counting down.
TCCCTCGACGCCATCAATATTTCGATTCAGATCCCGCTCGACCTCCACATAAAATTTTGGATAGTAGGCGCTTTTGGTTTGCTCGTACTGGTACTGGACACCCTCGACATCGGCCTCGGCAATCTTGAGCACAGGGTGATTTTGTAACGCCCGGGTGACGGCATCTTCAACAGTTGCCGGCAGGTAATTGCGGTAGGAGCCCGGTTTGCTCAACTCGCCGGTTTCAGGAAAACGGCCGACAACCCGCTGAAAGCCGGTCTTGGCGTCGATCAGGTTGGCCTGGGCATTGAAGAAGTTGGTTCTGGAGAGAGCAAGCCTGCCGGATATCTGGTCGAAATCGGCACCGCTACCGACACCGGATTCAAAACGCTTGCGCATCTTGTCGTGAATTTCCTGGTGAAACCCGTAGGTCTGTTCCGCCAGCTTCAACACCTCCTCGCGTTTGAGAACATTCAGGTAGGCGCGCACTACTTCAAGTGCCACCTCCTCGGCAACTGACTGGGACCGATGTTTCGCACTCAACTCCCGGGTTTTTTCGCTCTGGTACTGGTTCCAGGTATTGAAACCGTCAAACACCAGTTGTCGAACATTGAGTTGGGCCTCGTGCCGTTCCAGTTCATTGCGGGTTCGTCCCGGCTCTCCCGGAAAAGGCTGATTGCTGGGATCCCGCTCCTGAAAACCGTAACCGGCAAGGAGGTCGACGTCCGGGTAAAAATCCCCCAGTGCACTGCGTACCTGGCGGTTTCTGGCATCGACTTCCCGCAGTTCCGACAGCACCTGGGGATTGCTCGCCAGGGTTTCAGCGATCGCCTCCTGAAGATCAAGGGCATATGCTGAAACTGATATGGCGGAAAAGACTGGGAATGAAACGGTGAATATAAATTTCGCGGGTTTGAAAGCCTTCATTTTGTTATGGTCCTTTTGACGGCGGTAACTAAATCCGTGACCATACCTAAACTCAGGCATTTCATAAAGTTAAATCGGCAAATTAGAATCATCTTCAAGGCAAAATAACCACGCCGCCAGACAGGCCCAACGGGAATTACAGTATGTGGAAATTCCGTTATTTACGGCCTTATTGAAAACCGGTGCCGTGATACAGATCACAATCTCTGATTCGGTGCTTTCCGTTCATCAAGCCCCTCAACCGGTTTGAACAGGATCCCTACTCAGCCACTATCCCTTTCAGGCTCTGCCTCTGTGAGGAGCCTTGAGGACCAGTGACCGCCGGCTATTTTTCGCTCAGCGCCATCTGCCGAGTTTTCAGGATTGGCTTCAGCAGATAATCAAGAATGGTCTTTTTGCCGGTCAGAATATCAATTTGCACGGTCATGCCGGGAATGATCGGCAACGGTTTCTCCTCCCTGCCCAGATGACTGCTCTCGGTAAGCAATCGAATCTGATAAAAGCTCTGGCCGTCCTCATCCTGAATAGTGTCGGGACTGATATGGGTTACCTTTGCCGACAGGCCGCCATGAATTGAAAAATCGTAGGCAGTGAATTTGACCGTGGCCTGCTGACCCGGGTGGATAAAGGCGATGTCGGAAGGCTTGACCTTGGCTTCAATGACCAGGGAATCATCAATGGGGACAATTTCAACCAGATCCATACCCGGCTGGATGACACCGCCAATGGTTTTGACATTGATTTGCTTGACGGTGCCCCTGACCGGCGATTTGACCACCGTGCGGCTGACCCGGTCTTCAAAAGCCTGGTTGCTTTCCTGCAAACGGCTCATTTCCGCAGTCACGTCGTTTAACTCCTGCCTGGATTCGTTGTTAAAACCCTGAACGAAGGAGTCGACGTTGTTCCTGGCCTCCCGGTATTCGGCCTCCAGTTGAGGAATGGCCAGTTCAGCCTTGCTCAATTCCCCTTTCAGATCGTTCAGCTGCCGTTCCAGGCGCAGCAATTCCACCTGGGAGACAGCACCGGCCGTCACCAGAGGCCGGGTCATGGTCACTTCCCGACCCTGAATGTCAAAACTCATTTCCAGGGTTTTTTTGGCGGATCTGGCTGACTCCAGTTCCTGCTGCTTCTGCGCGACCTTCTGGTTGTAGGAGTCCAGCCGGGATTCAAATTCCCGCCTCCGTGACTGGTAAAGATCCCGTTCGCTGGCGATTAAATGGGGAGGGAAAGTACCTTTCAGGGAGGGCAGGACCTGATCAAAATCGGAACCGTTGGCCTCGGCATCGAGACGGGCACTCTTGACTGACAGTTGCTGCAACAACAGGGCCTTTTCCCTGAAACTGGATGACAGCAGGGTGTCGTCGATCAAAAGCAACTGCTGCCCCTGCTGGACAATCTGTCCCTCCTCCACCATCAGGCTGGCGAGAATTCCGCCCTCCAGGTTCTGAACCACCTGAATATCAGAAGACGGTACGATCCTGCCATTTCCCCGGGTGAATTCATCCACCTCCGCCAGCCCGGCCCAGATTAGCATGATGGCCAAAAAGGCCGCGATCAGCCAGAGCATGACCCGGCTTCGTCCTGGTGTCTGCAACAGCATGGCCTCCGACGAGTAGGACATGTATTTCAGGTCCTCGGCCGGCGTCATCTCCAGATTTTTTCGCACCATTGCCAGGCTCATCAGCTGTCACCCCTTCTGATATCACCCTGCTTCAGAGACGTGATCACCTGATCCCGGGGGCCGTCGGCAAGGACCCGGCCACTGTCCATAACAATCAACCGGTCAACCAGATCCAGCATGGCCATTTTGTGGGTTACCAGAATCAGGGTCTTGTCGGCGGCAAAATGTTCAAGTCGTTTCCTGATCTGGTGTTCCGATCCCTGGTCCATTGACGCGGTCGGCTCATCGAGCAGTAAAACCGGCGGATCGCGCAGAAACATTCGCGCCAGACCCAACGCCTGGCGCTGTCCGCCGGACAGCGTCTCGCCACGTTCGCCCACGGGCATATCAAAACCGAGGGGGTGCCTGTTGATAAAGCCGAGCACACCTGCACTGGCGGCCGCATCGATAATCTGCTGGTCGGTAACCGAATTGACACCCATGGCTATGTTTTCGCGAATCGAACCGTAAAACAATGTGATGTCCTGAGAGACATACCCTATGTTGTGGCGAAGATCTGAAGGATCCAGTTGCAGAATGTCAAAACCATCGACCAGAACCGCCCCCTTGTCAGCTTCATAGAGGCGAATAAGCAGCTTGCCGAGGGAACTTTTTCCGGAACCGATCTTGCCAATAATGCCAACCTTTTCCCCCGCAGAGATGGTCAACGTCACGTTATTCAGGGCCGGTTCCCCATACTCGTTATAACTGAAGGTGACATTTTTGAAGCGTATATCGCCGCGCAATACCGGTTTGTGCAGGTAACGCTTGTCAGGTTCGCGTTCCACCGGTTGGGACATGATGTCGTTCAGTGACTTCAGGGTGGCTTCGGCATGGTCGTAATTGGTAATCAGCGACGCCACCTGCCCCAGAGGCGCCAGAGCACGGCCGCTGAGAATGACACAGGCAATGAGGCCACCCAGTGTGAGAGATTGATCGGCGATCAGATAGACACCCCAGACCACAATGGCCACCATGGCAAATTGTTGCAGGGACTGGACCAGCACCAGGGTCGAGTTGGAAATTTTTCTGGCCTGCAGACTCCACTGGGATACGTAGCCAACAGACTGTTCCCAGTTGCGCTGGACCTTGCCTTCGGCACCGAGGGTTTTAATGGTCTCGACCCCCACCATGCTCTCCACCAGGGTGGCATTCTTCCTGGCGGAACCACGCATGACATTTTCGATGGCTGGCTTCAGGCGACGCTGGGCATTAAAGCCAAGAACAACGGCAACGGGAATGGCCAACAGCGGCACCACCACCAGCCAGCCACCCAGGTAAAAAATGACAACCAGGAACAGCACCACAAAGGGCAGGTCAATCAGGGTCAGGATGGACGTCGACGTAATAAAGCTGCGAATGGAGTCGAATTCCTGCAGGCGATTGGTAAATGCCCCGACCGAGACCGGCCTGTTTTCCATCTTCAATGCCAGCACCTTTTCAAGTAACTGGGCCGAAAGTATGACGTCGGAGCGTTTGGCCGCCAGTTCGACAAAGTAGCTGCGCATGCTTTTCAGGGCCATGTCGAACAGGTAGACGATAACCACGCCTAGGGCCAGCGCCCAGAGTGTCTCCATGGCGCTGTTGGGCACGACGCGATCATAGACATTCATGACAAACAGGGGCTGTGCCAGCACGAAAAGGTTGATTAGCAGTGATGCCACCAGAACATCCCGGTAAATGCCGGCAGAGCTTTTTATCACGCCCCAGAACCAGTGCTCCCCGGTATTGCGGTAGATCCTGGGTACCCGGTTATCGAACTGTTGCATGGGTCTCAGGTAAAAGACATGCCCGGAATAGATTTCATCAAGTGCTGAAATTTCCACTTGCCGGGATTCTCCGGTGACCGGCGCCATGACAATGGCGTAGCCCAGCTTGCTGTCGATATCCGTCACCACGGCATAGGTTTGATCACTGAGGGAGAGTATGGCTGGCAGTACGTCCCGGGGCACTGCATTGAGTGTTCGGTTCAGGATTTTAGCGGCAAGACCCGCGCGATTGGCGGCGCGAATGAAGAGTTCAGGTGTGAGCTTGCCATCGACCAGTGGCAGTCCGGCGGTCACGGCAGGAAGTGACGCCGTACGTCCTTCGAGCTGGGCGACCAGCATAAGACAGTCGAGCAGACTGCTGGAGGCAAAGTCGTCATCGTCGTGGTCAGAAACCGTTTGTGCAACTTTTAACTCTGCTATATCTTCCGGTTTACTCATAGCCTGTCAGTTTCCCCGCCTGTTCACAAACCCGGCAATGCTACCACGACGTCGGCTTGGTCGATAATCGAGCCTGTGAGGTATACTTCCCATCTTTATGAATATTATTGTTTTTTCCAGTGACCCATAAGTCCGAACCAAACAACCTGGGGACCAGGAGACGGTTGTGCGTAGCGCCGATGATGGACTACACGGACCGTTTTTGCCGGTACTTTTTGCGTCTGATCAGCAAACGCGCCTACCTTTATACCGAAATGGTCACCACCGGCGCCCTTATCCATGGCGACAGACAGCGGTTTTTGGCTTTTGACCCCCTCGAACATCCCGTCGCCTTGCAACTGGGTGGCAGTGACCCCCGGGAACTTGCCCTCTGCGCCGCATTTGCCGGGGCCCGGGGCTTTGACGAAGTCAATCTCAACTGTGGTTGTCCCAGCGACCGGGTGCAATCCGGCAGCTTTGGCGCCTGCCTGATGAATAACCCGGAGCTGGTGGCCTCCGGCGTTGCCGCCATGTGTGACGCGGTGTCCATTCCCGTGACCGTCAAACACCGGATAGGCGTCGACAATCGGGATTCCTACCAGCATCTCTGTGATTTTGTGGGAACGGTAGCCTCATCGGGGTGCGGCACCTTTATCATCCATGCCCGCAAGGCCTGGTTGCAGGGCCTCAGCCCCAGGCAAAACCGGGAAATACCGCCGCTGGACTACGGCATGGTGTATCGCCTCAAGCAGGACTTTCCTCACCTGGAAATCATTCTCAATGGCGGCATCGATAGTCTGGATTCCGTCGATATTCATCTGCAACGGGTCGACGGAGTCATGATTGGTCGCCAGGCCTACTTCAATCCCTTTATGCTGGCGGAAGTGGATCGGCGTCTGTACCGGGAACCGGACCGCGCCATTGATCGGGAGGCCATTATTGAGGCTTTCGCCGAGTTCGTCAGCACGGAGCTGGCCAGGGGCACCCGGCTCAGTCACATGACCCGTCATATTCTGGGACTCTACAACGGCCAGCCCGGGGCCAGAAAATTTCGACGATTTATCAGCGAAAATGCCCATTCCGCCACCGCCGGCATCGAAGTGCTCCATGCTGCCCTCGGCGCCATGCAGATCCGGAATAAAAAAGGTATTGATGCCAATGATTGAACGAATTCGCCAATTTTTTAAAAACAATATGGATCCGGATCAGCATTCCAGCACCAGTGTGCCGCCGGTGCAAATGGCCACTGCAGCACTTTTGCTGGAAGTGATGCTGTCTGATGGCCAATCGGAACCGGATGAATTGCAATCTATCCGCCAGGTGCTGATAGATCAATTTGGCATTCCCGAATCGCTTTTAACAGAGCTGATCAGCCTCGCTTCAGAGGAGGTTGAACAGGCGACATCTCTCTACCAGTTCACCGCCGAGGTAAACAGGTATTTCCGTCGGCATCAAAAGCTGGAACTGGTCACATCACTCTGGCGAGTGGCCCTGGCCGATGGCCGTCTGGACAAATATGAGGAAGGGCTGATCAGAAAAATCGCCGAATTGATACATCTCTCCCATAGCGATTTTATTCTGGCGAAACACAACGCCTGCTGACCCAAGACCTGGGACCAGGGACAGTCGATCTAATAGTTGTCAGTTGCCAGGGGCCAGGGGCCGGTTTGTCTGGGTCCCGTTTTGGCCGGATGCTATTTGTCCGGGCCCTGTTTGTCCGGGCTCTGGTTGTCCGGATCATGATTTTCCAGGATTCTTATCAGATCGACGAACTCTCCCCATTTTTTCGGGTCCAGTTCCACCAGGAGCTTGTGAGCTTCCAACACACATTTCCTCACCTGATCCTCTGTGACTTCAATCTCCGGCAGTTGATATTCTTCTGCGGTTATGTCGGGCGGGGTTGGGGGTTTTTCCGGTTCAGTTGAAATGATGTCAAAGAGTTCATCGATGCTCATGGTTTCCAGGGTGCGAATAAGGCCCGATTCTGTGCAGTAAATGATAGGCCTGATATCCAGAACCTCCCGACAAT
>QJWQ01000097.1 GCA_003235325.1 Gammaproteobacteria bacterium | reverse complement strand
GGAATATCAGGTCAAACTGCTTCAGAAGGGCCTGGGCAATGCCGCTACTGATGAGAGCAATGCGGGCGACCTGGCAAAGGACTGGGTCTCTATTGGAAAAATCGATGATCGTGTTTACCAGAAACTGTGGCAACGATTCGATGCTTGCTGGAAGAAGATTAATAGAGCTTGAGTTGTAGTAATTGGGGACTGTAGTAATGGGAGAGAGTCCACAAATTTTGAGCAGATACGAGGTCTGGTCCTGATTTACTTTGGCCCTGATATTCTTTTGCCGTTGCAGAGCGCTAACCTGCTGTCAGCACGGGGATCGAATCTCTTTCTATACTGTGTTCATGTCTGCCATCAAACCAGTTGCCGTAATGCGTCGTCTTGAGGCGGGGTTGACAGCATCCGTTGGCGGACCGGCCGACCGGATGACCCGATAAAGAGGCATATGACAATGAGGAGACCGGAAATGAATACGTCATCGCGATCCAATCTTTTAAGTTCTATCCAGAGGTATGGTTCTCGTCGGTGGAGATATCTGGTGACGCCAGCAGTTGCTGGCCTGTTGGCGTTTGCCAACGGCTATGCCGAAACTGCGGCACCTGAGGTGCTTGCGGTCAGAGAAGACGCCTTCAAGTGCCTGACCGACATGGTGAAGGTGCGGCATTTCTTTGTGGACAATCTGCGGGGCAACCGCGAGGCCACGGTAGAAATCGCCAAAGAGGGTAATGGCATGTATCCCACTACAATGCCCGCCGATTTACCATTGAGGGTCAAATCAGTAGTTTATTGTTGAGGCGGTGTAACTAGTGGTCAATCATCGCGCAGGGATTTTGTCCACGAGTACACGGCTTTTACGCCGCCTCCTGCAAATTCTCCATTTATACCTTCAATAGAAAAACCGAGTTCCATGCCCATGGTGTCTTTATAGCTTTTTTCATGGATAGCCCTGAATATATTATTAAAGTTGATTACCCCGGTGGTCGGTTCTTTTCGTCCCGGACAAAATAAGGTCGGTGCACTTCACACCGAAACGGGTCATCCCCTACGGTAATTGATACCTTTTGCTAAAGACTTTCCGGTAATTGAAAGCTCATCGGTCTATTCCGGAGCAGAATCCAGTTCATCCTCGATGTCATCCATGGGCCTGTACATCAACAAGGCGGTTGCCGCCAGGGCCAATTGATCCTGATCTGCCTGGGCAAGGCTGGGCGATATCCAGACTCGACCCTGATTGATGGTTTCCACGGCGGCGACCGGAACTGCACCGTCAACAATTTCATAGCCGATGGCATCCACCGATTGCAGCGGCGAGCCAGTGAAGCTTTTGACCGCCCTGACACCATACCGATTTTGCCCGAACTGAATCTCACCCTTTTCTGCGTTAACGCCGGCAGCCACCAGGCGCAGGGTGCCCTCAACAGCGCCGCCAAAACCGCAGCGCAGAACCGGAATATTGCCGTAACCCGGATCGACCTGGAGATCATTTCTGGACAGGGTGACTGCCCGGGTCAAACATTCCGCGAGGCCGGGGCCCTGTCGAAGTTGCAACGCAAAGCGGTAGGGACGGTGGGTATATTCAGCGGTAATACCCAGCAAGCGGTGGCCAAAATTCCAGGTGTAACCGCTGTTGGCGTCCAGCGTCTGCCACGGCCCAAAGGCGATGGGACTGTTCCAGAACCGGGGATTGGAACCCTGCACCGGATAGGGGAATACGTCGCTCAGTGCCTGGGGAACCTGCATTTGAGCCGGGGCACAACCCATCGCCAGAGCGCAGAGGGCAATCAAAAAGGCAGTCGCTGTTCTCATACACGGATTCATCCATATCAGAAAAAACATGCAGAAAGTCAGCACTTCTGGAAATCAGGGACTCACCCGACCCGGGATGTAAACCCGATGAGAGGATGCCAACACCTTCGCGGTCCGGTTTTAGTGCTGCCAGACATCCCGGGCCTGTTTCCCGATGGCCGCGGGATTCCGGGGCAGTGTCCATCCAATGGCACCGGCTTTCAAGATGGCCTATTAAATATTTTCCGACCGGTACATACGGACACACCGTTGAGCAAATGCCATTGAGGATATGCCATGGACACTACCGGCATCGAGGCAGCAACTTCGGCCCAGAGCTCAGGTCCCTACGCCAAATCCACCAGCCTCCGGCTTACTGAAGTAGCACATTACCCGTCCCTGGCCTGTTTTTTCGCCTTTGATGCAGGTTGCCAGCCGTCTTTAGCAAATTTTTAGTATTTTCATAGCGACCATTTAGCAACGGCGATTTCCGCGGGCCGCTACTCTATTCGTCAATCCGTCTCAACATGTGAGCAACCTACGAGAAGCGCCCCGGTGACAAGGTTTACCCATTTAATCGCCCCGCCGTTCCGCCCTGACCAGCCCGGTAGAGCCCGGCTGACAGGCCGGCAGGCAACCGGGCAAGTCGACACCTGGATCAGGTCACAGACGCACAGGGTAAAGCGGCTGCTGACCTGGCTGGCGGGGCCTGCTTCGGCCCTGGCCATTTTTCTGGCGCCAGTGTCGATATTATGGGTGGCCCTGCCGGCAAACGGAGAAACCCTGCCCTTACTCCTGAGCGAAACCGGCCTGTTCCGTCCGGGCGAGGCCGGCATAACGGCGCCCGGGGTGCTGACCTTCTCGCCCCAGTATCCCCTCTGGTCCGATGGCGCCACCAAGCGCCGCTGGATTTATCTGCCCCCGGGATCGAGCATCGACGCCAGTCGACCGGACGCCTGGGAGTTTCCCCCCGGAACCAAACTCTGGAAAGAGTTCTCCGTCGGGCGCGCGGTGGAGACCCGCGTGGTCGAACGTCTCGAGGACGGCACCTGGCGCTTCGCCGCCTACGTCTGGCGGCAGGACGGCAGCGATGCCGAACTGGCCCCATCCGGGGGCATTGCCGCCCTGCCGGTACCCGGCGCGCCCGACAGCATCTACGGGGTGCCGTCGGAACCTGACTGCCGCGCTTGTCACGAGGGCGGCCCGGTGCCGGTGCTCGGCTTCAGCGCCCTGCAGCTTTCCCCGGATCGCGACCCCGGTGCCCTGCACGCCCAGCCCCCGGGCACGACCGATGTCGACCTGAGGACACTCGCCGATCGCGGTCTGCTGCGCAACCTGCCGGCTGGTCTGCTCAATAGTCCCCCCCGAATCGATGCGCCATCTGCCGACGGCCGGGCCGCGCTCGGCTATCTGCATGCCAATTGCGGTCACTGCCACAACGATCCCCGGGAGTCCGGAGCCGGTGTGCCGGTGGATTTGCTGCTGGCCCAGTACGCCGGACGGCCCGACAGCGCCGGCGCGGTCATTGATTCACTGCTGGGCACAACCAGCCGCTTTCGAATGACCGGGCAACCGACCCGAAACAGGGCCGAACTGGTGACCCTGCGCATGCATTCCCGCAACCCGAATACGCAAATGCCGCCCCTGGGCACCCGTATCGCCGATGCCCAGGCGCTGTCGCTGATGGAGCGGTGGCTCGCCAGCGAACTGCAAAGCCAAAACTCCAGCAACAAAATCAACTCACCTGCAAAGGAGATCCTGCCATGAAAACTGCAAAACAACTGCTGTTAAGTGCCGCGATTGCCGCTGGCGTCGCCAACTTTACTACCCCTGCCCTGTCCGACGCCGATCAGGTGGCGCGGGGCAAGTACCTGGTTACCACCTCGGGCTGCCATGACTGTCATACACCGTTCAAGCCGGGTCTGAACGGGGCCGAGCCGGACATGAGCCGCATGCTGTCCGGCCACCCGCAAGATCTGGTGATGCCGCCGGCGCCGGTCCTGCCGGACGGCCCCTGGCTGGTCACCTCGTCCGCCACCAACACCGCCTGGTCGGGGCCCTGGGGCGTCAGCTTTACCGCCAACCTGACTCCGGATCCGGAGACCGGTCTCGGCCGCTGGACCGTCAGAAACTTCAAGGACACCATCCGCAGCGGCCGACACCTGGGCCGGGGCCGGCCGATTCTGCCACCGATGCCAATCCCGGTGTACAGCAATTTCATCGATGCCGACCTGGAGGCGATTTTCAGCTACCTGCAGACCATTCCACCCATCAGCAATCGGGTGCCTGAGCCGCTGCCACCCCCGGTGCAGGCGGTGTCGGTGACGCCCTGATCACCGGCCAGACAACTGATACCGAATTTTATTAACCCGGCAAGCTTTTATGCAGGGTTAATGCGGTACATGGACGTACCGCCATTGGTCGTAGGCCAATGCAAGCCATTAAAATACAGGGAACTCTTAAATAAAAGAAAGTTGCACATTTCCGCCAGTATTTTGAGGGCGCGCAACCAAACAGGCAGGAAGCCTGTTTGGTTGCCGAGTTAATCATCACAACACGAGGAATCATCCCTATGAAAGATTTGCAATCACCCATCGAAACCGACACCGGGACTTCGGCTCGCCTGCAGCGCCTGGAAACCATGCTGCTGATCCGCGCCTATGAAGAACAACTGGTGACCCTGCAGCAACAGGGCGCTGCGGGCGGCACCTGCACCAGCGTCGGCCAGGAAGCCTGTGCGACGGGGGTCGTCGCCGCCCTGGACCAGCGCGACCGGATACTCACCAACCACCGCAGCGGCGGCCACCTGCTGGCCCGGGGCGCCGATCCCGGCAGGATGATGGCGGAAGTGCTGGGCCGCATCGACGGCTATTGCGCCGGCCGCAGTGGTAGCCTGCACATTTCAGACAGGGAACTGGGCGTCGTGCTCACCTCCACCATTGTCGGCGGCGAACTGTCCATGGCCCCCGGCGTCGCCCTGGCGCAGAAAATGGGTCAGGGTCAGCCCGGTGGCATTGTCGCCGTGTTTTTTGGCGATGGCGCCGCCAGTGAGGGTATCTTTCACGAGGCCCTGAACCTGGCTGTGCACTGGCGACTGCCACTGCTGTTTGTCTGTGAAAACAACCAGTGGCAGGCTTTCGTCCACCGCCTGGAGACCATGGCGGATGACGCTATTGCCAGCTGGGCCCGGGGCCACGGCTTGCCGGTGCAATCCGTCGACGGCAACGATGTCGACGCCGTCTACGCAGCGGCGCGGGATGCAGTGCAGGCCATTCGTGCCGACGGCCAGCCGCGCTTCCTGGAACTGCAGACCTATCGCCGTCGCGGCCATTATGAACCGGATGACCAGTTCTACGTCGACGCCACCGAACTCGAGACCTGGGCGCAACGGGACCCGATCCAGGGCCAGATCGACCGCCTGCGCCAACAGGGCCTGCTCGACGAGGCCGGCCTGACCGCGATGCAACAGCGGGTGCGCGAGCGCATCGATGCCGCCCTGACTTTTGCCCAGGACAGCCCCTGGCCCACCACCGAAACACTGACCGATTTTGTTTACGCCTGATTGAATACGGGAGACCTTTTATGACACAGATGACTGCTGAACAGGCCATGCACCTCGCACTCCGCGAGGAAATGCAGCGGGACCCACGGGTGCTGCTGCTGGGTGAGGGCGTGGCCACCAAAAATAACGACCTGGTACGGGACTTTGGCTCCGAGCGGGTGCGCAACACGCCCCTGGCGGAAGCCATCATTGCCGGCACCGCCGCCGGTGCCGCGGCCAGCGGCCTGCGGCCGGTTATCGATCTGTTGTTCGCGCCGTTTCTGACCTACGCCATGGACGCGCTGGTCAACAGCGCCGGCAAGCTGCGTTTCATGTCCGGTGGCCAGTTCGAATTCCCGCTGGTGGCGCTGGCTATGACTGGCAGCGGCTGGAACGTCGGTGCTCAGCACAACCACAACCTGGAGGCGATGTTCGTCCACGCCCCCGGCCTCAGGGTGGTGATGCCTTCGGAACCGGCCGATTTTCGCGGCCTGCTCAAGGCGGCCATCCGCGACCCCAACCCGGTGCTGTTCTTTGCCGACATGGCACTGCTCTACCAGACCGGCGAGGTGGCAGAAGGCACGGATGACGGCGATCACCTGGTGCCGCTGGGCAAAGCCGCGGTGCGGCGCCCGGGTACCGATGTGACCCTGGTGAGCTACGCCAAGACCGTCGCCGTCTGCCTGGAGGCGGCAGAGCAACTGGCACGGCAGCGGATAGCCGCCGAGGTTATCGACCTGCGCAGTCTGAAACCGCTGGATGAACAGGCAGTGCTGAAGTCCGTGCGCAAGACCGGGCGCCTGATCGTCGTCCATGAGGCCAGCGGTCTCTGTGGCATTGCCGCCGAGATTGCAGCGCTGGCGGCGACCCGGGCCTTCGATGCCCTGCGGGCGCCTGTGGTGCGCCTGACCGGGCCGGATGCGCCGGCTGCCTCATCGGCAGTGCTGGAACAGGCGGCGGTGCCCCGGGCCGAGGCGGTGGTACGAGCGGCGGTCGATCTGCTGCGCGGCGGCCGACAAACGCCGGTATCGGCGGTCGAGGAAGGCCTGCTGGCCCTGTAGCCTGGATACTATCTACCCGGCAGCTAAATAGGCATCCTGCCCATTTAGCTGCGCGCCCTAAAAATACTGGCGGAACTGTGCGAAGTTCCTTGTATTTTAATGGCTTGCATTGGCCTGCGGCCAATGGCGGCACATCCATGTACCGCAATAACCCTGCGTAAAGGCTTGGGGTTAATAACCCGGCAGCTAAACAGGCATCCTGCCCATTTAGCTGCGCGCCCTTAAAGTACTGGCGGAACTGTGCGACTTTCTTTTATTCAAGAGTTCCTTGTATTTTAATCGCTTGCATTGGCCTACGACCAATGGCGGTACGTCCATGTACCGCATTAACCCTTAACCGGCCGTTGCCGCCTCAAGTTGCAACGGCCGGCTGATGTCGAGACGAAAGCGACCCCGCCCGGTCTTGTGGATCGCAATGGCGGGGCAGCGTTCGGCCAGCCGGCGCTGCAGCAGGATCAGGCGCGCCTCCAGGTTCTCAGTCACGTCCGGCAACTGCAGCGAGGCGTCGAGACGCAGTTCCCGGTTGGTGAACTCGGTGCGACCGCTGGCGGCGTGTTCCCGCAGCAATTTCCAGGCAATGGCGCCGGCCACTCCCTTGATCAGGTACTCGTTGTCGACGAACAGGCTGTGATTGTGGGCAAAAAACCGGACGGCAACGGCTGCACCCCGAACCACCGGGCGGATTGCACCGACGCCCTTTGATCCAGGACGCTCGGCGGGATTTTCGGTGGCCAGCGAAAGCAGCTCGATCTGCTGCGCCAATTGCCCCGCGAGCACCACCAGGGCATCTTCGTCATCGTAGGAAAAACGCTTTTCCTGGGTGCTCTCCACGTAGAGCACGCCCAGCAGGCGCCGTCCCAGCACCAGGGGTACAGCCAGTTGACTGCCGGCGTCGGGCAGCCCGGGAAAGGGAATCTCCGTGTCGAGTACCTGATCCGCGCCGCTCCTGGCAAAGCTTCGGCGGGCGGCCTCGCCATAGCGGTATTCCTGTACCGCATGACCGATGCGTATCGGTGTCTGCTCTCTGGCGGCAACACCGATGATACCCTCACCCAGGCAAATTTCGGATCCGACGCCGGAGCGGTCGTAACCGCGGCTCGCCACCGTGTACAGGCAGCAGCGATCCGGATCGAACATGAGCAACAGGGAATGGCGAATGTTCCAGCGGCTTTCCAGTCCCGCCAGGGTGGCGTCGAGCAGGTGGGCCAAATCGGCGCTCAGCGCCATGTCGGCGAGGCAGGCGCGCAGCCCCGACAGCAAGTTGTCCCGCAGTGGCGACTGCGACGGCAGATTGCCCGGCACCACCTCGATACGCTGCACCCGGTAAATGTCGGAGCCCAGCAGCCTGAACACCTTGCTCATGCCGGTGTGGGAAGCAATTGCGGCCAGCTTGGCCTTCATGTTCTCGAACAGCGGCCCTTCCGTCTCGGTGCGCAGGTATTGCAGGTAGAGTCGGTAGTGACCAGCGGCGTCCGGATCGACCACCTGTACCGTGGCCCGGCCATTGTCGAGCACGTTGTCCCGGGTTTTGTTGAAAAACTGGTAGGAAAGGGCCACGTGGTGCTCGTCCACATAATGCACCTGCGACACGTAGGTGACATTGGGCATGCCGTCGGCACCGCAGGTGGCAATGGCGGAGGGAACAGCGCCCTCGAAGCAGGAACGCAGGGAGCCGAGGGAAGGCGTCAAGTTCCGGACTCCAGGGGCTGCCCGGCGGCGGGCCCGGGCGTCTGTTCGAACATCCGGGTGGGCGTGAAAGTCACCGCCACCGCCTCGTCGCCGACGGCCATCACCATGGCCCTGCTAAAGTTCTCCCCGTCCCCGAGCCCGGAAAGTTCAGCGGCGAAGGCCTCGGCGTAGGCCGCCATGAGTTGCTCGTCCCCCGGCGACAGGGGCACTATCTCGGCAACCGGGGCCTTCAACTGCATCGACCGGTGATTAATAGGGCGGGCAAATACCGCTGCGATCGGGGCGCCGGCGCGCAGGTCGCGCAACAGCACCCGGGAACGCAAGACCGACAGGAACAGGGTGACCTGTCGCCGGTCGGCACTGATCCGGCAGCCGTGGGCGCGGGCAATCGAGGGGGTAAACCCGGCGTCGTGGGAGGCGACATTGATCGCTACCGGCTCCAGCAGGAACGCCGCCCGGCTGGTATCCAGAAGCGGTGGATCAGTCAGTATTGCAGTCATGAAGGTGCCGGAGGGAGGAATGAATACAGGGGGATTGGCGTAATTCTAGTCCAGTCGACCGCAAGATTGAAATCTCCGGTTTGCATCCGGGGGTTCGTCCGGAACAGGTATCGGACAGCCCGATAATCAGCTCATAGCAGTGCCCGGTTCGATTACCCCGACTTTCATTACCCCGAGTTGTTTAGCCAGACTTGATTAACCAGGGTTGATTAGCCCGAACTGCCTTGATTGTCCCCCTTAAGGGCGGCCCGAAAGGCAACAGGCGAAACCGGCTCTGCTGTAGTAAACTCGGACTCTCAAGTTCGTTGGCTGTCCAGGAGGAATGCCATGATCCTTGATCTGCCGATGTTCACCTTGCTTCATGTCGTTCTCAGCGTACTCGGAATCATTACAGGCGCTGTTGTCGTCGGCGGGCTCATTGCCGGTGCCCGGCTGCAGGGC
This sequence comes from Gammaproteobacteria bacterium, assembly GCA_003235325.1. Classification (GTDB taxonomy): domain Bacteria; phylum Pseudomonadota; class Gammaproteobacteria; order Pseudomonadales; family Porticoccaceae; genus SZUA-272. The sequence goes on along the minus strand of QJWQ01000097.1, from coordinate 23,354 downwards.
TGGACCGCATTTTTCCTCGTCAGCACCATTCTCACCAGCGTCACCGGCTTCGGTTTTCCGTTTACCAAACTGCTGCCGTCACACATGGTGGGCGCCCTCTCGCTGGCGGTGCTGGCTGTCTGTGTCGCAGCGCGATATTGGAAACACCTGGCGGGAGGTTGGCGAACCACGTACCTGATCACCGCCGTGACGGCGCTCTATCTCAATGTCTTCGTTCTGATCGTGCAACTCTTCGTCAAGACGCCTCCGCTCGCACAGTTGGCGCCGACTCAAACTGAGGCGCCCTTTGCGCTGACGCAGGCCCTGGTGCTGGCTCTGTTCCTGTGGCTCGGGTGGTCGGCTCACCGGGGCTTCCGGCGGGAGAAGACAGGTGGCTGAACGTCGCCTTCTCAATAATTGACCAGCCCTCAAAGTTCGGTCCCGACGATTCGATCGGCGGGATAAAGCTTAGAGGGTATCAGGCCACATCCGGTCCGGCTCCATAGGTAGCCCTTGTCAAAATCCGGCTGAATCCAATTTTTGCATTGATTTGTAATACAATTTCTGTATACTTTCCACCATCGGGGCTAACCGATTGAAATGCAAACCGTAATTTATTGCCTCATCGTTGGCATTTACTCTGAAGAATGTATTCCAGTCCATCCGGCCAGGTGTCCACTCTGCCGGAGGGCCGGCAACTGAAAAAGAAGTTAAAGGATCTAAAAATCGTGAAATTCAGGCATTTTTTCACTGCGGCACTTTGTGGACACGCGCAGTTTTTCCCCGGCGGTTCGATGGCGGCCGATGGCGATTCACTCATTAGCTACAGCCTGGATGCCAGACCTTTCGCCAGTTATTTCGAATCGACCGAAGATAGCCAGCTCAATGCCGCCGGTTTCGATTCCGGCGTTGGCCTTCAACTCAGGCACGAACTGGTGGATTTTTCCCTTGATTACAACCTGAAGGGCATGCTGAGCAATGTCAACAACAGTGCCGAAGGCGATATGGCCCAGTTGATCAATGGCTCACTGCGTAGCGCTCTGATTAATGACCTGCTGGGGGCAAATGCCGCCATTACCACCAGCAGCCGGATGCTGGTCGAAAACAACAGCTTCAGTTACACCATCCAACCCGCCGTTTCAAAGTCACTGTACGACTTTGCTGAACTCAATATGAGATACAGCTATCTGGTGGACAAGCCCCCCAGTGCCGAGTTGGCCAGCCAGCGGCGGGAATATTCCCTGGGGCTCAATGGTGACCTGGTCGGTGGCCGGCTGACCTGGCAGGGCAGCTACCTGGATTCGAGTTCATATTCGATCTTTAGCGAGGATGTGGCGCGAGTGGAACTCCGGTCCCAATACCGACTGGGGCCCGAACTGCATCTGGAGTTATCTGGCACGATGGCCGACAAGAGTCTGGACCTGGAACCCGAGAAAAAGCAGTTTAATGAAGCCTCTTACGGTGCCGGTTTGCTCTGGTCACCCAACGAACGCTATTCCGTTAACCTTCGCCTGGATCGCGCCGAGAACGATCAGTTTTATCAGAAGGAATATATCAGCAGCGGTACGTTGAACTGGCACCCCGAACACGATCTGCAGTTCTCCGTAGGTTACGGCGACCGCCTTTTGGAAGGGCAGCGGGGGCTGATGTTCAGTACCAAAATTCATTTGGACGACAGCTAACGGCTGCTCAGACTTCAGACACCCAATCGGCCCGCCAGATAATCGCGAAATTGTCTGGCCAGTGGCTCGCCCTCGATGTCTTCGGCAATGGTCGTGGTTTTGCCGCCCCGGTCGTGTACCAGGATGCGAAACTGTTCCACCCGGTCTACTCCCTGGCCGCGACTGCCGGAACGCTTGAGAGTCAGGCGATTGATTGCCGATCGGGGCAGGCTTCGCTTAAACACAGGGACAAACAGAAGATTTCTCCGGGCAGAGATACCATCGGCACCGAGCCGAACCCTGAGATTGTTGAACGGCAGATAGGTGGCCGCGACGGCGGCAATCAGGGCGACCAGACCAAAGGGCACAGCAAACAGGATCGCAGCCGCCCGCCATAGTCCTGCCCCGCTAAAGCCGGTGAGGATAGCCCAGGCGGCAAAACCAAAGCTGCCGGCAAAAACCAGACAAATCAGGGTCAGAACACGGTTGCGGAACATGGGAAAGTGAAGTATCAATACCCCGCCCTGCTTTTCAATGTTGACCAATTGGCTCAGGCCGGCCAGATCGAACCTTCCCGATTCGATAGCCTGCCGGGTCGACTCGGCCTGCTGTCGGCGTTGCTCGCGGGCCGTGGCACTGAGATCGTTGCCGACGAAGCGGGAACGGGCGCCGGTGCGGAAGACCGGGATATTGAACTCACGGCGCAGGTCGATACCGGGTAAATGGCCTGTCACCCGCAGGCGCCAAAAATGGTAATCACCATTCTGTGCAATATCGGCTTCCGGCAGATTATCCGGCAGATCAAACCGAAAACGCAGCCGCATGCCCTTCGGCGAGCGTTCCGGCTGCATCGCACCCTGTTCCGCCCAGCGGATATCCTCCTGGCGGGAGCGATTTTTACCGGAACCCGAGACAGAGGAATACACGCACTCCAGGATGATACGGAACTCCACATGACGCCGGTCAGTACCCTCGGGCAGCCACTTGCCGATATCGATAGTGCCACCCATGTGACCACCAATTGCCCCGGGCCAGGGGTCCATATCCAGTACAACCGCACCAAAGCGCAGGTACTCGAGTGTAGCCCGAACAGCGCGGTACACCAGGAAGGCGCCGGCCAGGGGAAACAACAATCCCAGCACAATGGCATGGTTACCCTGCTGCCATTCCTCCTCAAAGGCAAACAACATGGGAGCGGAAATGCCATTCCAGAAAATCGCGAAGGCCCACATCCAGGCGACACCGGAACGGGCGCTGGAGCGAATCGTCCGGGTCTGCCAGCCCTTGCGCTGGCGCCAGTCCCTTGCGCGGTCTGTCTCCGACGCCGGGGCTTTGACCTGCGTGTGGGCCTGCTGACGCAGTTCCTGCAGGCGATACCGGCGAAAGCGGATGAAACTCTGGAGGAAGCCCGGTTCGGCCTGTCGTTCCCGCCACTCCCTGCGCAGTTGGGCAGTGGTGGGCAACGGGTTTGCCGCCGGAAACAGAGCTGCCCGTATGACCGCTATCGCCACCGCCAGTCCGATCAGGATGAATACCAGGCAAAACCCGGTCATCAGGGTGAACAGGCCCCAGCGCATATTCCGGTCAATGACTGCCCGCCGGGGATCGGCTGGATTTACCCAGATACGGACGGGCAACTGCTGTCGCCAGAGTTTGGCCAGATGCTGCTGCAAGTCACGGTGGTAACTGCCGATATTGTCATTAAAATCGGCGACGTAAACCCTGTTGCCGGAATAGTTGCGGTCATCGAACTGATAGTTGTAACTGGCGGTGGTCTCGTTTTCCTGCCCGCCTACGGCCAGCAATTGCGCCCGGGCGGGTTGCCACCGCTGCATCTGCTGCCAGGTTCGGTAGGTGGGCACCGATGTTTCCAGCGCCAGCAAGATGCCACCACCGGCAAATACCAACCCGAATATCAGCCCCGCAAGGGCTCTGGTAATACTCAGCAAATCAGCACCTTTTATCATTAAATGGGATCATAGTTACCGGCCGCCATTATTATGTCCGACTTCGATATCAGACACTCACGTCGAGTCACGACACTGCATTCCTGCCCAGCCCTCGGCGCTTGAACTGGTTAAAGTGGTGAATCCGAACTTAGAACCTTTACCCGTTATCACCGGTCCTACTATAAGATCGGAGCACAAGACATCAGGAGGCATGACCAGGGCACTAAAACCCCGCCGCCAGGGCTGGCGCTTGTTACCGGTAGCAAAGAAACCGGAGTAGACCTTCGTATTTCAAGCAGACAAGACATCCATGGCCGATAATTCACCACTACATTCAGCTCCAATCCCGAGTATCCTCAGTGTTTCGCTGCGGATTATCATAAGCACAGGGCTTTGATTTCAATGACGCGTTTGGCTGAGATTTTGCGGCAAACACCGGCACGCCTGCTCCTTAAGCTGTTGACCCTTCTGCTTTTACTGCCTCTGGTCGGTCATTGGTCCGGATTGTCCACTGCACAGGCGCAGGAAATTGCTGCGGCAGTACCCGCACCCCCGGTTGTCACCCTGACTGAGGGTGAGCAGGCCTGGCTCAATGATCATCCGGACATCCCGGTGGGGATCATGGCGGACTGGCCACCCATCAGTTTTCTGGATCCCACCGGCAACCCGGTGGGTATCAGCGCCGATATTGCGGCGGCGCTGAATCGGCGTCTCGGCGGCCATCTGCAACTGAAATCCGGCCCCTGGGACGGCTTGATGGCGGCCCTGGAAGGAAAGCGCCTGGATGCAGTGCTGGATTTTACACCGACCCCTGAGCAGAGTGAGGAGTACCTGTTTACCACCGCCTATCTGGACATTCCCCATGTCATTGTCGGTAAACAGGGCCGCAGTGACCTGAAGACCGAGGAGTCCCTGCGCGGCAAGACACTGGCCCTGGAGCGGGGTTTTGCCAATGTCGGCTATTTTCGTCAGCAACAGCCGGAGACCCGTATTCGGGAATATTCAAGCACCAAGGCTGCCCTTGGCGCCGTTGCCACCGGTGAGGCCGATGCCTATGCCGGCAACCGGGCCGTGGCAATTTACCTGATGCAAAAGGAGGTTATCACCAACCTGGCAATTTATGGCCAGTTGAATCAACCCGGTTCGGTCCTGGCCATGGGGGTTCGCAAGGAACGCCCTATTCTGCGCGACATCCTGCAAAAGGCCCTGGACAGCATTCCGGAAGAGGAAAAAATCCGCATTCTGGATAAATGGGTTCAGGTCGGCCAGGTGGAATCAACAGCCGATTTGACCGGCGAGGAGAGAGCCTGGCTGCACGCTCACCCGGTGCTGCGCATCGGCATTGACCCCTCTCGCTACCCTTTTGAGTACTTTGATGAAAAAGGCAAATACCGGGGGATGGTGGCGGACTACAAGTCTCTGATCGAGCTCTATCTGGGTATTCGCCTGGATCCCCAGGCCGCTCTCAGCTGGAGGCAGGTGATCAGGAGACTGGGACGGGGTGAACTGGATGTGGTGGCGGGCATGACCCCGACTCCGGCGAGGCGGGAGCGCTATCTGTTCACCGATCCCTACATCAAGAAAACCCTGGCGGTATTTACCCAGTTGGAATCCCCGGACTACAAGAGCCTGAACGACCTGGCGGGCAAGGTAATGGCCCTGCCCAGGGACACGGTGCAGTGGGCGTGGGTTAAACGCGACTACCCGCTGATTGAATTGTTGCCGGTGGACTCCGTCGATGAAGCCCTGAAGGCGGTGGCGACCGGCAACGCGGATGCTTTCCTGGGAGACGTCCTCGGCGCCACACACTCCGTCAATCGTCAGGCCCTGACCAATCTGCGGGTCAATTTTGAATCGGAGTACCGTCTGGAACTTGCCTATGCCGTCAGCAAGAACCTGCCGGAACTGGTGCCAATCCTGAACAAGGCCCTGGCCGCCATCGATCCGGAAACCCACCGCAGAATCCAGGAAAAATGGCAGGCCATTAAGCTGGACAACGTCAACAATGAACTGCTCAGTACCCAGGTTTCCCTCACCAACCTGCTGGTCTGGTTTGCCTGCTTCCTGGTCGCGCTGTTGCTGCTAATCATTGTCTACCGGCGTCTGAGCCGGGGCCTAGGCAGCCGGTTTTTTGAAACCAGCAAGCTCTGGCGCCTGGGGTTGCTGCCCGTGGCCGCGTTCCTGGCCTTCATATTGCTGGTGGCCTGGCTTGCTTTTGCACGCATGGACAGCCAGTTGCGCAAGGAAATGGGCCAGACCCTGGTCACCGTCAACCAGTCTGTAAATCACGCGATGGAGCTCTGGCTGGAAAGCCGCATTCGGGAGATCTACCGGGTGGCTATCGATGACGACCTGATACCGCTGGTACAGAAATTACTGAAGCTGGCCCGGAATACGGACAAAATAGGCACCAGCGACGAACTGCAGAAACTGCGGGAATTCTACCGCTTTCACACAGCGGGGATGGATACCCTTGGCTTTTTCCTGGTCGCACCGGATCGCAGCAACCTTGCCTCGATGAGAAATAGCGACATCGGCAGTCGCAACCTCCTGGCCGAACGGTATCCGGAACTGTTAAACCGGGTGTTTTCCGGCGAAACCCTGTTTTTCCCGCCACTGCAGGTGGATGTGCCCGCCGCTGACAGAACCAGCGATGTCGCCGAACAGGTCGCCACCATGTTTTTCGCCACGCCGGTGCGCGACACCTTTGGTCGAATCATTGCCGTGCTCTGCCTGCGTCTGGACCCGGTCAGCGAATTCACGCCCTTTACCCGGGTAGTCCGGGTCGGCGAATCCGGCGAATCCTATGCCTTTGACAAAAACGCCAGGCTGTTGACACCCTACCGGCTGAGCCATTTTCAGGCTGAGGTTCCCGATCAGTTCGAGGGTGATGGTCAGTTGCTGGGACTGCGTATTGCTGATCCCGGCGGTAACCTGCTGACGGGGTATGCACCTTTCGGTTCCCGCGACCAGTGGCCACTGACCCGAATGGCAGCCGATGCCCTGGCCGGCAACAGCGGCCTGGATACGGCCGGTTACCGGGATTATCGCGGCGTCAAGGTGATCGGCGCCTGGCTCTGGTCCGATAAACTCGGTATCGGCCTGGCCACTGAAATTGATTTTGAGGAGGCATTCGCGCCCTATCACGCCATGCGCCTGCTGGTCCTTGGAGCCCTGGTGGGTATTACCCTGTTGGCCCTGGCCCTGACGGCATTCATTGTCTGGCTGGGCGAAAGAAGCCGTGCCAGCCTGGAATTGCTGGTGGACAAGCGCACCGATGAACTCAGCAAGAGCGAAGAGCGGTTTCGGACCATGGTGGAGAGCGCCACCGACGCCATCTTTATCCATGACAAACGCGGGCTAATCAGGGACGTAAACAATCAGGCCTGCGTGGCCACGGGTTACCAGCGAGAAGAATTGATCGGCATGTCGATCAAGAATCTTGATATCAGCGCCCAGAATCAGGGGCTGGAAAAAATCTGGGCAAACTTCGAAAAGATCAAAAATCTCAGCATCGAGGGCCGACACCGGCGCAAGGACGCCTCCGAATTTCCGGTTGAGGTAAGGCTCAGCCAGTACCTCAAGGATGACAAGGTGTTCATCATGGCCTCTGCCCGCGATATTACCGAGCGCAAAAGGGCCGAGGAAACCCTGCGCCAGCAGGAACGACACCTTCGCACTATAATCGATAACCTGCCCAGTTCCGTGGCCCTGAAAGCGCTCGATGGTCGCTACCTGATGGTCAATGCGTTTTTTGAACAGGCCACCGGCAACAGGGGTGACGATATTATCGGCCTGACCGATGCCGATTTTCTGGACGCCGACATGTCGGATGAAATCATGTCAGTTGACCGGGAGATCCTTGAATCGGGCCAGCGGCGCACCTTCGAGGAAACGATTCCCCACCCGGATGGTACCGTGCACTCCTACCTGACCACCAAGGTGCCGCTGCAGGACGAGAACAACACCACCTACTGCCTGGTGGTTCTGGCCACAGATATCACCGAACGCAAGAAAACCGAAGAGGCGTTACAGGAAAGCGAGAGCCAGTTGCGCACCGTATTTGAAAGCTCCCCCGTGGGCGTTGTTCATTATGATGAACAGGGTGTACTGATCAACTGCAACCAGGAGTTGGCAAACATCCTGGGTGCGCCGGTGGCGGACCTTATCGGTTTCTCCGCCACCGATGAATTTATCGATCCGGAAATCAGGGCCGCGATACAGGACGCTGTGGCCGGCAAAACCACCAGCTTCGAGGGTATGTACACGTCCGCGGTCAGCGGCAAGACATCCTTCCTGAGGATGATTTACAACCCGGTTGATCCCGCAACCTGCCCCAGTGAGGTCATCGGCATCGTCGAGGATATCTCGGAGCGAAAAAAACTGGAGCAGGAGATTCTGGAAGCCAAGGAAAAGGCCGAAGAAGCGACCCGGGCCAAATCCGATTTTCTGGCCAATATGTCCCATGAGATACGGACACCCATGAACGCCATTATCGGCATGTCCCATCTGGTACTGCAGACCCGGCTCGACCAGATGCAGCGCAACTACATCGAGAAGGTCAACCACTCTGCTGAGGCCCTGTTGGGAATCATCAACGATATCCTCGATTTTTCCAAAATCGAAGCGGGAAAACTCCACATGGAGCAGACCGAATTTCATCTGGAGGATGTGTTCGACAATCTCGCCAACCTGGTAGGCCTGAAGGCCGGAGACAAGGGCCTGGAATTCATGTTCGACCTGCCCTCGAACCTGCCGACCACCCTGGTGGGCGATCCTTTGCGCCTGGGGCAGGTGCTGGTCAATATCGGCAACAATGCGGTCAAGTTCACCGACAGGGGTGAAATTGTCATCAGTGTCGCTCTGGTGGAAGAGGACGATGATCGGGTCAGGCTGAACTTCTCGGTGCGGGACACCGGCATTGGCCTGTCCCGGGAGCAACAGGGAAAACTGTTCCAGTCTTTCAGCCAGGCCGACAGCTCCACCACCAGGAAGTACGGCGGCACCGGCCTGGGGCTGGTGATCTCAAGGCGCCTGATAGAAATGATGGACGGAGAAATCCGTGTTGAAAGCGAACCTGGGAGCGGTAGTACCTTCCATTTTGATGTCTGGCTCGGTACTCACCGGGATGCCTTTCCCAGAACCACCTTAACCAACGTCAAGCCGGGCGAGTTGCGGGCACTGGTGGTCGATGACAATGCCAGTGCAAGGGAAATACTCTGCGCCATGCTCACCGGGTTTGGCCTGCGTGTGGATAGTGTTGAAAACGGTGAGGCAGCGCTGTCCCGACTGGGCGAGGCCGTCGACACCGATCCGTATTCGCTGGTGATTATGGACTGGAACATGCCGGGCCTGGACGGTATTGAGACCACCCGCGCCATCCAGGAAGATAACCGTCTGGGCCACAGCCTGTCGATCATTATGATCACCGCCTACGGACGGGAAGCGGTGATAGATGCCGCTGAGGACGTCGATGTCAGTGCCTTTCTGACCAAGCCGGTGACGCGATCCTCGCTGCTGTCTGCCGTGGCCCTGTCTCTGGGCATTGAATCACCGACTGTGGGTCGCGACGAAAATCGGCAGCGGGGAGAAGCCGCTGACATCGCCAGGTTGCGTGGCGCCCGGGTGTTGTTGGTGGAGGACAACGAGGTCAACCAGGAACTGGCCCTGGAATTGCTGAGTAACAATGGCGTTGAGGTGGTGGTAGTTGACAATGGCCAGCAGGCTCTGGACACACTCAAAAGAAAAAGCGACTTCGACGGCGTGCTGATGGATTGCCAGATGCCGGTGATGGACGGTTATACCGCGACACGGCTGTTGCGCCAGCAGCCACGCTTCACGGATCTGCCCATTCTGGCCATGACGGCCAATGCCATGGCCGGAGACCGGGACCGGGTTCTGGAAGCAGGCATGAATGATTACATTCCCAAGCCGATCAACGTCAAGGAGATGTTTAGAACCATGGCCCGGTGGATCTCCCCGGCTCGTCCGTTTGTCTCCAGTCGCCGACCCCGAGTCACTAACCTCGATATCCCGCAGCTGCGAATCATGGATACGGCTGCCGGGCTGGCGCGCACCCAGGGCAATAGCATCGTCTATCTGAAACTGTTGCGCCGATTTGCCCACACCCAGGCCAATTTTATCGCCGAGTTTGAAGCGGCGGTTGACGCCGGAGACTGGCCTTTGGCACAGCGCCTGGCCCACAGCCTGAAAGGGGTGGCGGGCAATATCGGCGCGGTACACCTGCAACATGCCTGTCAGCCCCTGGAAATTCAGGCCGAGCAGCAGCAACTGCAACAGGAAACTCTGGATCGGGTGCGCCAGCTGCTGCAACGGGTGCTGACATCGATCACCGCGCTGACCAAAGCAGATGACAAATCGGTCGCGCGCAGTCATGCATCTGCCAGGAACATCAACAGTGCAGGTACTGTCAGGGCAGGTTCAGTCCGTGCAAAACGGGCAACCATCAGTGGCAAAAGCAATTCCGGACAGAGCGCGGCAAGAGCCTGGACTGCCGAAAACAGCGACCTGGAGCCGGACCCTGATCTGGAGACCGTACCCTCCCGGGAAAATATTGGGGTAATCGACGGAATTGACCCGGGGAAAGAGGATGCCGCAACCCTGAATCAGGTCATAACCCGACTGGCGGAACTGGTGGGCGACTACGATACCGGCTCACAGCTTTTCCTGGAAGCCTGTGCGCCCCTGCTCGACGCTGCCGGTTACACCGGTGAAGTCAGGCAAATTACACGCGCCCTGGACGGTTACGACTTCGATGCGGCACAGGCCATAATTGCCACCATGGCCAGAAGTCAGGGAATGACATCCTGAACGGCGGTTAAATGCGTTTTTGGTATTACCCTGGTCAGGTAGCCCGGTTAAAAATAAAAGAACACCCTGGGATGAATATAACGCCGCCGCAGCCGGTGAATGGCCTTTGACCAGTGTGGCAACAGGCAAACAAGACCGAAGTCCAGATGACACGCCGTCGAGCAAGCTATTTACAGTTAAAGGAGGCTATGGGTATCGTGACAATGGCAATACCGGTGGAGGCAGGTGCAGTAATGCTAAAAGAAAAACAGACTGTTCTGGTGGTGGACGACCTGCCGGATAATATCGACGTTCTGGTTGGCACCCTGAAACAGAAATACCAGGTCAAGGCCGCCGTCAACGGCGAACTGGCACTCAGGATCGTCCAGGACAGCCCTCCTGATATCATCCTGCTGGATATCATGATGCCGGGAATCGATGGCTTCGAGGTCTGCCGGCGGTTGAAAGCCGACTACACCACCCGGCATATCCCGATCATTTTTATCACCGCTAAGATCACCATCGAGGATGAAATCAAGGGCCTGGAACTGGGCGCGGTGGACTATATCTCCAAGCCCATCAGCCCCCCCATCGTCAAGGCCAGGGTCAGGACCCACCTGGCACTGTATGACCAGAACCGGGAACTGGATCGAAAAGTCCACGTGCAGACCGAGGAATTGCACGAGACCCGGTTGAAAGTGATCCAACGTCTGGGGCGAGCCGCTGAATTCAAGGACGATGATACCGGCCTGCATGTCATTCGCATGAGTCACTACGCCCGGGTTCTCGGGCTCGCCGCCGGCATGAATGACAGCGAGGCTGAAATGCTGATGAACGCCGCGCCCATGCACGATATCGGCAAAATCGGTATTCCCGACAGCATCCTGAAAAAAAACGGGCGGCTGACCGAGGAAGAATACGAGGTGATGAAAACCCACTGCGAGATCGGGGCTCGAATTATCGGCGAGGATTCCTCGGAACTATTGCAAATGGCGAAAACGGTGGCACTGACTCACCATGAAAAGTGGAACGGCAAAGGCTACCCCGGCGGTCTCCAGGCTGAAGATATCCCCCGGGTCGGCCGTATAGTCGCCATTGCCGATGTCTTTGACGCACTGACATCAAAGCGGCCCTATAAAAAGGTCTGGACGGTGGAGAAGGCCCTGACACTGATGCGCGAGGCCTCGGGCAAACATTTTGATCCCACGCTGTTTGCCCTGTTCGTGCAGAGCATGCCGGAAATACTGTCAATAAAAGAATTGCACAACAGCCATCCCGAATAGCCCGGCCTTACTGAAGTTATTACCAGTGATTCGCTTTCGTGGGGGGCGACAGTTTCGGAACTCTGTGGACACCAGTGCCTCGGGCGTCAGTGGCAACTTGCCAGATTCACACCTATGCTTGATTCACGCCAAATACTAACCAGAGGCGTATAAGGAGGCATAAAATGAAAATCCTGTCCAGCTTGAGCTTGATTATTCCCTGTTTAATGGCTCTATCCACCGCTGTCGCCGATTCGGCAGTAAATTTCCGAGTCCTGTTGTCAGGCGATCAGGAGGTCCCGCCGGTAGCCACGATGACGACAGCCACTGCGATCCTGCATGTGGATAATGACCGCCAGACGATTCGTTTTGACCTGGATATCGACGACGGCGAGGCCATTCTGGGTGCGGCCGGCGCCCACCTGCATTGCGCCCCTGAAGGCGCTAACGGCCCGGTGGTGGTCTTTCTCGCCGGAATGAGCCCCCCGGGATTTAACGGTCGATTGCGTATCAGTGGCACCCTGTCCGATGCCAGCATTATCAATCCGGCCTGCGGTGCAAGCATCGAAGAACTCGTCGACGCAATTGACGGCGGCGGTGTCTACATCAATGTTCACAGCCCCGATCATCCGGGTGGCGAGATTCGCGGACAAATTTATTGATACCTGTGTTTCCACCAGCCGTGAATCAGTCGGACCAATGACAGCGGTCAGAAATCGGGGGCAGATTGACTCCGCTCCCGATTTACCCGCCGACCCTGACTCCCTGAGTGCGGTCGTTTTATCCGGCTGGCCGAATTTAACGGGGCTAAATATCCGGCAATTATCAGGAAACGGCATTGTTACTGTGCCAGGGCCTGATAGCCATAACGGCAATAAGATGCAAAGAACCATGGATTCAACCACCTTGGGGGCCGGTTAATGTATTACATCGTAGAATCAGCAAAATCCTTTGATCAGGCGGCTGCAGACCTGGAGGCAGCGGTGATACGTCACGGCTTCGGGGTACTGCACATCCACGACCTGGGTGCCACCCTGCGCAGCAAGGGCATCGATTTTGCCCATCAATGCAGGATATTCGAAGTTTGCAATCCACAACAGGCGGCGAAGGTGCTGGCCACCGACATGCGTCTGAACATGGCACTGCCCTGCCGTATTTCAGTTTTCACCGATGGTGACAAGACTCTGATTGGCCTGATTCGACCGGTACAGATGCTGTCGGCTCTGTCCTCGGACGGGGCCCTGATGCAAGTAGCCGCCGAGGTCGAGGACAAGACCATGCAAATGGTGGATGACGCGAAATAAGCCCGGAATCCTGTAAGGGTATCTGAACGGCCTTGATGCAGCGGACAGGAACCACACGCCGCTTGTTACCGCTCGGCCGCAGCGGCAGACATCCTGCGCCAGGTGTACCATCAGAAACCATCATTTAGCCGGAAAAAGCCCTTGCTGAGCTATCGCCACGCCTATCACGCCGGAAATTTTGCCGATGTTCTCAAGCATGTGGTTCTGGTGGAAATTCTGCAACACCTGGTGAAAAAAGACAGTGCCTTTGACTACATCGACACCCATGCCGGCGCCGGCCTTTACTTTCTCAACCAGGCGCCGGTGGGCCCGGGTCGCGGGGTTACCGGCCAGGGGGCCAGGCCCGGAGAGCACCGGGACGGCATTGCCCGGCTGGCTGCGGCGGAATGGCCGGAACTTGCCCGCTATTTTGACATTTTGCAGCGGGTCAATGCCGACGGCAGCCTGTATCGCTATCCGGGTTCGCCCCTTATTGCCCTGCACTTCCTGCGCAGGCAGGATCGGGCCTGGCTGTTTGAACTGCACTCCAGGGATGTTGCGCTGCTGGAAAGGCATATTGCCCAAAACCCTCTATTCAGGACTTATCGAACCGGAGGGCTTCGGGCCCGGGTACTGCACGAGGATGGATTCAAAGGTCTGCTGGCGCTGCTGCCACCGATTTCCCGCCGGGGACTGATCCTGATAGACCCCTCCTACGAAATCAAAACCGACTATGCCCGGGTATTCGACGCCCTGGCCGCAGCCTGGAAAAAATTCTCCACCGGCATCTACGCCCTCTGGTACCCGGTGGTGGAACGGGGTCGCATCGATTCCCTGGAGAAAAAATTCAGGACCAGCGGTATCGGTAATATCCAGCGCTTTGAACTGGCTGTTGCGGCCGATGCCCCCGGCTATGGTATGACCGCCGCCGGCATGATCGTAGTCAATCCGCCCTGGACCCTGATGGCCAAAATGTCCCTGCTGTTGCCGCGACTGGTAGACGCCCTCGGGCAACAACCAGGGGCCTTTTATCAATGCGATATCCTCGCAGGAGAACAGGAAAGAAAATAGGCGGGGGAATAATTGCCCACTGATTGGCCCGATCCGGGTGTCAATTCCATTGCAGCCAGAACCCACCCTCCCCGGTTTGCTGCAGCCGGGTGCCCAGAATTTGCCCCTCACGCTTCAGCACCGCCATCAGCCACTGGCGGTCGGACTGGCTGGCCCGGGTCAGGCGAAATCGCCGCATTTGCATCGGCACCAGTTCCATCGCCAGCAACCGGCCATTGTCGGCATCCACATCAAGAATATACATCAGCGACAGGTCGCCCCGGTACGCCTCGTGGCCCCTGATGCCCTCGTAATCGTTTATCAGATCGCCGCAGCCGTAGATGATGGCCTTGCCGCCATGAACCTCGATGGCTCTGGGGTGGTGTGAGGAATGACCGTGAACTATGTCGACACCGGCCTCGTCGATCAGCCGGCGGCCAAAGGCCCGCTGATCGTCCGGGATGCTGTAGCCCCAGTTACTGCCCCAGTGTATTGAGGCAACCACGATATCCCTGCTTCGTCGAAGGGCACCGATAGCCTCGGCAATGGCTTCCACCGCCCCGGTTGACGGCCCGGCCAGCCAGTTGACACCGGCCATATCGTCCCGGGCAGCCCAGGTTTCGGGAATGCCGCTGGAAGCGAAACCCAGGGACAGCACCAGCACCCTGCCCCGTTCACCGAGATCCAGGATCGCCGGGGTCGCCGCTGCGCTCAGGTCCCGGCCGGCCCCGGCGAATGCAATACCGGCATCACCGAGAGTTTTCAGGGTTTCGATCAGGCCGGAGTAGCCCCAATCCAGCACATGGTTATTGGCCAGGGCGCAGCACTGGATGCCGGCAACACCGAGGCAGGGAATATTGGCGGGATCCATGCGGTAATTGATACCCTTGCCGCGCCAGAAATCATCGCTGCGAGTGATACTGGTTTCCAGGTTGATCAGGCGGACATCCGGTTTGCGTTCGTCAAGTTCCGCCAGGCCATCACCCCAGATGTAGTCAAATGCCACCGGCGCCGGTATCTCGCCATGAATCCGTTCGGCCAGGTCGACATAGTCCCGGGCATCGGTGACCCAGGCCTCGTGAATCCCCGGATTGGCGGGATGGGACAGCACCTGGTCGATTCCCCGGCCGGTCATGACATCGCCGCAGAGAAACAGTCTTATTGGCCTATTCCCGGTCATTTTCCGCCACCATAGTTGAGCCCCATCAAAAGCATAGACAAAACCCGATGGATGTATCGTCTCGGCGAGCACTGCCGGTATGCGCTGTCGGTATGCTCTGCCCGTTTTTTTGTGGCTCCGGTGCCAACAAATTGTCCCTTTGCCGGCTAATTGACTAGACTCAGGGGGGTGCGGGGCAAACACACAGGCACTGCCTGCACCGGCCGAAATCGGCGGGTTTGCCATGGAATTAACGATGCCAAATCGGCAAGTTGCCGGCCTGGAACTGGCATCGGGATTTTGACCAGGTATCCGAGGACGAGGTCCAGGCACTGCTGGCCCGCGCCTGGCGAAAACGCTGACGAGACCGTAACTATTCGGTCATTAACGAATGACCACCGAGAATATCCGGGAGGCCCGATGGCTGGTAACGACAATGGATCCCTGACTCTGGCACTGGCCGATGCCGTGCTGGAGGGCGCACTGGTTCTGCCCCCGGGCGCATCCGCAATTGTTGCCTTTGCCCATGGCAGCGGCAGCAGCCGTTTCAGCCCGCGCAACCGGGCTGCGGCGCAGGTCTTCAACCGGGCCGGTATCGGTACGCTGTTGTTTGACCTGCTCAGTCCGGAAGAAAAGAGCCTGGATGAGGTCACCCAGGAGTTTCGTTTCAATATCGCCCTGTTGAGCCAGCGCCTCGCCGGCGTCATCGACTGGTTGCGCCGCCAGCCCCGGACGGGTCACCTGCACCTGGGTCTGTTTGGTGCTGAAACCGGTGCCGCCGCTGTGCTGATTGCCGCCGCCGAACACCCGGATCTGGTGCGGGCCGTGGTGTGCCGGGGTGGTCGTCCGGATCTTGCCGGCCGGTTTCTGCCGAAAGTGCAGGCACCCAGTCTCTTGATTGTCGGTGAACGGGATACCTCCCTGTTGGCTTTGAACCGACAGGCCGCCGGGCAAATCAGCTGCCAGCACCAGTTGGAAATTATTGCCGGCGCCAGTCACCTGTTCGAGGAAGCCGGGACTTTGGACAGGGTCCAGCAACTGGCGTCAAACTGGTTTGTCACCTGGCTGGTCGCCGGCCATTCACCCGAGACCGGACCATGATCGACAGGTCCGGGACAGGGGCCGGAGGAGCGGCATTGGTCAAAACCGGCACTGAAACTACCGATACTGGAGAAGTACCCGTCAATGAACAGCCCTGACACCCGCAGTGATCCGGTCATATTCAGCCTCAACAGCGGCAGGGCTTTTGCCACACGGGTCAGCCAGCACCTTAGCCTGCCTCTCGGTGAACACGAGGAACGGGAATTTGAGGACGGTGAACACAAGATCCGTCCCCTGCAAAGCGTGCGCAACCGGGACGTCTACGTGGTGCAGTCGGTCTACGGTGACCGCCAGCAGAGCCTGAATGACCGCCTGGTGCGCCTGCTGTTTTTGCTGGCGGTACTTCGGGAAAACGGCGCCGCGCGGGTCACGGCAGTGATACCCTACCTGTGTTACTCCCGCAAGGAGCGCAAAACCAAGCCCAGGGACCCGGTGACCAGCCGCTATCTTGCCCAGTTATTTGAAGCTGTCGGTATCGACCGCATGGTGACCCTGGATGTTCACAATCACGCCGCCTTTCAAAATGCCTTTCGCTGCCACTCCGAACATCTGAGTGCCCATGGCCCGTTGATCGACCACTTTCTGCCGCAGCTACAAGGCCGGTCGGTAACGGTCGCCTCTCCCGATATCGGCGGCGTCAAACGGGCGGAACAGTTCCGCGAAGCCCTGGTCGGACGGCTGGGGCAGCCAGTAGCCCACGCTTTCATGGAAAAGCACCGAAGTAAGGACCTGGTAACAGGTAGCGCAGTGGTAGGCGATGTCGTCGATCGTACGGTGCTGATTGTCGACGATCTCATCGCCGGTGGCGGCACCATGAAGCGCGCGGCCGAGGCATTCCGGCGTCAGGGCGCCGCTGAGGTTTTTACCCTTGCCACCCATGGGGTATTTGCCACCGCCGCCGCCGAGGCCCTGGGGTCAGCCGCCATAAGCCGAGTGGCGGTAACCAACAGTATCCCCTTACCGCCCGGTCTGGATACTGGCCCTTTTCAGGACAGGCTGGCGATCATTGATATCGCACCCCTGGTGGGAGAGGCCATTCGGCGAATGCATGACGGCAACTCGCTGACGGAACTGGAACCCTGAAGGAAGAAAAGGCACCGTTAACAGGCCCTACCGGCACGGGGTAAGCACCGGGCCTTCCGGGGGAATCGTCGCCGGACCTTTCACCGATACTTTCTTCCGTATGGAATACGAACTGTCGCCCGATGCGACTGCCGCCATACCCTCGGCTCAGCGATCGAAATCCTCGGCATATCGCCGTGCCAGAACCAGGTAGTTAGCAGCCTTTTGCAGCCAGTGGCTGTGCCGGTTTTTGGCGACATCTTCAAGGTGCCAGACACAGAGTTTGGCTCGAGTACAGGCTCGATAGGACTTGTAGAAAGCCACCAGTGCAATCGGCGGGCGGTCCCCGGTAATGGCTCTGTAGGTGTTAAAAAGGATTTCGCCGACTCGGGGTGCCGCCAACATGTCACATTCCATGGCCAGAAAAGACAGCTCGTCAACCCTGTCCTGGATACGCAGACTGCGGCTGAATTCCAGGCAGTCGATTATCACCGGCGGGTCGGTGAGGCAGATGTGCTGGGGACGCAGGTCGCCATGGACCTCGATGATCATGCCTGCCCTGGCCCTGTCACCAAAAAGGGACGGTTGCAGTGCCATCAATTCCAGCTGCCGCTGACATAACTCCTGGCATCCCGCCAGGGCAAACGGCGCCAGAGACCGGCGGTTTTCCTCGATAACGCCAGTCAGTAATTGCAGGTATCGGTTCTCATCGAGGTCGACAGCTTCGGCGGTCGCATAGAATCGGGCCAGAGTTGATGCCGCTCGCTCCAGTGCTACCTCGTTGATGCGTCCGGCCTCGATCTGATTGCTGAGCATATCCGCCTCTGGCAGGCGATGCATCACCACCAGCCAGTCCACTACCTTGCCTCCGTTTCCCAACTGCAACCGGCCTCTGCTATCGAGGCTGATGGGCTCGATGCCGATGTAAGTGTCACCCGCCAGTCGCCGGTTAAGCCGTACCTCCTCCCGACAATTGCGGTAGCGGACATCGATGTTAGTGAAATCGAGAAGCCCCCGCTCTACCGGCTTTTTCAGCTTGTATGCGCGATTCCGGGTAAGAAAGACCCAGGACAGGTGGGTTTCGATCACCCTGACCGGACCGACATATCCGGGATAAGCGTCAGCGCTGGCGAGAAAAGCCACCTTGTCATCAATACCAGGGGGGTCTTGCTGTCTGACCATGAACTCAGCCTTCTGACTGTTCCTGTCGATGCTGCTGCCACGGCGGCGCTGACCCCCGTGCAGGGGAAGACCGCCTGGCCTCGGGTAACGAATGGCCACCGTCAGAGCGAACAGCAGGTAAATGATTTCCAACCCGAAAGCCCTTTTTTACACAGCGGACAGCAATCATTTCAAGTGCCCTGTTCCAGTCTCCAGGTCGTCTGGTGCAACGGTTGCGCCACCTCCGGTCACCGCTTGCAGGGTTTGTCGGTACAGCGCCTCTAGCGCATCACTGATCCGTACGGTGTAGGGTTGATCGGCAAGTTCCAGGGCCAATAATGGCTTGGGCATACGCTCCAGACTCAGCTGCAGCCGCTGCCGGCTCTGCTCGGGGTCCGGCGCCGGACTCACGGGCTGGCCCTGGGAAACGGCGGTTATCAACAGGGGTTCCCCGGTGTGCTGCTCCCGGTGACAGCCGATGATGTCTTCCACCATGCAGCCGGCTTGATCATAACAGCGCCAGACCTGCTTGCGACCGGGCAGTACCTTCTTGCCCGGACTGCTCTTGAGCCGTGGCTCACCGTCATAGGCTGTCAGCTTGTAGGCGAAATCCAGGGACGGCGCATCCTCGGATACGCCGAGCCGGGTGCCGACGCCAAATCCATCAATGGGCGCCCCGGCAGCGATCAGGTCCCGCACCGACCACTCGTCGAGCCCGCTGCTGACGATGATGCGAATCTCCCTGTATCCCGCTTGATCGAGCCGTTTACGGGCGGCCCTGGCCAGTTGCGCCAGGTCGCCTGAGTCGATACGAATAGCGCCAACCTGGAGTCCCTCGTCTCTG
The DNA here is from genome assembly GCA_003235325.1 of Gammaproteobacteria bacterium. Classification (GTDB taxonomy): domain Bacteria; phylum Pseudomonadota; class Gammaproteobacteria; order Pseudomonadales; family Porticoccaceae; genus SZUA-272. The sequence continues at coordinate 4,033 of QJWQ01000097.1, read as the reverse complement.
ACCAGAGCGATAACCTTGTCGACCCCGGCCAGGGTATCGTAGGTATCCACCAGTAACGTGGTCCCGGGATAGAGTCGGGCAAAGGCGCGAAACGCCTCCATTTCGTCGCTGTGAACCTGAATAAAGGAGTGGGCCATTGTCCCGGTGGCCGGCAGGCCGTACTGCAGGCTGCCGAGGACGTTGCTGGTGGCTGTAAGTCCTGCGGTCCGATAGGAACGAACCCCGCGCAGGGCGGCGTCGAAACCATGCATACGGCGCATGCCGAAATCGACCACCGGGCGGCCTGCGGCTGCCAGCACTGTGCGCACCGCCTTCGTGGCCAGCACCGTCTCGGTGCTGATGTAATTCATCAACAGGGTTTCCAGCAGCTGCGCCTGGACCACCGGGGCTTCCACTTCCAGCAGGGGCTCATGGGGAAATACGGGAGTGCCCTCAGGCAGCACGCGGATTTCGCCCGTGAAGCGGAAGCCGGCCAACCAGTCCAGGAAAGCCCCTTCAAAGTGGCCGAGTTCGGCCAGCCGTTGCAATTGTTGCCGCGGAAACCGTAACTGCGACGCCAGCCGCGCTGCATGGTGCTGGCCGCAGGCGACAACGAAATTGCGTCCAGGAGGCATGGTGCGAAAATGCAGCGTAAATACCGCCGGTTGCTCCAATCCCTGGGCGTGGTAAGCCTGGGCCATGGTCAATTCGTAGAGATCGACGAAAAGCCCCAATTCCGGCTCGGAAATTCCCTGAAAAAAACTCACCGGTCATCCTGCTCCAGAATAGCTCCCGCCGCAGTCATCTCCGCCAGTGCCAGTGCGGATTTTTCCGGAAACACCGGCCGCGTCGCCGACAACAACACATGGGTTTCAAAGCCGAGATGGCAGGCATCGACAACCGTTCTCAAAACGCAGACGTCCTGGGCGAGGCCGCCCACCCAGAGACGTTTAATTCCTTTCTTTTTCAGGAAGACTGCCAGGCCGGTGCCATCAAAAGCGGAATAGGCATCCCGGTCAAAAGCGGTACCCTTGCTGACCAGGACGGCATCAGGGGGCAGGGCCAGATCCTGATGGAAAGCGGCTCCGGGGGTATCCTGCAGGCAGTGCTGTGGCCAGGGGCCGCCCTGGGACTGGAAGGAACAATGCTCAACGGGATGCCAGTCACGGGACGCCACCACCAGCGCTCGGGTGCCGGAGGCCGCATCAATCCAGCGATTGAGAGCCGGCACCACGCGATCACCCTCTGTCACCGGCAGGGCGCCGCCCGGACAGAAATCGTTCTGGACATCCACCAGCACCAGGGCATCGGCATTTTGAAGAGTATCGATAAGATTCATAACGGAAACACCGGGGTATGTACTTCATCCTATACTATAGACTAGGTACTCTGTTTAAGGGACGGGGTCAAAAATTGGCTTGTGCCGGGGTTGTGGGACCAAAGCCAGTGCCTTTCCATGATCCCGGTGAAATCCATTCGTAGACGGCGAGAGGAGAAAAAATCCGTGCAATCCCAGTTGCGAATATGTTGTCTGGCCGGTTTGCTCATTTGTTCACCACTCCTGTCAGAGGATATGGAAACCGGCTGGATCGAGGAGACCGAGGGCTACAAGGAGGAAATCATCGGGGCCAAAATGGGCACTATCGATGCCGTCCCGGTGGACGGTAAACGACGTGTCACCGTTGCCATTCCCAAATCGGCGGTATCCAGTACCGATAACATCCAGGAAGTCATCGTCGTTGGCAGACAACCGGATATTCCGGAAACCCGGATCAAGGTGCGCTACGAATGGGCAAAAGACTTTGAAAATGACTATTACGGCCTGATTATCTACCTGGGAAAGGATACCGGTTTTCCGATTCGCCTCTATTTCAAGGGTGAGGATTTTGACAATCGTGTGCCAACGCCCTGAATTTCATCGTTTAATTTAAACGGCGAAGGCAATGCGAAACCGCGCCGTAGGCCTGGACAGAGTTCCCGGGATGCCGGGTCAGACGGCACTGGGACCCGTCTCACCGGTGCGTATGCGTATGACCTGTTGCAACGGGGTGACGAAAATCTTGCCGTCACCAATTTTGCTGGTGTGCGCCGATTCGCGAATAGCTTCGACGACCTGCTCGGCCATTTCGTCGGTTACCAGCACTTCGAGCCTGACCTTGGGCAGCATATCCAGCACATAGGAAGCGCCACGATACAATTCCGTGTGGCCCTTTTGCCTGCCAAAACCCTTCACCTCACTGATAGTCATGTACTGCACCCCGGCTTTGGTCAGGGCACTGCGCACATCCTTTAGCTTGAAGGGTTTGATAACAGCGGTAATCAGTCGCATAAATCATCTCCGCGGAACGGGTCCGAGGGTAAAGACCGGTAATTGTCCCCGTCCACCTCGGGTGCGCCTGGAAAGACGGGTAAAACTTGATGAAGATCAACTTTATTCATAACCATGAACCGCCGCCAGCCCGGATATTTCATGAATGGGGAATATAAAAACGGCGGAAATGTCCTGAATATTAGGGTGTCGACGCCTTCATAACAAGAAATACCACCGCGACAGAATGCTACCAAACTTTCGTCCAGTTTCCATTGGTCAAACAACGTAAAGTCGAAGCTTATTTCAGCGGCGGCGAAGATACCAGCAATGGCGCAATCCGAATCCTGATCCGGGTCAGAAAGGACAAAGCACTGACATGCTCTGTGGCCAGGGTTGTGGAAGGTTGCCGACGCAAGGCTAGCCTCGATCACTTACTTGAGGGAACTACTTGAGCGGTGCATATACGCCCCACTCTCGGGTGGCAGGACCCCAAGGTCTTTCCGAGTGTGTCATGAATTGGCTCCACAGGCCGCCAGATAATGCGTGGAGACGTCGGCCACCACAGCCACCCTGAGTCGGCCGGTACAGAGACCGGATCGGGCGTCGGTCCTGGCCAGCCACCGGACTCTGTTTCAGCAGTGTGTTCGTGCCCGCGATCGACAACCCGGACGACTGATTCCGGATTTTGATCCCTCGGACAACCCACTACGTGGTGATCAGATGGGGTCATTGTTCCACAGCTACCGCGATCATTACTGTTTTCTGCGACTGTATGTCTTCTGCGGCCTCCATCTGCCGGTCAGTTATCTACGTCACGGTTTTATCGATCCGGCCCAACACGCCTGGGCAATCCTGTCCCTATCGGTCATGCCACTCCTCCAGCGCTGGCTGAAGGTGGAGAATATGCTCCGGGCTGACAGCACCTTCTGCCGCTAGCAGTTGCTTCGCTGATGCGATTGAAACAGGGCGAAAAATAAGCCGTTGGTCTTACCCGAAGCAACCACTTGCTGGCCAATTCAGAACGATGGTGGTAGACCAGTGAAACCTTGTCTGGACAGATCGGAAAGAAGCAGCGCATTTTTGCTTCGATCACCAACGGTGTACACAGTTGGAACAACCCTCGCAGGTTGATCGTCAAAGCGGAGTACAATTCTTGCGCTAGCAACCCACGAGGGATAGTGACCACTCTTCAGATTTAGCGACTTTCCGTCAATGCACTCCAGTTCTCTTTTTTCAATAAAAAATGTCACCACAGGTTTAAAACTATACTTCTCACGTAAACGTCACATCATAAAATCGATCTGAAAACCAAGCCGTTCGATAAGCAACATACCGTTCGTCGGACATTGTTTACCATCAGCCTGTATTTCTTTGAATCTAATCACAATTACGAATATTAATATCGCCACACCTCGAAAAAGTAAAACCGGTGAAAGCCGGCGGCACAAAGCTTCAGAACCTCACTCCTGTATTTTATCGAGAAGGTTAGCTGAGCTACCGAATGGTTTATTTAGAATTTATTGAATTAACCTGTGGGTAGTTTATGCGAACGGAATGAAAAAAATCCCAGCCCTGATGCTCCGGAAAAGCCGAAACGGTTTTTCACATCTGCTTGCCGTTAAAACAAAGCAGATTTATTAAAGCATCAAGACAAATTCAGCGCATAACCTTTTTCCAAAATTAAACAAAGCACGCTGTTTACTTGTTAAACGGTGCAGGGATTTTCTACGCCGAAAATGGCTA
>QJWQ01000118.1 GCA_003235325.1 Gammaproteobacteria bacterium | reverse complement strand
GTTGTTGCGCTCCTGGACCGCGCCAGAGATCAGAATACCGATTGTGTCTTCGGCGAAAGTGTTACTGAACAGACCGGCAATTTCCGGCGTAAAGTCGTCGCCGCTGCCCTTGTCATTGGATAGCTCGTGCACCGCCTTGGACCCGACCGAGACCCTGAACCCGGGCATATCCAGGGGCCTGGTGGTTTCCATATTCACCGTGGCGCCGATGCCACCTGTGGGCAGGCTGGCTTTTGAGGTTTTGTAGATTTCCACGGCGCTGACCGATTCGGAAGCGACGTCCGCAAAATCAAAGGAGCGTCCAGCTGTTGTTGGCATTTGCCGGCCATTCAGGGTGACCAGGTTGAATTCCGGCCCCATACCGCGGACGGTGATCCTGGAGCCCTCGCCATTGCTGCGATCGATGGACACGCCAGTGACGCGCTGCAGTGATTCGGCCAGGTTGGTATCCGGAAATTTGCCGATATCCTCTGCGGTGATAGCATCCACCACACCGAAGGAATCGCGTTTTCTGTCGACCGATGCCATGAGACTGGCGCGAATACCGGTGACGACGATCTCTTCCATGGAGCCGGCCGTTTCAATATCTTCATCAGCGACCGCCAATGTCGACAGGCTGCCCGCTCCGAGTGCCAGAGCTATGCTGCAGGCTAACGGTGATTTACTAAAAATTTGCTTGTACATTTTGAAGTTGCCCCCGTATGTTTTGGTGATTGAGTCTTAACCCGGTGCCACCATTACACAGGCGCAACGCTAACTAAATGTATCTTCGGTGAGGCGGATTTTCCTTGCGGTGAAGCGGACCATCAGCCCAGGCGAGCAATTGCCTGTCGGTAATTTCTGCTGACTTTCAGGCTGTTTCCCCCTTCCATGTGGAGTAACCGTTCGCCCTTGGGCAGCACGTCAATACTGCAGACCTTGTCGAGATTGGCGAGGGTCGATCGGTGGATTCTGGCGAAGGATGTGCCCGCCAGTTTTTCCTCCAGCTCGGCCATGGTGCTTCTCATCACATGGGTCTTGTCCCCCACGTGGACGCACATGTAATCGCCGGCAGCGTCAACCCACTCGATATCCTGAAAGGGCACGAATTCCACGGAGCCGGTATCACGAATCGCCAGTTTGCGTTCCTCCTTTTCCACACTTGGGGGGCTGTCCGGTTCTACCTTACCCTTACCCCTGAGAATCTCGCCGATAGCCCCCATCAGGGGCCCCTTGAGGTTCAACAGCCGGTTGGCGGTATAACGCATCACCGCCTGCTGCACCGACTGGCGAACCCTGACCGGGTCCATGGGCTTGAGCACATAATCCACCGCGTGGAGGTTGAAGGCATCCAGGGCGTACTGGTCGTAGGCGGTGGCAAAGATAACCATCGGCATGGTGTCCGCCTGCAGTGCCTTGACCACGTCAAAACCATTGCCGCCCGGCATTTCAATATCCAGGAACAACAGATCGGGGGACAGCTTTCGCACCAGTTCAATGGTCTCCCTGCCACTCCTGGCAGCACCGACAACTTCTACCGCTTCGATATTGGCCAGGACGCTGGCCATCAATTCCCTGGCCAGGGGTTCATCGTCGGCAATAAGTGTTTTGAGTTTAATCATGGGGTGGTTCCTGCTGCCTGGACAAAGGGATGCGCAACGTCACCATTTTTCCCCCCAGGAGGGAATCCTCAATATTGAGGTCGAAGTCATTCCCGTACAAAGTGGTCAAGCGCTCCCGGATATTGCGCAATCCGACGCCGGTGCCCTTGGTAATTTCTTCCGAATCAATGCCTTCGGCCGCGCCGGAGTCCTCCACCGAGACGTTAAGACGACCCCCGTCCTGCTTGCCGACAATGCGGATTCGCCCGCCCTCCTCTGAGGAGGCGATAGCATATTTGATGGAATTCTCGACCAGGGGTTGCAGGATCAGGCTGGGAATCTCGCAATCCTCCAGCCCGGGTTCGACCTCCACATCGACACTCATCCTTTCGGCAAAGCGGGTCTGCTCGATCTGGAGATAGAGATTCAGCATTTTGATTTCCTGCGACAGCTGAACCTGCTGAACCGCGTCCTTCTCCAGGGAATAACGCAGAAAGCTGCTGAGATGCAAGATCATCTGGCAGGCGGATTCAGTCCTATTCGCCGCCACCAGCGAATAGATAGCGTTAAGTGTATTAAAGAGGAAATGGGGATTGAGCTGGTAACGCAGCATCTTGAGCTGCGCCTGCTGCGCCTCGGACTCAGCCTGGATGCGTTTTACCGCCTCCTGCTGACGCTCCGCTTCCAGTCGCAGCAGGGTCTCATGCTCTCCCTGAAACAGTTCGTAGTATTTGACCCCGTAGTAAAGGGCCGTCCAGCAGAAGAAAATAAAAATCGAGGGAAAGTACCAGCCACCGAAATCGGACCAAAGCCCTGTTTCGTCGGTGAGATATAAAAACAACACCAGCCTGAGTGCGGCCCACACCAGGGACAATGCCAACACCACCAGCAAGGTGAGCAAAAGTCTTGGCAACAGCGAAACGTGCCACAGCCACCGGTAGATGGGACGCATGGGCCAGGAGACAAAGATGCCCACCACTGACTGAACAATGTTGTGGGCCAGGTACTCCACTTCGGGCTGGTCATACCAGAGGTTTAAACTGAAATAACTGACAATAGAAATGCCTGTCCAGCCCAGCACCTGAAACAGCCAGAAAAATGCCGTGTGATGGTCCAGCATCACCTGCAACAGCGTTCCGCTATTATTTTGCGCCATAGTTGGCAGTCTGCCCCGCGTCTTGTACGCCCAACCCGAGTTTTTATAATCAAACCGACAGGCGGCAGTCTGCACCTGTCATTACCGTAACAATGGCCCTTTTGGAACCTCAGGTCAAAAAGCGCCATTTTGACCGGAGTAAGGCCTGGCGGGCGTTTTGCTATCGGGCTTCACGAACACCCGACCGCACCTGAATCTTCTGATAGCTGGCCCTAGCTCATCGGTGGCTGATATAACGCCACCACGTCATAGGCTGGCTCCTCGTAGGGGTGAGCTGCTATCAGAGCGCGTACCGCCTTTTTTATAAATCCATCCTCGCAGACCATTTCCACCCGGTATTCCGGCACCCGTTCCACCCTGTCCTGCGTCCCCAGGTACGGGTTGCTGCCCGCCAGCGGCCGGAACTGGCCGGTGCCCAGGGCCTGCCAGCAGCACTGATCGTAATCGCCGATACGGCCGGCACCAGTGGCAAATACCGCCGCCTTGACCACTTCCAGGTGTGATTCGGGAACAAAGAAACTGAGCTTGTACATAGAGGGTCAATGGCGGCTGAGGATGGATGGATTATCACTGTCACAATCAATGATCAGCCCTGAGGGTTGAAGCAGTCAATAAAGCGTTTCGTTCGGCTTAAAATGCCAGAGGCTGTAAGCGATATTATCCGCGCTATCAGCCAGATTACCCGTTTGATTTCAGCGAATCATTGAGCTGCTTTACTGCGGCCTTGATGCTGCAGCCTGGCGATCTCAGGCGACATTTGAGGGTGCTGATTTACAACTGGCGAAAATGATCAACCCGGCAATCTTCATTGCCGGGTCGATTACCGATTTCAGGGCACCGCTGAAAACCCCGCTAATTGAGGTCGCCCTCCCGATGATCGGGGCCTGTTACAGCGGGAGCTGGTATTGCCGGGAGCAGCGCCCCGGTCCCACACAGGGCCCCAGTCAACGCAGAACTGCAACTGTCGATCCGGTAATCTCAGGGTGCCAGCTCAAACGCCCCGATATCACAGCCGGCACCCTGGGGACGTGTCACCCCGCGCTGATCGGTTGCCGGGCAGGCACCGCCATCGGCCGCGTCGACAGCAGGACTGCCGACCCCGAGTGCGTGGGTCAGCGTCAGCCCGCCATTGTTCATCAGCGGACCCAATTGCGCGTCGGTGGACACCTGGTCAGTGGTGCCGTTCGGGTTGCAGGATTCGTCACTGATAAGGTTGGACCCACCTGACGTGATGGTCGCCGCACCGCCACCCTCGATGGCACAGGCAAAGGCGCCGCCGCTGCCCTGGATGACATTATTGGTGAGTGTCGCATTCGCAGGGGCGCCAAAGGTCGCCACCAGGATGCCCGAAGCGGTACCCGCCGGTGCGATATTGTCGGCAAATGTTGAGTTGGATACCGTCAACTGGCCGTCGGTGTGGAATACAGCACCGCCGTGCCATGTGGTCGACGTGTTGCCACTGAATGTGCTGTTGAGCACGGTGGCGTTACCCAGCATGCGCAGGCCACCGCCGACGTCGCCGGCAATATTGCCGCTGATCGTGCTGCGCGTGATATTGACGGTACTATTGAAGAAACCGTATAGGCCGCCGCCGGGTTGATTAAGCGTGGCGTTGCCGGTCACCGTACTGTCAGTCAGGTTCAGCGTCGAACCGTCACCGTTGTAAATGCCGCCCCCACCGAGATCGAAGCTGGGCGGACCGGCGCTGTTCTCGGTATTGTCCCGAACCACGACCCGGTCGAGGTTGAGGGTGCCAAAATTGCGGATACCGCCACCCTGGGGGGCAGCCGCGCCGTCGGCGATCACCAGGTCATTCATGCTCACTGTTGCGCCGGCGGTTATCTCGAATACCCGGGAACTGTTGCCACCACTCAGCACCAGCCCGGGTGCGGTGGCGGCATCGATGCTGAGGTTGCGGTCGGCTACCAATGGCCCCGACGTGAGAAAGACGGTGCCACCGGCCAGGCCGGCCTCGAAAGAGATGGTTCCCCCGCTGGCGATGTCCGCCAACGCCTGCCGCAGTGACCCGATGCCGCCGTCATTGAGGTTGCTGACAGTAATGGCCAGTGGCGGCGGAGGAATCTTCAACCGCACCTGGTCGAGCAACACCGGTCCGTCGTTGGTGGTGGCGGCGGGGAACTCAAAGCCGTAACCCCAGACCTCGGTCAGGGTCAGACCGTCGTCAGGCGCGTTCGGCGGTTGTTCCGTGCTGCGGGTAAAACTGGCAAACGGCACTTCAATCTGCTGCCAGCCACTGTGGCTATCGGTAAAGGTCGCCTGGAAACGTTCTGCACTGTCGTCTGCCTGGTAGACACGGATATAGTCGACTTCCATTGCCAGGGGCACCTGCAGGTCGGGATCAACCGCACCACCAAAATTGCCGCCGACCGCCACATTGAGCAGCAGAAAGACCGGATCATTGAAGACCCATTCGTTCGGAGCCACGTCGGCCGGTGTCGCCCAGTGGTAGAGGATGCCGTCGACGTACCACCTGATCAGATCCGGTTCCCACTCGACAGTGAAGGTATGGAAGTCGTTGTAGACCGGCTCGCCAAAGGCATAGATGCCATTGAAACTGGCGCCCCCCGCGTATCCGGGCCCATGGATGGTGCCAAAAATTTCATTCGGCAGCCGCCCGACAAACTCCATGAAATCGATCTCACCGGTTTGCGGCCAACCGACGAGGTCGATATCGGTGCCGAGGCTCCAGAAGGCCGGCCAGATGCCTGAACCTTCGGGCACCCGGATGCGGGATTCGATGCGGCCGTAGGCGAATTCCGCCTTGCGCCAGGATAGCAGGCGGGCCGAGGTGTATTCACAGGGGCCGTAATAGCAATCCAGGGAGCCGTCGGCCTCGCGCACTGTCAGGACCATATTGCCCAGGCCGTCAGTGGCGGCATTGGCCGGATCATCGGTGTAGTACTGCAACTCTTCGTTGCCCCAGCCGGGAATGCCATTGATGCTGCCGTCGCCGATTTCGTAACTCCAGTATTGCGGATTGGGGACCGTACCGGCGGGCTCATTGAACTCCTCGCTCCAGACCATATTCCAGCCGGCGGGACCGGGGTCCGGAGCCCTGTTGTCCTTTAGCTGTACGCTGACCGGCGCACCGCTGCCGCTGCCGTAGTACCAGAAGGTCAACGCCTCGCCCTCTGACCAGTCCCTGCCGATGGCGAAGTCCTGGCTGAGAACAGCGCTGGACGCACCCGTCGCAATGGGCTGACCGGCAAAGGTCCTGCCCTTGATGGGCAGGGGATAAACGTCACAATCGATGCCTGTTTCGTCGGCACGGAAGTGCAGGACCAGGTCCAGGTCGCCGTCATTGTCCACGTCCTCCAGGTGACGTTTCGCCTGCCCCGTGTTCCTGTCCAGATGGGTTTCGCTGGCATTTCCTAAAGTCACGGAGGTGTGATCAATGGTCAGGGCATCAAAAGTGTCAGTGGTGAGCAGGGCGACAGGAATAACGCCACGACTGCTCGCTTCTCCCTCGTCATCCCAGAATTTCAACAGATCCCATATTTCCCAGCTATCTTCCCGGACTTTACAAATATTGCCCGACACCAGCGTCTCAACCACCAGGGGACGTTCTACTTGCAGAACACTTTCATCGTCCTCCTGATCGGGTAGCGCCATCGGATCGGTCGAAGTCAGCGTCCTCGATGACACACTGAGGTCGGCGCTGGTGCTCCACTGGTAGGGGAAGCGCTCGAAATCTTCCAGCAGCAATGGATCAAAAACATCGTTTTCCTCGATAAAGGCGGTGGCCTGCGCTGCCAGTCCGGTCATGGCATTGATCGGGTTGGCAAGCTTGAGGATGATGCTCTCACTCCCTTCCCATTTGCTGTCGTCCAGAGTTTCCAGCGCAAACTTCAGCTCTGAAGGGCCACCGTTGACGAATGTCAGTGTGCCGGATACCGGCAGATAGTCTTCAATGGGACTCGCCGTGCCGGGGCTGGTCACATAATCAACGGATACCCAGTCCGGATCGTCACTGTTCATCGGCCGGTTGAGTTTGACGGCAATGTCGCCCGTCATGCCTTCCTCGATGCTGTAGCCGCCGGAGGCGAAGCTGATGGACAATTCGGGAACTTCTGCCTCACCGAACAACATGGCATCGTCTACGTAGTAGGTGACTTCTTCCCCCGAGGTAGAGAGCATGCCCAGAGCCCAACCGTGAACCTGGTTCAGGTTAAAGCCGTCGTTGGGCGCGCCGTTGCCGATCTCCTTGCGGGCAAAGTCTGCAAAAGGGAATTCAAACAACTGCCAACCGCTGAAATTGTCGACAAGGCTGATGGAAAACCGCTCCGCGTCATCCGAGGTGGAACCGGGATTGCGGTTGTCGAGGACGTCCAGAAACAGCGTGGTTCCCGTATTCTGCCCGTAGAGCCATACACTCAGACCCTCGAAAGCACTCCAGTCCCGGGGCACCCAGGTATCGGCCGCGGCATTTTCGAAATAATGGACAAAGCCGGCAAAGGCACTGACGTTACCGGTCATGGCCAGCAGGTGATTACCCGCAACCGAGCCCGGCACCGGTACCGGCGGTGCATCGGTAATATCTATCGCGATCGGGCTGCCGTCGCTGAAAGTCGCGAAGCCCACCGGCAAGCCATTGCCGTCAAACCCTGTGGGCAGGCCATATTCAAAATCATCGACAATTTGGCCCGGTGTCGCCAGGGGACCTTCTGAAAAGGCCCAGTAATCGGTGTGAAAATTGGCATCAGAACCGCTGTTGCCGATGACAGCGACCACGATGGAGATCAGCTGTCCGTTGCCACCGTTTCCGGTGGCCACCGGGTCGAGGACGCCATTGCCGCCGGTGAAAAAGGAATTGTCGTCGACGAAATCCGCAAGGGGAATCGACACCAGTTGCCAGCCGCCACCGCTGACCGCACAGGGCCCGCTGGGGGAGACGACGCAGTTGTACTGGAATTCATCGTCATCGCCGGCAATTGCGGCGTTGTCGCCGTTATCGTCCTCCTGGAGATTGATCTCCAGCGTATAGTCCTGATCGGCATTCGGATTAATCCAGAAATTAAAGTGGTCGGTCCCGTCAAGATCGACAGGACTGGTGCGACCGAAGCCACCAAAAAACCCGGGGATGCCGCCAGAGCCCCAGCCGGTTGCCAGGGAATAGGCACCACCATCACCGGGAGCCAGATCGCTGTCGTCGGCAGCGATGCCGCCACCGCCCACCGCACCGTTAAAGGCAAACCAGCCGTTGCCAAAGGGGTCTCCGTGTTCCATGTCATCAAACACCGTCAGCGCACTGAAGACAGGGCCGCCGGACGTAAACGAAAACTGGTCAAAATCGACTTCTATGGTGGAACCCGAACCACCCTCGACCCCGGCCAACACCACGACAATTTCATCCAGATTACCGTTAAAGGAGCCGTCGCCACCGGTGAACTGATCGACAAAGCTGCTGAGCGGCGCGCTCACCAGCACCCATTGATCGTCAAATCCCGAGTTGTTGAAGGTGGCGTCAAAGCGGAAGGAATCTTCACTGCCGTTGGCCCAGCCATCACCGTTGAGGTCTTCCCTCAGGGTAATTTCCAGGGTGTACCGGTCGACCGTTGAATCACCCTGATTGAGAATCCAGACATTGAACCAGGGGCCAGCCGGCAGCTCGACCTGGGCGCTATTGTCAAAATTCCTGAATGCACCCCCATAGAAGCCACTGTCGGTGCCTTCACCACCCCAGCCGGTACTGAGATAGAAGCTGCCTTCCCGGGGACGGTCATCGACAACACCGCCGCCCCCACCGGCGGCGTTGCCGCCAAAGAAAACCCAGTCAGAGGCGTCACCGTCCTCGAAATCATCGATAACGGTGGCGGGCAGCACTGTAGTCGCCCGGACAGTGAAAGACGCCGCGTTTAAAAACAGCAGGCTGATGATATAGAGGCTGGTCATTAACCAGGTACGCTTGATGGTCATCATTGGATATCTCCCGTGCATTACCCCAAATTTGCGACCTTGAGTCCTGAAACTCCGCAGAGCTTTCAACGATCGCCTATTGTCTTTATTCGTCGAGCATGGTCCCGGCCGATTCAACCCGGCCGGAGGACAATCGCCGATATGTCCGTAACCGGCAACCGACAACCTATGCCTTACAGCGGAGATAAAGATGCTTTGACCTGAGTTGCGGTTCAACCGTATTGCGGTAACACGGACCGAAACCGGGACAGGATGGCGGTTGGGTATCTACTGGTCAGGTGAAACGTCAGAGCCAGTCTGGATGAGGATACGGGTTTTATGCCCGGGCAACTGTTCGGGTGAACGTCAGATAGGCGTGGTGACCCATGCTGTTAACGGTGGGGCTCACCAAGCCCTGTCGATCTACCACTCCTGAGTCTCAAACGACACGATTTTGATATACAAGGTCCTGCGCGGGATGCTCGGCCAGCCAGTGCCGGGCAATCTCCTCCCGCCGGCAGATCCACACACCCTCCTGGCCCTGCAGATAATCGAGAAAACGCGCCAGCGCCATGGCCCGCGCGGGATGACCGCTGATCCGGGCATGAAGCCCGATGCTCATCATCTTCGGGGATTGTTCGCCCTCCAGCCACAACTGGTCGAAAGCGTCCTTGAGCAATTGAAAGAAATCGCTTCCGGAGGAAAATCCGTCGGGCAGCAGGTAGCGGAAGTCGTTGTTGACCAGGGTGTAGGGAATCACCAGATGCGGTGGCGACCCGGCCAGCCAATAGGGCAAATCGTCGTTATAGGTATCCGAGTCGTAGAGAAATCCGCCCTCCTCCCGCAGCAGACGCCGGGTATTCAGACTGACCCGTCCGGTGTACCAGCCCACCGGACGCTTGCCGCAGATGCGTTCGATGACTTCGATGGTCTGACCAATATGGAGCCGCTCCTCATCTTCGGGAATCTCGCGGTAATCCAGCCAGCGGTAACCACCAGCGGTAACCATGGCCGGCGACCTCGTGTCCGGCAGCCGCCAGCGCCCGGCCAACCTCCGGATTGAGTTCGAGGGCACGACCGACTGCAAAGGCTGTCAATGGCAGGCCCCGCGCTCGAAACAATTCGAGGATGCGCCAGACGCCCGCCCGGGAGCCGTACTCGTACATGCCCTCGACACTCAGGTCCCGTTCACCCACGCGGGGCGGGCGGCCCGGCAATTCGTGCAGATAGGCCTCCGACCGGTCGTCACCGTTGAGAATGCACGACTCCGAGCCCTCCTCGACATTGAGCACGAACTGTACCGCCAGTCGCGCACCACCCGGCCAACGTGGATCGGGCGGATTACCGCCGTACCCCAGCAGGTCGCGTTCGGTCATCAACCCAGCTCGAAGGTGGTCACACCGAAGATTCGTTCGTGGGCAAGGTCGGGAGCAGGTCCCAGGTACATCCGGGCGCAACCGAAGACCTCGGTCATGCCGTGCCGGTGCGCCAGCTCGATTGCCGCGGGATTATTCTCCGGGGTATCGAGAAACACCGGTCCGCCGGCGGCGAAGGCGGCCAGATGGCTGTACAGAGCCTCGGCCACATCGGCATCATCAGCAAAAAGCGGACCGATTTTGCAACCCTCACCGCAGCGCCGTACCACGCCGAAGCCGCTCAGTTTGCCATTGTGCCGGCAGCCCAGGGCCAGGGCATCGGGCTGGGCTATCCAGGCTTTGAGAAAGGTCGGCCGCGGTGCCGGAAAGCAGGTGCGGTCATAGGCGAGAACCTGGTCAAATGGCAGGTCCGCCAGTGGCAAAATTTCCGCTCCTTCTGCCCTGCTGATTTCCGGATTTTGCGGAATATCCGCCTGAAAACGCAGGTCACGATGAGAGAAAACAAAACCGCCCCCGGCGTAGTAGGGCTGCATCTCGAAAACACCGTCCATACCGATGCTGGCACCGGGGCGAAGCCGCGAAAGCAGCCGCTCCCGGCGGGCATGCCAGATGGTGTTGCCGAGACCCCGACCGCGATATTCCGGACGGACGATAAAAAAGCCCATAAAGCCGAATTCACCGTTGTAAGAGGTAATGGCCCCGCCACCGATCATCTCGCCCTCGAGGTCCGCCGCGATAAAGGCCTCGGGATCGGTAACCCAGAACATCTCGGCATCGTGCAGGCCGGGATTCCAACCCTCAAGCGCAGCCCAGCTGACCAGTTCGTCCACCTCGGTGCGGGTCATGTTACGAATTTCAAGTTCATCTGACATGGCGATGCTTTCCTCCGTTTCATATTGAGCAGCCGGCCCCTGACGACCACTTTTCATGGTGGCCTGCTAACACTAATAGCCCCTATTATCAACCCGGCAAGCTTTTATGCAGGGTTAATGCGGCACATGGACGTGCCGCCATTGGCTGTTGGCCAATGCAAGCCCTTAAAATACAAGGAACTTCCTAGGGCCTGTTAACACTAATTGGATTGACGTTGTTGAGTCTAAAAATTCACCAATCAAGGCGCGAGGAGTGTAGTTTGGTTACTCCAAATAAGCGATGAGCAACGCTGAGTGGTGATTTTTAAGACTCAACACGGAGGGCTGGGTCCATTTTTTGCCCCGCTTCGTTATCAATACCCAAGGCACTCGCTGTGCTCGCGGGGCAGGCTCTCGCTCATGTAGAGTCACTACACCACGCTCATTCTGCCTCGCCGGGCAGAAAAATGGCCACCAGCAAC